>JAPLFX010000164.1 GCA_026390445.1 Pseudomonadota bacterium
GAGCTACGTCGAAGGCATTCTCAGCAAAATTGACCTGGATCAGAATGCCCAGGTGCTCGCCTCAGCGACGGTGGAGGTTGGCGCTCGCCCGAGCGGCATGAGCATCACGGCCGACGAGAGTTACCTCTACGTCGCCCATTATTTGCCGCGCGGCGATATCCAGCACAACGAAGGCTGGCTCAGTCTGGTCAATCTCACGACCTTTGCCAAGGAGCGCGAGACCATTCTCGAAGATCTGTTTAATCCTGGCAATCCGCGCATGCAATGTTTGGCCGACTTTTACAATCATTACCTACCAGCCAAGCTGATCTACGGCCAGCTGAACGCCAGGGATTTCAGCTTGGAAGGGGTGTCTAGCCAGTTGTCTGGCGTGTTTCTCGACCCCTCGGGGCAGACCGCCTGGGTGCCAGGTACTCGTATAACCGGTGCGTTGGTCGTCCTCGAACGCGGCGCCAATGCTGATAAGTCGCTGACGCGCTTTGGTGGCTTACAGCCAGCACAGCTCTCGGCGCCACTGTTGTTCCCCTTTGATGCCAGCAGTAAGTCTCAGCTCAAGGAGTATTACACCCGCGACGTTGAGATGGCGATCCCGACGCTTAAAGACATCGTCATCTGTATGCGCCACCCTATCGAGATTGAATTCATCGATCGCGCCCTGCAAAACTACGACAAAGAGCAAAGCAATCCATTTTTAGCCTACGGCATTCCCCATGCTGGACTCACCGGTCTGGGACTAGTTAATACGATTACCTTTAGTAAGGGCGGCCGCAAAGCGTTCTTGCTCAGCCACACCTCGGACGAGATCGCCATCTACGATGGGGTCACGATGAACCCGGCGTCGCAGTTGCACATGCCGCTGACTGGCGATAACCCCAAGGGCATGACCCTGACTCCGGATGGCAAGAAGGCGTACGTACTCTATGAAAACTCGCCATTTATCTCCGAGCTGGACACTTCGGCCTATGCTGCCGATGATGCCTCCCAACTCCCTCAGCCCTACGAGATACCCTATTATTACCTGCCGACCTCGAAAAATCTGGTGCAGCTCGGTGGGGTCGTTGGTCTGCCTCTGATCCGCAACATCGAACAGGTGCCACTTAAGCCACAGATCGAAGAGGTCGCGCAGATCTCTCTAGTCGCGAAAGATCCGCTCCCAGCGCCAGTGCGTCGCGGCAAGATCCTCTTTCAAACGGCAAACCCAGAAAGATACACAGTCTCGGCCAATCGCCTTGGTGCTTGCGCCTCGTGCCACCCGAACGGCGGCAACGACGGCTCTAGCTGGGTCACGATGGAAGGTCCGCGGCGCACCATGTCGCTTCGAGGTGGGCTGGCAGATCGCGGCTGGCTGCATATCAGCGCGACTCATGCGAATGCCAAAGAGTTTGCCGAGACCATCGTGCCGGAGAGACTAGGTGGTACGCTGACCCCAGACGATCAAGACGCCATGGTCATGTACCTCAACTACGGGATCCCAAAACTGCAAAATCCTCGAGTTGACCTCGTCAGAGCGAAGCGCGGCGGCGAATTATTCCAACAAAAATGTGCTGGCTGCCACGCTGGACCAGCTTACACCAGCGGCGCCACAGCAGGTGGTGAGCCCCGCCTGTTTAATATAGGCACGGGCTCGGTAGATCACTCGGTGGCTTCTGGTCGGTTTTCTAATCGACTGATTGGGCTGGCCGATGCAAAATCGGAGCAGATCGCCACGACCTTGAAGGGCGACCGCGACCTTGGTCCTGGAGACGAAATCCAAAAGATTCTTGATTATCGCCAGCGTCCGGTGCGGAAGTTTGGTCAGTTCAAGGCGCCGAGTTTGGTCGGGGCTTTTGACAACGCCGTGTTCTTTCACGATGCTTCGATCGATAACCTGAAAGATGCGATCAGCCGCATCAACACTCTGCTGCATTTGAATTTGAGCGACGGCGATGTCGGCGATCTCGAGCAGTACTTAAAAACGCTCTAAATATTATATATTTAGTCATGTGGGGTTGGTCGCCTTTGCCTTCCAGGCATGGGCGGCCGCTTTTTGCGTCCTTTAGAGCCGTGGTGAATGCACTCAGAATGTTTCGCCCATTTGCCTGGGGCGTTGCACCTAGGGCGTTTCGTCTGAAGATTTAATTCGTCGGTATTCGTTGTCGGAGGAATCTCTCTTGTTGTTGAAATTACTGGATATTTGTCATATTTTGGAACTTATATAAAATTCCCCTCAATATTTTTCCTAGATGAGCCGAAGAGTAGTTTGGTCGCTTAACTTAGGGGGATCGCCATCATGCATCATCTCAGCCTTCGCTTAGTTCAGCTGTCATCACTGACCATCTTGCTTAGCTCTGGTGCCTGTAGCTCAGGCAATCTGACTGG
>JAPLFX010000065.1 GCA_026390445.1 Pseudomonadota bacterium
CATTTTATCCTTTATAGCGGATCGGGTTATAAGTGGAATCGCACGGAGCTCAATGAGCTTCTCAGGGCTGGCCACGATCAGCTTTATATACGAAGTCAGGACTTGGCCAAGGCCGCGATGTATGAGGCGGTCGTCAAGTTACCGATGATCAATCGGGAGCTGGCCCCGCCGGAGCGCATCCAGCATCTACAGCAGGTTGGCGCGAAGTTCACCCAGTGCCTGTATGAGGGTGATCTGACGGAGGCCTGTGTGGAGAAAGCGCGCAGCCTAGCCACTGCTATGACCGACTGTATCAGCGAAGATCGACGCTGCATTCAGCATTTGAGTGGTCTTGCCGATCACGACTACTATACTTATTTTCATAGTGTCCGTGTGTCGGCTTACTCTGTAGCCATTGCCATAAGCCTCGGCCTTAACGAGGCAGCACTCCTTAACCAAATTGCGCTGGGAGCATTGTTTCATGACGTTGGTAAAAAAGACGTGCCGCTGAGCCTATTAAATAAGTCTGGGCCTCTGACCGATGCCGAATGGAAGATTATGCGCGGCCATCCTGAGGCTGGATTTGGTCGCCTTGCTGAAAGCATACTCTCACATGTTCCTAGGGAAATTGTCCTCCACCACCATGAACGTCGTAACGGACTTGGTTATCCCCACGGCCTGGATAAGGGGAGCCTGCTTCCCGAGGTGCAGATTGCGACCTTAGCCGACATCTTTGATGCCCTAACCTCCGCTCGTTCCTACCAGTCGAAGCGCAGCCGCTACGAAGCCTTGGATTTTATCCGGCACAAGTTGTTGAAAGAGGAAGTTTGCCCGGATTCGTACCGGGCCTTGATCAGCTGCCTCGCAGCTTAGGCTTGGCTTCAGGTGTTTACTAAATGTTGGCAAGATTCTACAATAAGTCTCAATGGGTATACGATTTGGAGCGCATTGCCTTCAGGCTTTGGGATTCGCGCTGGTCTTGACGTTGAGTCTGACCTTGGTGCCCCTTGTCTGTTTTCCTGCGGCAAGCTTTCTGGGTAAAGATGTCTCCCAGCTAGCGGTTGGGGTGGTTTCGTTTTATCCCTGGATCGCATTGGCTGAGCTGCTAAAAATCTTGGCACTTGCATTCATTTTGGCCTTTTCCGTGGGGTTCGGAGCTGCATGTGCGGCTGATGGACTAGGGCGACTGCGTTGGGTGGTTTTCCCGGTGGCCCCCTTATTCGCCTATGGATGCTGGCTGATTGGGTCCATGCTGAAGTACCCAGCCCTTTTTGAGGGCAGCCTGCCGGCGTGGGTGCAGCGCCTGCTATTTTATATTGGCTTCAAAATCCCTCCTCAAAGCCTTTTCGCGTTAGCGATCATTGTCGCGACGGTCCCTTTTTTACGAATCGCCATGCACTTGGCTCGTAGTGTGCGTCGAGCACACGCTTACCGTAGGGTGACCGCAGTGGTGCTGCTCTCGTTGCTGCTACTGATAACTGAACTCAGCTGGCCCGTTAAGGTGGAGCCTCAACCGGCAGGCGCGAACATATTGTTTGTAGGCATCGATTCGCTGCGCACCGATCGGCTCCAGAAAAGCGAAGTCACCCCATCTCTGCGGGAATTGCTAGTGGATCCGCAGACGATTGTCTGGCGCGACCATTATGTTGGAATACCGCGTACGTTTCCCTCGTGGATTGAAATATTGCAAGGGCTTCCTGCGGCAAGTACAGGCATTCGGCATATGTTTCCTGGGTTTGCCGAGCGGTCCAGGCCTTTTGCCGGCTGGGTATCGCAGCTTAAGGGGAACGGTTACGAGACGACCGTTCGTTCAGATTTTGCAGGGGATATCTTCCCAAGATTTCAGGCTGGATTCGATCATGTTTATGCACCGAGCTTAACGCTTATGACCATGATCAGGCTAAATACCGATCAGGCGTGTGTTGCGCTTTTGCCGATGATGATCACTGGCCCTTTCAAGTTCTTGTTTTCCGCACTAAAGGAGAGTCCAGCATATGCTGATCCGGAACATTTAGGTCAAGCGTTTCGTCAACAATTGCCGCAAAAATCAAGTGCAGGCAAACCATGGCTTGAGACCCTGTTTTTTTCGACCGCGCATTTTCCTTATGCAGCGCCGCACCCGTATTATTCGTTGTTTTCGACGACGGCTTATCGGGGTCCCTATCGGTTTCAAAAGAATCCTGAACTCAGTGCTGGGAATGATGCAGCAGATGGTGAGGAGGTAGCGCAAGTCAGGGCGCTCTATGATGGGTCTATTCGCGCTATCGACGCTGAACTAGGGCGAGTATTCGAGCAGCTAAAGGCACAGGGTCTGTGGGACCATACATTGGTCATCGTCACTGCCGACCATGGTGAGGATCTATTTGAGAGGGACCATTTGCAGGGGCACGGAGAGCACTTGCGAGGGGAAAACGTCCTTAAAGTTCCGCTATTGATTAAGCTGCCGAAGGGGCTCGTTCCGACGGTGAAAGATCTTGATTTCACCACTCGCTCTATTGATGTCGGGGCGACCATTATGGCTGCTGTCGGGCTTCC
>JAPLFX010000015.1 GCA_026390445.1 Pseudomonadota bacterium
CGACGTGATACCGGCGTGTGTGGGTGTTGCTAAGCCACCGCATAAATTGCGAGAGTTGTGTTCCATGTCTTGGGCGAAGGATCAAATGCCAATGATTGGGCATGATGCAGAATGCTAGTATCTCCATGCCGTGCTTGTCACATGCGAGGTCGATTAAGCGACAAAACTTGTGAAAGCAATCGTCGCGTTCAAAAATTCGAAAGCGACCATTTGATTTGTCTCGGTGGTCTCGGCATTTAGCGAATCTACGGGCCCGAATGCCGAGGTGCCAACGACTTCGATGGACATCGGGCGGGCTCGTAAAGTTAGCTAGTTGCGGAGAGTGACTGACCCCTAAGTAAAGGGGATGACTACGGACACGACTTGGTCGCCTGGGTCGGCGTATTCATAGATCAACGAGGTAGCGATCTCATCTTCATGCCCAGGGATCTTAAGTACGAAGTAGCCCATACGCTTGACGTCGAGTGCACCGCTACAAAACAGTCCGTCGCCTTTAATGGCATTGTTGAGGTGGGTCACCAGCTGCGAGGTGCATTTGGTGGTTTTATAGGCATTGACTAAGTCGGAGGTCGATAATTTGTACAAAGGGGTAGGCGACTTAGCATTTTCGTAAATCCAAACTTCTACTTTGTCCTCAGGTGAAAGGAGTTTTCCTTCGTAGTTGACGACGAGGTGCACGTTTGGGTAGCCGACGGACTGTGCGGCAGTTTCACTGGGGGATCTGAGTGCTACCGGCTTCAGAGTGACCGTCGAACCCACGGCGATAGAGGTTTTATGCGGGGGAATAACCCCGCAGCCGTTGGAAACTAGCAAGACGCCAACGACCACCGCGCCGACGGCGGCTAGGCTTGCAAGAGTTCGCTTAAGAGTAATGGCCGGCATAGATCCCCCTTTGGCGCAGTGAACGCCAAATATTCATGTACTTATTGTTTACCGTGAAACTTAAAGTCGGCTGTCTTGCTAAAGACGAGCGTGTTGGCCGCGGCCGGCTGGACGGAAATTTGAACCTGATCGAAGGCTCCACTGCATCCAGGTGCCTTGCTGATGTCGAACTCAATGCCAGAGGCGGCGACGTTTGTTAAGGCGGCAGGTGTAACGCCGGTGGCACCCTTTTTAAAGCATGCAGCGCTGAGTGTTAGTCCATTCCATGCGGGAGCTGTTCCTGGAACGGCATCCCAAGTCAATGCCGCCGTCTTAAAGGTAATGTCGGGTGTGAAGCCGGCTGCTTGGGTGAGATCGAAGGTTTGGACTTGGCCTTTGGCTAGGTCCATCGATCCGGTGAAGTCTGAATACATATAAGCGTCGCCAGTCAGCTCCTTAATTTTGGTAATGTTAAGGCCCTTGGTGAGGTCTTTAGGATCCACGAGCGACATGAGGAAGACGTTTGATTTGGATCCGCTTCGTTCAAGTCCAAGAATGCGGCCGTCGTTTAATGAGCTCATCGGTCCTATGTATCCAACAGGTGTTGGGTCAAACGTCGCCACAGCAGCTGATGTCGATTGACCGACCCCGCTGCAATTGGCAGTCGTTGTGAAGCATTTGGCACTCATGACATAAATCGAACTGGTGTCATAGGAGCTGACGAAAACAGTGCCAGAGATCGGTTCATGAGCCATGGTATAAGGCCTAGCACCTGTGCCCACTAGCAGGTTGCCGTCGACGGCACCGGCAAGGGCATAGGACTGACCTGAAGCGGCAAGGTCGAAATTGAATCCCCCAGGACCAGTCATGGTGAATCCATTATTTGGCGCCGATGTCACCGAGATCGGTAGGTTCGTGGTTAAATTGATGCCGCTGATGCCGCCATTCCATGCGTTCAACTTCGACCAAAAATAGTTGCGGGTTTGATCGGTGTAGCAGCTATAGCCCCATTCGCCTAACCCAGTGCCGGCATTCAATGAAGATCCCTTGGTAGTGTCAACGTATCCTGGTTTTGTTGGGTCGATCGGTGCTTTGTAAAAACGCCGGTTGGCGCCGGCCGCAGTGTAAGCGGCTCCGATGTACTCGACGTTGTTGGTCGTGAACCTTGTGACACAAATACGCGAGCCAGAGTCTATAGGCGGATTCACCACATTGAGATCAATAGACATGACCGCCGCATCACCGTTGGCCAGCTTATTCGTGACGAAGTAGACTTTACCCCCCGTCCCTGTCGAACCTCCCTGGGGCGTGGCGACAAACAGGCCGTAAGGTGACACAAAGGTCCTATGACCGCCGGTCACTCCGACACCTGTTCCCGTAAAAGTGGTCATCGGATAGTTGTTGGCCGCATCGAGCTGAATCTTGGCACCATTGCCGTCCGAGGTGACAACCCATATGGCGTTTTGCGTCGATGACGTAGTCAGAGGTATGGTCAATTTGAGATCAGCGATCGTCTGAGTCTGGGTGATGGGCGCTGATTCCGTATTGCCTTTACCGTTACTGCCGGTCGCCGCATTGCCAGGGATAAACACCGTGAATGGTCCAGGGCTGTTTGGGGTCAAGGTGAAGGTGTAAACACTCCCGTCGCCAACTAGGTTGGTGATCGTGCCATTTGTCACGATGATTTTGTCTGCAGTTAATCCAGTGACTGGCATATTAAAAGTCGCAGTGATCTGAATCGATGCTGCATTCTTTATATCGGTCGTTGGCGTCGATAAGGTGACGGTAGGTGCTGTCGTGGGAAGCGCATCCACCTTCGGTGTTGCTGCTGGCGCTGGTGTGCTAGCGTTAGTGCCCGCCCCCGGAGAAGAAGATTCACCCGTCGCCGGCTTTGCCGCGGAATTCGCATCTTTCTGTTTGGCTGGACCAGCAAACTTGGTCTTAGTCGAGCAGGACACGGCAATGACCGAAAGGCAGACGATCGTCGCCGTCAAGTAGGGCGTCAGCGTCAAGTGATTCCGTTTCGTCATAAGTCCTTACCTTCCAGAGAATAGTGGCCTATTTAAGCTCGGGAGGGTGTTACGAATACAAACCATCCCAGGCCTAGGACTCCACCGTAATCCCTACGGGCCTCAAACATGCTGGTCGGAACAAAGCGAAATTAACTTTAGCTGTATGCTTAAATGTAGTTATTCTCGCTAGTTGGGTCCTATTTTGGCGGGTCAAAAAACGCCGTTGTCCGTCAAGGTGCTGCTTTAATTTGGCAAAGCCTCGTGGATCTTCAGTGCCAGCGCTTGGTTAAAGCCGTGGGACGACATATTGCCGATGACCCGCCCACGTAAGCCATGGCCGATCAGGTATAGGTCTCCGAGCAGGTCGAGGATCTTGTGGCGGACGAACTCGTCGGGGAAGTTGAGCTTGGTATTGATGACTTTGCCATCGTGGATGATGATGTGGGAGTTTAGATAGCCAGAGCCGACCATGCCCTGCTGCTGCGCGTGGTCGATGTTTTCAAAGGTATTAAACGAGCGGGCCGGAGCAATTTCGGTCTCGAAGGATTGTTTGGTCGGAGTGAAGCGGTAGCTTTGTTCAAGGATCGGCGCAGGGTAATCAACCCGCATGATGACTTCAAATCCATCGAAGGGCTCGACATAGAGGTGCTTTTCGCTAAGCGTCTCCGAGCCGATGACCATCTTTTTATGGATGACCACGTCGATGCGTTTGGCCGCCTGTTCCTCGATGCCGGCCGCGCTGATGATACGGCAGAAGTCGGCGGCAGAGCCGTCGATATTGGGAATCTCTTCGTCCACCTTAGTGCGAAAGACGATACCGCTGTTGATCGGCGCTGGGCTGATGATCACGCCGGTGGGTCTACCGCTTAGTAGACCGACGCCGTTTAGCACGGCGTTGTTGCGCACGGTGCGCTGCGGTTCCTGCGACTGGATCAACGAGGCGGCGCTGCCGCGGGTAAAGGTCGTCGTGACAGCGGGGGTGACCCCGGCTAGACCTTGGCTACTGGCGTCCGTGACCGGAAGGTGCGCCGCGACTTTCTCTAGGAGGATGTCGAGATTGAGGGGCTTTTCCAGAAAGTCTGAGGCGCCGGCTTTCATGGCTTTGACGGCGATGTCGATACCGGCGTGGCCACTCATTAAGATCACGGCGAGCGACGGATACTGGGCCTTGAGGTGCCCTAGTGCTTCGACGCCGTCGATGCCCGGCAACCAGATATCGAGCAAAATCAAATCCGGCCGCTCGACCTGTAGTCCCTCTTGGAGGGCCTCGGCACTAGAGAAGGTCAAAATTCGGTAGGATTCATCGGTCAGCACGGACTTGACCGCCTGGCAGATGGACTCTTGATCATCGACGACGAAGATGGTGTAGGGCATCGGCATGCTGTTGAACCCTTACGTTGGATGGACTCGGCACGACCCAGTGCGGGACGACGTATGTAAACAATGGCCGCAGGCTGTGCATTGGTAATCGCTAATTATTAATAATATCAGTTATTTGAATGCCCCACAAGGAGGAGCTTAGGAGGGCTGGTCCAAGGCGATGGGAGATTCACCCGAAGGGGAGTCGCTGGGAGGGTTGGAGTTTATCTTCCACTCATGAGTTGTTTTTACACAGGTTCTAGCGTATAACCCTAGTCCTACGCGTTAAAAACGTCCATCACCACCGGGGATTCCAGGTGGCTGAACAAAAAAAAAGAAGTCTTTGATTAACGATCTGCTACAGAGATAACAGTCCACGCGGTTCGGTTTATATAGCCGCGTTGGGCTGCTGATTTTTTCAATATCACCTTTATGTTGGAGTGTGCATGACTCGTTGGGTAGTTCGACTGCGTTACCAAGGTGCTGATAAGAGACTGCTCGAAGCGACGGCCCATGCCGACGGCGAGAATGGCCATGAGGCCATCATGCGTGCGATCGACGCGGTCAAAGAACAAGCGCCGGGCATCACCGTCGTCAAAGTTGAGGCCAATCCCTTGCGCGATGCTGCGAGCTTCTAGAAGCTGTGCGCCGCAGATTAGCCTAGCGTTTAGCGTGCGATCGTCCACCGACTCCTCACCTGGAGAATCGTCTGTGGGCGTGCGCACATTCCTTGCGTTGGAGCCAGAAAGCAGCTCGGGAGCGTGAGCCTCCGCTCAGCTGGCTATTGCAGTGGGGCCTCTTGGAGTAGTTTGGCCGCGCTGACCTCTAGACTGCGCCAGACGGACACCAAGCCGATGATCGTCGTGCTGAGTGTAAGGGCCAATGTGGTCAGAAGCGGCACCTGCCAGGTAAAGCTCCATAGCTGATCAAACAGCAAATGGGCTAGAGCGAATGCTCCGCCGATGCTGAGTGCAGCACCGACCCCGCTGGCGGTGGCCCCTAAGATGCTGAACTCCAGCACTGAGGTCCAGCGCAGGGTGCTAAAATTGGTACCTAGTGCCTTGAGCAGGGTGATGTCAGGAAGTCGCTTCAGTGATTGGTAGCGGGCGATAGCGAAGACGACGGCAAAGCCGGCCAGCAAGGAGAGCGTTGCCATAAATGCCAGAGCACGCTCCATTTGGGCAAGGATGCCCAGCAAGCGCTCGATGGTCGCTGAGACGTCGATGATCGAAACATTGGAAAAGTTGCGGACTAAACTCGCCTGAACAAGGTCCTTAGCCGCCTGCGGCAGACTGGGAATCGACGCGACCCAGGTTTTGGGCGCGTCGTCGATCAGGCCCGGCTGGAATTCAATGAAGAAATTCGGCTCAAAACTGGTCCAATGCACGCGCCTTGTGTTGACGATCACGCCCTCGGCGGCGACCCCTTGGACGTCAAAGCGCAGGAGGTCACCGAGATGCAGGCCAAGTCGGTCAGCGAACTTTTCTTCGATGGAAAGCTGAGCTGGTACGCCTAGCTCGGCCCGGTAAAGAGGTGTGACAGGGGTGCCGCTCACCAGTTCTTCGGAGTCCGAAAGCGCCGCCCGATAGGATAGGTTGTAGCCGCGGCGGAGCTCCTGCTTGGTCTCCTCACTAAAGCGGCTGGTCGGACTAGCTCCCGCCTCTACGGACGTGCCATTGATACTGATCAGCCGTGAACGAATCAGCGGCGAGAAAAACGACAGCCTGGTCTGCTGGTCATGCAAGCTCTGCTGCAAGGGTTCCAGCTGCTCATCTTGGATATCGAAGAGAAATAGGCTCGGCAGACTGGCTGTGCTGGGGTGCGCGAGTTCATGCTCTAGGACTCCACGGATTTGCGGGATCAAATTGATCAGCAGAGCACCAAGCGCCAGGGCGACAAAGCTCGCCATCGTGGCGATGCGGTGACGGGCCAAGCCCAGTGCCGCCAGCCACCAAGCTAAGCGGCTGCGGGTTGATACCAGGCGGTTTAGGACCTGCATGAGGCACCAGGCTGCTGCAGCAAAGAGCAGGGTCGCGGCGAAAAAAATCCCCGTGAATAAGCTGCCGAGAGTCAGGCCCCGTGCCGTGACCACCGCTAAAAACCAAAATAGCACCAGGACCGGCAGCCACCACGCGGCGTGTTTAAAGCCGAGGGTCAATTCTGGATTGTGGCCTTCTTGAAACAAAGTGGCGGGTTGGACGCCGGCCAACCGTGCCAGCATTGGCAGACAGGTCAGAAGGCTACCGCCGACGCCCATCAGCAGTACCAAGCCGATGCTACCGGGGCGCAGATGGGGCGCCACATCCTCAGGCATCAAGGCGCCCAGAGCCGCCGGTACGAGTGGTAGCAACAAGGTTGCAATCAGCGAGGTGATTCCAGCTGCGGCGGTGGCGAGCAGCACCAGCTGTGCGACATACACCAGCCGCACCGTGCGCAGATCCATGCCCAGGCTCAGCAAGATGGCGATGTCTTTGCTGCGCCGTTCGAGAAAGCTGCGGCACAAATAGGCGCCGCCGACACCGGCCAAAAACAACGCAACGAGCGCGACCAAGCCGAGAAAATCACTCAAATGCAGGAGTGCCCGGTAAATCTCCTCGCTGGCGCCGCGGTGCGGTTTGATGCGCACATCGCTCGCTTTCAAGGCGGTGGTCAAGGTGCGGCTGATGGCGTCGGCGTCGGCGCCTTCGCCTTCGCCCGGTAATTTAATCAGCCAGCTGCGAAAGATGCGACTGCCCTTGGCGACCAGCGACGTGCGTTCGAGCTGTGGTATGCCGACGAAGACCTTGGGGGCAATGCTAAAGCCCATGCTCGCTGAGGCCGGATCGCGGTCGACGACATCGGCGATGGTGAAATCGACGTCACCAATGCGCAAAGCGCTGCCGATGCTAATCCCGAGTTGGGTCAGCAATTCAGGATAGACCCACACTTGGGGCTTACTCAGGAGTGCCAAGGCAGCGCCTTCGCCGACTTGCCCGGCGAGGCGCAGACCGACCTTGCCATAAAACGGATAGCTACCGTCCACGGCTTTGATATCGGCGAGGCGCGAACGGCCTTGGGACTCGACCATGGACAGGAGGCTTAACTCTCGCCGTTCTCGACTATTCTTTGGTAGTTCGGCGTGGAGAGTCCGCTCTTCACTTGGCGTCAGCGGACGCTCGGCAGTCAGGCGTAAATCGGCGCCAAGCATGCCTCTTGAGCGCTCGTCCAGGTGCGCGCTGAGTGAAGCTCTGAAGGTGTCGAGGATGAGAAAGCCGCTGAGACCTAAGCTCAAACTCAGGCTGAAGGCGAGCGAGAACCATTTGTGATTGATGGTTTCGCGCCACGCTAGGCTCAACCAAAGTGGCACTCGGCTTGCTCGCTTAGACATCGACTAGATGCCCCCCACTGAGGAGGAGACGACGGTCGCACCAGCTGGCTAAGTGCTCATTGTGGGTCACCAGGACTAGGGTCGAGCGGCGCTGGCGCACGAGGTCAAACAGCAGCTGCATGACCTGGTCACCGGTTTTAGCGTCGAGGTTGCCGCTAGGTTCGTCGGCTAGAATGAGCGGGGGTTCGCCAACTATCGCCCGAGCGATCGCCACCCGCTGGCATTCGCCGCCGCTGAGCTGCTGCGGTAGGTGGTTTAGGCGGTGGCCCAAGCCAACATCCTGCAGGGCCTTAACCGCCCGCGCCTCAACCTCGACATGGCCAGCGATGCGTAAGGGCAAGGTGACATTTTCCAGGGCACTTAAATGCCCCATCAAATGGAATTGTTGGAAGACGATGCCAAGATAGCGTGCGCGGTATGCCGTGAGTTCGCGTTCGCTTAAGGAGCCAAGGACCTTGCCGGCCAATTCAATCGTCCCGCTGGTTGGTTGATCGAGGCCGGAAAGGAGGGCGAGGAGCGTCGATTTACCGCTACCGGATGGACCGATGATGGCGACCCGCTCGCCGTCTTCGATCAGGGCATCAATTCCGGTGAGTACGGTGACCGCCCCAGATGGATGCGGATAGCTTTTGCCTAGGCCTGAGAGTTTTAGCATGTCAGGGCTTTCCAAGCAGAGGGAGGATGGCCTGGAGGACGGTCTGAGCGATGCGCTGTTGACCAGCTTCGTTCGGGTGGATGCCGTCAGCTTGGTTGAGTTTCGGGTCGCCGCCGACCCCGTCGAGCAGGAACGGCAGTAAAGCGGCTTGTTCGGCCTTCGCCACGGCCGGGAATACCGCAGCAAACTCGCGCAGGTAGCCCTGGCCGTAGTTGGGAGGCATGTGCATGCCAGCGATCAGCACTTGCTGGATGCCATGTGACTTCGCGTAGCGTACGGCTTCGGTCAGATGCTGCTGCATGGCTTTGACGTCGAGGCCACGCAGACCATCATTGCCGCCTAAAGCAATGACCAACAGGGTCGGTTGGGCCTGCCCTTTGAGCAGCCACTTGAGGCGACTTACGGCGCTGGCCGTGGTTGAACCGCTAACGCCCGCATTGATCACCTGTATCGGGCGGTGGACTTTTGCGGGAAGCGCCTCAGCAATAAGCTCAGGATAGGCGGCGGATTTATTGACGCCGTAGCCTTCGGTGATCGAGTCGCCAAGAAAAATCACTCGGGTGACGGGACTGGCCACTAGAGCGGGGGGATAAAACCCAGCGACGGCAAGAATGACAAGATAAAGTCGCTTTAGCATCATAGTCCTCTACAGGGCACCAGAGTTATAACATTGCGGGCGGCACCGAGCAAAACCGTCGCTTTAAGCCAGACTGCTAGGTTAAGGCGGGGCTTTAAACAAAGCCTGTCCCTCTAAGATGTCGCCCTTGGTCGGAGGGTGGTCGAGACAGGCGGAGATAAGCACCCTAGCTAGCTGTTTAGCCTGAATTGGGCGAACCCGGGCCACCGCGCTTAGAGAGCTTAATCCAAGGAGATCCACGGCGCCGAACAGCGGCCTTATCAACAGGCCGCCGAGCTGCTCGCCAAAACGGAACTCCTGGCGATCGCCGAGTAAGAGCGAGGGCCGAACGATGACGTAGCGCAGGCCAGTGGAGATGACAGCGGCCTCCGCTGCGGCCTTCGTCTGCAGATAGAACCCCCTGGGCTGTGCGGCGCCGATGGCTGACACCAGGCCAAAGACAGCATCGGCACGGTGCCTTGCCAGGGCCTGGGCCAAGCCAACGGGAATATCTCGATCGACCTTTTCGAACGCGTCTCTTGAGCCGGCCGTGGCGATGGTCGTGCCGATGCAGCACAGTAACACGTCGCACGGGAGCGTCGATGTGCCGACATGGTCGACATCGCTAGGTGCGCTAAAGTCAAAGGCGCGTTCGCGGATATGCTGTGGATAAGTTCGTTTCGTGAGGCGTCGTACCAGTGCTGTGACCTTGCACTGCGGACGATCTGCGAGCGCGGCTAAGACCTCGGTTCCAACTAGGCCGGTACTGCCAGCGACGACGATATGCTGCGTCATGGTATTCCTTTCTTGCGCGGCCCTGACGCAGCTTACATCGGTTCTTGTGGACCTTTGGTAGGTGCAGTGGGGGGCGGCGTGCCAAAGAGGATCCGCTTGGCCTCGGCCGTCATTTCGGCTGGCTGATGGATGGTGTTGCCTAACGCGTAGGCCGCCTGGACCGCTGGTCTGGCAGCCACTAGACTAAACCAACGTTTGAGGTGTGGAAAATGATTCAGATCTTGGTTTTGGCGCTCATGAGGCACGATCCACGGATAGATCGCCATATCGGCGATCGTATAATCGCCTCCAGAGACGTAGGTATGTTGGCTGAGCTGATGATCCAAAACTTTGTATAACCGTGCCGTTTCGTTTTGGTAGCGCGTGATGGCATACGGGATCTTCTCGGGCGCATAACCAGAGAAGTGATGGTTCTGCCCCGCCATTGGCCCCAGGCCGGCCATCTGCCAAAACAGCCACTGCATGGTCTGATAGCGCTCTGCGCTGCCGACTTTGGCGAGGAAGCGGCCGGTGCGGTCAGCCAAATACTCGAGAATCGCACCGGACTCAAACAGGCTAAGGGCCTCCTTGCCGCTGGTGGGTGCGGTGTCCACCAAGGCTGGGATGCGGTTGTTTGGTGCGATGTGGAGAAATGCTGGCGCGAATTGTTCACCCTTGCCGATGTCGACAGGCAGCAGTTCAAAGGGGAGTTCGGCCTCTTTGAGATAGATGGTGATTTTGTGACCATTTGGGGTCGGCCAGTAGTATAGCTGCAGCATTCAGGTCTCCTTTTAGCGGGGCATCGGCCCGTCAAATGAGTGTACGCTGAAGCTACCTGTTTCACTTAGGTCTGGCTAGGTGCCGTTGCCATTCGTAGCGACAGTGCCATTGCCGTTGTCAGTGCCGCTGCCGTTGCTAGTACCAGTGCCCTTATCATTGGCCGCAATAATGGCAAAGCTGACGGCGCGCGTGTCGGTCAATTTAAGGTCGGCATTCGCGGCGACGATGATCATGATCAAGCCATCACTGAGGGTGATTGGACTTGGTACGTTGTAAAACTTGGTCGTTGCGTCGTCTAAGATCAGTGTCGCGGGATGGTAGAATGGGCCCCCTAGTTTACAGTCGGCGCGTGTGCCGGTCGTGCAATAGCCGATCGACGTATTAGA
>JAPLFX010000261.1 GCA_026390445.1 Pseudomonadota bacterium
GTACCTTTGTACCCTTTTGTGGTTGGTTGGTCCTGACACCGGATAAAATCCACGCTTGATGACTGCTTCGCTCGTGCAATGAGGGCAGGCCCGCATCGGTCTCTCCTAAAAAAGAAGAGACTGAGGCAAACGAGCCTTAAATGCCAACGACCTGGTCAGACATCAAGTCCAATTGCCTGGGCCAGTTTTAGCATGCTTTACTCCTTCGCTCAGCCCAAAGCCATCAGCCGGCATAAGACGCAGTACTTCGAAATATTTGGCAACCGCGGTATTTACTCCGACGGCTGGTTCGCCGGCACCATTCACCGGGCGCCGTGGGAGGCGCATCCACGCGCGACCATCGCCAACGACACGTGGGAACTCTACGACACACGGACCGACTTCAGCCTGGCTCGCGACTTGGCGTCGAAGGATCCCGCCAAGCTCAAAGCCATGCAGGATCTATTTTTGCAGGAAGCCATCAAAAACCGTGTCCTGCCGATTGACGACCGCGGCCTCGAAAGACTCAACGCCGCGCTAGTCGGCCGCCCCGACCTTATGGAAGGGCGCAACTCCCTGACGCTGTACCCGGGAATGACCGGAATGAGCGAAAATGTCTTCATCAATGTTAAAAACCGCTCCCTGACGATCACGGCCGACGTTGAACTGCCGGATGCCGAAGCCAAAGGCGTCATTCTGGCGCAGGGTGGCGGCTTTGGCGGTTGGACCCTGTATATGGACCAAGGCAAGCCGGTCTATCACTATAACTTCCTCGGCCTTGAACAATTCAAGGTGGCGGCCCAAGACGCTCTGCCGGCCGGCAAGGCGCAGGTCCAGCTCGACTTTGCCTACGACGGCGGCGGCCTTGGCAAAGGTGGCGTCGCGACGATCAGGGTCAACGGTAAGAAAGTAGCTGAGGGGCGCGTCGAGCGCACACAACCGATTGCCTTCTCTGCTGATGAAACGGCCGGTGTCGGCCTAGACGACGCGACTCCCGTATCGGCAGACTACAAGGAAGGCGACAATGCGTTTACGGGAAAGATATTTAAAGTTGTCGTCGACGTGAAGCCGATCGGCGCGGGCGAAAAGGCAGCCGAAGAGACGCTTCGTCGCGACGTAGAACTGAAAATGGCGGAGTCTAACTAGCTGTTGCGAAGGACCGCTAAACCATTTGGCGGCCTTTGGTTTGAACTTCGGCCCATTTAACCAGCATGACTTGTTAAATGGGCAGCAAAATAGACTGGTTGACGACTCCATGGCCGTTCCGATGGACCTGCACTAACTACGCCGTATGCCCCATGCGCTGCGCCTGTATACGCTTGAATACGCTTTTTCGTCATACCCATGCGTCTGGAGAAGGCATTTTGCCGATAAGAACAGGGTTGTCACCATCCATGCGCGGATTGGTAAATAAAAACCTGGGGGATATTTATGCCATGCTCTACCGGAATCCTCACCATCATCCTCGCTTTTGCCAAGCTGGCGGGCAGCCCAGGGCAGCTCTACGCCGCACAGACTGAGGGGGACACCTTTGACGACGTCGACATGGAAGACTCCGGCATAGCCAAGCCGAATAGCACGAAGCCCAAGCATCCGGCGGAATCACCGCAGCAACACAAAAAGTTTGGCGTCACATTGGACTATGGTCTGGCGCAAGGCTACCCCTCGGGGCCCGGATACACGCTGGTGGGATTTCTTGGGCGCTCGCTGCAACTGGACTTGCACTACTCCAATAGCAACGTCGTCGCAGAGAAGGTCCCGCACCCCTCCCAAAGTCCTTTCATCAGCGAAACAGCTACTGTGCACGCGATTTCGCTTAGCATTGGCGCCCGTTATTTCATCGGCCGTTCGTTTTTTGTGCGCATGGCCGCAGGTCAGAACACCTTCTACTCTAGGATAAAATATTCTGTGACCTCCCAAACGGAACCTAACTTAGTCGACGATGTTACCTTCTCAACGGTATCGGACATCAACGCTAGGAATATCTTCTTAAACATGGATATTGGTAACCAATGGGTCTTCGACAACGGTTTCATCATTGATTGCCACTGGATCGGTTTTACCCAAGCAATCAGCGGATCCTACAGCTATCAACTCGATAACTATGCCTGGTTTGTAAATAGCCCCAATCCGCTGGACTCCGAGTCGAACACGCTTGGGAAGAAATATACCAAGCAACGTAACTTCGGACTCTACATCGGCCTCGGCTACGCGCTATAAGCACCGGGTTCGCGTGCGACCAGCTCCACGCCTCAAAGCGTCAAGCTAAAGTCATCGATCACCGCTCCCGGAAGGTGCACCCCTTCCAGCGACCGCTGGCCATAGGTCCTCGAGCTTGGCAGCAACTCCCGCTTAGAGGTCAGTCCCACCAACTTGTCACCGAACAGCCGCAGGATCGACTCGTCAAATCGCATGACGTTCAGCGGCTGCTTAATCTCACCGTGATCCACCCAGAACGAGGCAAAGCGCGTCATCCCCGTCACCCGCCCAGCGGGTCGATCGGAGAAGTTTAAATACCAAAGATTGTTTAGATAGATACCGTCGCCCAGGGTCGGCAAGATCTGCTCTTCGCTGAGGCTACCGGCGGCGAGTGACAGCGACTGCGGACTTTCGTCGCTGCCGGCACCGTTGGTGGCGACGCCGTATTCCTGCGCCGAACGCGGTGAGACCAAGGCATCGCGGTAGACGCCAGCATCGATCAGCTTCACCTGAGCTGGCTTGGTGTAGCCTAAATCATTGAAGTCCGCGGCACTGCCACCAGCGGTATCCTCGATCATCGTCACGCCCGGGGCCATGCGCACACCACCTTCGATCATCTTCAGCAGTGGTGTGTGCTTGGTCTTCTGGGCCTTCAGACTAAAGCCACCCCAGCTGAGCATCTCTGCCACCTCGGCCAGGGCTTGCGGGGCGAGATACACGCGGTATTGTCCAGGCGCGATCGACCGCACCGGTTGGTCCAGCACGGCTAGCTGTGCCTTGGCCGTCGCCAGCTTGGCGGCAAACTCCGACTCATCCCAAGCAAAGCCGGCGTAACCGGTCTTGACCGCCTTGTCGGCGCGTAGGTAGAGGCTGAAGTCGAAGTTAAAGTTGGCGGTCTCAAACCAATTGCGCTGACCGAGCGAATTGGCAAAACCGCGGTATAAGCTACCGGCGGCATAGATCCCGACTAAATCAACGCCCTTGGCCTGGTCGACGATGCGGCTGACGACCTCGGCGCTGTCCGGGATATCGCTGATTTGCCGTCGCTCACTCGAATGGACCTCGGTCGCATAGAGCAGGTACGGGTCTTCGGGTAGCTGTTTGAGTTGCTCGCGCAGCAGCCCGAGCATGTGCAAGACGCGCTGCTCGTCTTCGCCACGCACACCCGACAAGGACAGCTCGCCCTGGGCGTTGCGGCGGCCGTCGATCAGGCGCAGCTCGAGCTTGCTCTGCTTGACACTGCCAGCTTGGCGCACCTTGGCGCCGTTAAACCGGCAAAAGTCCGAGTCCTCTCCGGACACAAAGGCGGTGAACACTTCGCGCGGACGCAGTGCCGCGGTGGCGGTCGCAGCGAGCTGATTAAAATATTGCTGCATGGTCCTACTCGCCTCCAAAGACGTCGACATCGCTGAACAAACAAGCAGGCGTCGCATGGCCGACAAACACCGCTTGGTTTGGCTCGCCCTTACCGCAGAAGGGCGTCCCGAGCACCTCAAAGCTAGCGCCGTCGCCGACCTGCTTGAGACTACGCCAAAAGCTCGCGGAGATGCCGCGGTAGTTCGGCTTCTTGACCACCTGCGTCAAACGCCCATCCTCGATCAGCTGGGCCCACTCACAACCAAACTGGAATTTGTTGCGCGAATCATCGATCGACCAGGAGCAGTTGGTGCGCATATAGACGCCGCGTTCAACGCCAGCAATCATATCCGCAAGAGTCGAGCTGCCTGGTTCGATATTCAGGTTAGCCATCCGGTCGATCGCCGGCCGGCGCCAACTATCGGCACGGGAATTGGCCACCCCAGGCATGCCCGAGCGAGCCTGGGACACCGTCCCGCCGAGGGGCCGAAGCAGCAGACCGTCTTTGATCAGATACGCGCGCTCGGCCGGCCGTCCTTCATCGTCAAAGGCAAAACTCGCCGTCTGCTCAGCGCGACTCGGATCAAAGGTGACGTTCAGCAGCTTGGAGCCGTATTGATAGGCGCCAAACATCTCAGGTGTGACGAAGCTGGTCCCTGCATAGTTGCGCTCGTCGCCCAAGATGCGGTCGAGCTCCAAGGGATGACCGATCGACTCATGGATCTGCAGCACCATCTGATCCGGTGACAGCAGCAGATCGCGCGGTCCGGCTGGGCAATTAGGCGCGATCAGTAGCGCCAGGGCCTCCTCGGCAATCTGCTGACCGGCGGTGCGAAAGCCGCTTTGATCGAGCAGCTCAAGACCCTGCTGCCGGCAGATCGCCATGCGGCCAAAGGTGCGCGTGGCCGTCTCCGTGCCATCGTTGGCGGTAACCGATAGCATCGGCATCAGCCGATCAAAGTCCTGGTAGATCTCGCCACCACCGCTGGTCAGATAGAGCCGCTCACTGCGCTGATGCCAGAGCGACGCGCTCCAATCGACGATCTTGGCCGAGACCTTGAGTCCGCGCGACAGCGTCGTCAGCAACTCCACTCTGTCGCCGAGGCTGAGGCTGTCCCACGGCTGTTTGATGGGACTGCGGAAGGTCCCCTGGAGGTGGGGCATCTCCAGCCGCGAGAAGTCCGTGACCGTAGCGGCAGCGGTGCGTTCTGCCCACGCCGTAGCCCGGGCAAAAGCCGCACGAAGACCGGCTTCGGTCAGCTCCGATGTGGCCCCGTAGCCGGTGCCGCCACGGTGATGCACCGTCACCATGACGCCTTCGTCGCGATGCGTGGCCAGCGGCTGCAGGACGTCTTGACGCACCGTCGCGCTGTCTTCAAAGTCGCGGTGGTAGCGCAAGCTGGCGAAATCCACCTGCGGCTGCGTCTCGTTAAACAGCTTCTTGATCCGCCCGTCTAGCACAAAGGCCTCCACCCATCTAAACAGATATTACTGTGCCAACAAGGTGTCGCTACCGCCAAGCCGGCCCAGGATGGCGGCACTGCGATCGATAAAGCTCTGCATCATCTGCGCCGAGAAATCACCCTGCTGCAACCAAGCCAGATCGTGGATCTGGTTGACGACCAGCTTGACCTCCTCCAAGCGGTTGAAGGTCTGCGATAACTTCAGCAGGTTTTTAATCGCCGGCGAGGTCTGGTTGACGACCAAGGTGTAGTCATCGGGCAAGCCAGCGGTGTAGGCCGCCATGGCTCCGTTGCCACGAACCATGTCCTTCATGCGCCGCACGTTTTCGTCGACCAGCAGCATGGCCGGGACTTTGTCGGACTTAAAGCTCTCGACGCGGATCTTGACGCCGGTCTTGTCGAGGTTGTCGCGAAAGATCTTGTCGAGCTTCTCGGCCGCAGTGGCCGAGTCGTTGGCATCCACGACGATCTGCGACTTCGAGCTATCGAGCAATTGTGCGGAGATATCGGCATCGATGCGCTTGAACTTCCACTTCCGACCGGTCTGCATCTCGAAGTACGGGATGAAGTGTTGGTCGATCATGGTGTCGGCGATGACCGCCTCCATACCCTCGTCTTGCAAAAGACGCAGATAGGCTACCTGCGACGTAGGATCGCTAGCGTAGATGACGGTGCCGTCCTCGACCTTGCCCAGCATCTTCTCTTTATATTGCTCCAAGGTCAGATGCTCACCGCCCGCCGTCTTGAACAACAGGTGATCTTGCATCCGCTCAAAGAACTTGTGATCGCGCAGCATGCCGAATTTGATAAAGGGATGGATGTCATCCCAAAACTTGGCATAGGTCTCGCGCTCGGTCTTCGCCATGCCGGTCAGCTTGTCAGCGACTTTTTTGGTGATGTGCTCCGAGATGCGGCGCACCGTTGGATCGCTCTGCAGGTAGCTACGCGAGACGTTGAGCGGGAGATCAGGACAGTCGATGACACCCTTGAGCAAGGTCAGGAACTCTGGAATCAGTTCCTTGGTGTTGTCGGCGACATAGACTTGGTTGCAGTAGAGCTTAACCTCCCCTTGCGAGGCATCGAGTTCATGCTTCAGTTTAGGGAAGTAGAGCACGCCCTTGAGGTTAAAGGGGTAATCGACGTTGAGGTGGATCCAAAACAAGGGATCGGGCGTCCCTGGGAACAGCTTGCGAAAAAACTCTTGGTAGTCCTGATCGCTCAGCTCCGTCGGGGAACGCGTCCACAGCGGCCGCGTGTCGTTGAGGACATCGCCGCCCATCTTGACTGGATAGCGAATAAAGGCGCAGTAGCGATGAATCAGATCCTTCAGGGTATGCTCCTCGAGCATCTCCTTGGAGTCATCGGCGATGTGCAGAATGATCGAGGTACCGACGGCCGTGCGCTTGGACTCCGTCAGTTCAAAGGCCGTCGAACCATCGCAGCTCCAGTGGGCGGCGACCGCACCCTCTTGATACGACAAGGTATCGATCTCGACCTTACTGGCGACCATAAACGAGGAGTAAAAGCCTAAACCAAAATGACCGATCACCTGCTGGGTGTCGTCCTTGTCTTTGTATTTATCAAGAAAATCATGCAGGCCGGAAAAAGCCACCTGGTTGATGTACTTCTTGATCTCGTCTGCGGTCATCCCCAAACCGGTATCGGTGATGATGACCTGGCCTTTCTCTTTATCGATCGCCAACGTGATTTCGGCCTCGGGCACCTCGCGTTTGACCTCGCCGAGGAGCGCCAGCTTTTGCAATTTTAAAATCGCGTCGGCGGCGTTTGACACCAGCTCGCGGATAAAGATCTCCTTCTCCGAGTAGAGCCAGCGTTTGATGATCGGAAGGATATTCTCTGCATGGATCGAAATGTGACCGGCTTCCATAGTCCTGATCATCCTCGCATAAAGAGTTTTATGTACGAGGTATCAGTAAGTCAGCCAGGGGGGACGGTCAAGGGGGGATCAGGTGATTCTTGCCCGAGGGACGCGGCTTCCCGCTCCCTCGAAGCCTCACGCAGCGATGACTAAAAACTCAGGATCCTGGCTCTGGGCGCGCTCTAGCGCGACGATGGCCTTGGCCCATTCGGCTTCGTCGCGGCTCTCCATCATGATGAGCTGGACGCCAAACTGTGGCTTCTCCCCCTGCGGAGCGCGAACGACCTTGCCCAGACACCGCACCGGATGCTCCAGCACCTCGCCCGCAGGATCGACGGTCAGCTCGATGAGGGTATTGATCTGATACGGAATGTGCTGCGGTCTAGCGCTGGTCATGTACAGGCCGCTGCGGGAGAAATTGGCCATCGCTAGGTGATACTCAATCCGCGTGCCTAGGGTTTTGGCCTGGATGCGCACCGCATGTTTAAGCTCGATGCGCTTGGCCCGGACATAGGTGTCGACTGGGAAGGTGGACCGCGTGGACATGGAATACCCCTTTTTATTCAGCTAGATAAGACCCAGGGCCGAAGCATCATGAGGAAGCTCAGCGCGCCCGCGAACAAATAGCTGGGTGATAGGGACGCCTCGGCAGCTTCGGCCCAGGACTTTAGGCCTTGTCAGCCGACCCCTTGCCGACGAGCTTATTGGCGGCACGAAAGCGTTGGATGTCGGGCTCTAGAAGCCGCACCACCTGGTCGACTGAGTGCACCACCTGGAGCATGCTGAAGTCCCGTTCGGCCATCAGGGCGTCCTTCAGCGGATGATCTCGCAGCCAGCTGAGAAAGGTGGTCCAGGTGTCATCGGCCGAAAGCAAGATCACCGGCCTTGGCTTGATATGGTTCACCTGCATCAATTGCCAAGTGTAGAACAGCTCCAGGATCGTACCGATGCCTCCGGGCACGACCACGACCGCGTGGGTGATGCGCATGAATTCGTCGAGCCGGCTAGAGAAGCGACGGTGCTGGCTCTTCACGTCCAAGTGCGAGTTGGCATCGGATTCAAACGGTAGATCGATCGGCAAGCCAATCGACCACGAGCCTTGACTGCCGGCTTTGGCGCCTTTATTTGCAGCCTCCATCAGTCCAGGTCCACCACCGGTGACGATGTCGACGCCGATGCGCGCTAGGCCCTCAGCCAGCTGTTCCGCCTGATGATAAATCGGCGAATCGGCGGCAATCCGCGCCGAGCCAAAGATACAGACCCGGTAAAAATCCGTTTCCATATCCGTCAGCAATCCGTCGATATCCGCCACGATATCGTATAACTGCCTGATTTTACTATTTAATACCTTGCGAACCCGCTTCTGTTTGACCGCCATTGACCGCTGCTCCAAAACGCTGCATTTCCTCTCAAAGATCGCAGAGTTTCCTGGTCTTGGCAAACTGCCACCAGCAGTCGCCTCAGCTTGCGGACTAAACCTGCGCCACGGTCTGCCGATAGGCACAGAGAGGATCCTACGTACCCCCGGCTGACCGAGGCCCGTCGTTCGATGAGACTGCACGCACACATCTTCTGCCTCGTCCTGCTAGCGTTACTGCCGGCATTAGTCCGCGCCGATGAGGCCACGCGAGCTGAAGACAGCGAGCAGGGCTTCACCATCATGGGTCAAATCGTCCAGGCCAACAGCGAAGACGGCGTGGCCTTAATCAAGGAGCCCTCGGGCACAGTCAAAGCGGTCAAACGCGACATGGTCATCGTCGATCGCTTTAAGGTGATCGGAGTTTATCCCGGCTATATCGACGTCATCACCCGCGACGCCAAGCGCCTGCATATCTATCAAGCCAAATTCGATGGTAGTGGCAGCTCGCCGTCCAAGAGCACCAGCACCAGCAGCATCGCCGCCCTCGGCGAAACCTATCACGAAGACGGTTTCGAGCGCTCCAACGGCAAGGTCGTCATGACCGGCAGCTACCGCGACAAGCTGGTCAAAGAGGACCTGGCTAAAGTGATGATGCAAGCCACCGCCGAACCCTACTTCGAAAACGGCGCCATCGCCGGCTTTAAATTGTCGCAGATCGACGACGGCAGCATCTTCCAGAAGTCCGGCCTCAAGGACGGCGATATCGTCTCGGCGATCAACGGACTGGAGATGAACAGCATCGCTGGCGCGATCAACACCCTGAAGGGACTCAAGGGAGCCGATCATATCGACGTCGATATCCGCCGCGGCAGCGGGGTTCAAAAGGTCTCGGTCGACGTGCATTGAGCCTTGGCCGTGCCGTGTTCTGACACCGGTGGGAGGCGTCTCAGCCTTGAATTTGGTCCCAGCGCCTGACCACGACCTCCAACGGTAAGCCCAGCAGCAGCAGCCAAAACCACGGCGTGTCTAGGATCCAAAAGAAATTGCGCAGCGTCTTGAAGCGACTCGGCAAGGGCATCCCATCCTGACCCGTCGCCCCGGCCAGCCACCGGTCGAGGCTTTCCATCCCTGCAGTGCCAAGCGCCGCCGCATCAGGCCACATCGTCAAAGCCGCTTGAGTGAGCTGCGCCAGGTCCTCCAGCTTTTGTGGCGCCGCCCCGATGTCGCTATCTTTGTAAACGGCGGGGAACACAGCGGTCACGCTGGCCTTGACCGAGCCAAAGGCCGGATGATTGCCATTGATCTCCAGGGTGCAGCGTTCGCCGCCGGCAAATGCCGTGGGCAAGGTACCGCGTAGTTCCCACTCGTCATCACTGTGCTGCGTCGCGACGACGTCACCAACCGCAATCGGCTGCCCGCACACCGTCAGCGGCCACTCCGCCGCGGGCTGGTAATATCGTGCCGCCGGGCCCTGCAAGGTCACCCGCCAACGCGCCGTCTGCTTTCGACCCCCAAACAAGGTAAAGCCGGTGGCAACCAAGGGACGGCGCAGATCTTGGCGCATCAACCAGGTCATCGCTCCCTGCATGAACTTATTGTAAACCTGGCGCGAGGTATCTTCGCTAGCGGTCAAAGCCAGTCGATTAAAGGCATCGCTAAAGATCCACAAGGCCCGGCCCTTGCCGGGATAAGAAGCCACCGCCAGAGGAATCGCGGCTCCGTCGCTGCGCGCGTTGAGCAGCACCGTCGTACTCCCCTCCTTCATCTTGACGCGCTCCATATGATGTAAACCCTTTGCCGTTTTCCATGCGGTCAACGGACCAGCCAGCGCCTCCCAGTCTTCATAGACGTTGGCTAAGGCCCGCTTGGCCGGATCGGGCTTGGCCAACTCAACGCGAAAGGCGCGCGTCGGATCATAAGTGGGACCAACGCCGTTATCCCCTTGAGGAAGGATCCCACCGTTCATCAAGGGATTTAGATCCCCGTCAAAGGGCAGCGGGTCACTAGGCGCTGCAGCAGCATCTTTGCCAGCCAGCTCAAATGGTAGAATCGCCTTCAGCGGCGAACTACTCAGATCCGCCGCGGTCAAGGCGCGAGGGCCGCCGATAAACAGCAAGCCGCCACCGTCTTGAACAAATTTCACCAGGTTATTTTGATATTCCGGCAACAGAAATTGAAACAAGGTGAAGTTCTGCAACACCACAACGCGGAAGTTCGGCAACTCATCGCGAAACAAGCGCTCGACGGGAAAGGGTATGAGGCTCAATTCGCGTTCATTGACCTGTTGACTGTCCCAGGGGTCGCGCAAAATGAAAAAACTGATCAGATCGTACTTCGGCTCGGACTTCAAATAGCGCCGCAGAAATCGCCCGTCCCAACTCGGCGCCCCAAGCAGATGCAGCACCCCGACGGTGTTTGGCAGCACCTCGGTTTGGACATGGACGGTGTTGTCCCACAAGGCGGTCTCGCCCGGAATCGGCAGGGCCCGCACCGTCAACAAGTGCTGGCCGCGCGGCAGCGGCGGGACCATCGTGCTAACTTGGGCCTGCTGCGCACCGGCGGCGAATTCCGCGTTCACCGTCATTAGAGACACCGTGCCGTCGAGCACCTGGACTTGGACTCGTTCGTAGTCCTGATGCGCCGCCGAGCGCTTCAAGCTGACGCTCAAGGACAGCGGCTTGTGGTCGAAGGCAAAGGGCGCAATATCGGCTTCTTTGACCCAGATATTCGGCCGCTGATCACCGCCAAAGCCGACGATCAAACCGCGCGGCGCCTCGCCCTTAGCCAAACCATGGCCAGGTGCACTCGCCAGTCCACCGCTACTGGGACCGCCACTACCGCGCAAGGTACTGGGCCAGCGCGAAGTCGGCATGTAGTCGCCACCGTCGCTCAGCAGCAGCCAAGGCTCCCCGCTCGTCCGATACAGCCAGGACTCAAGGACATGACTGAGCGGCGTGTAACCTTCTTTGGTGTCGTGATCCTGCTCGCTCAAACGAATGACCTTAGGCAGACAGCCAAGGCGTGCGCAACGCTCGTCGACCTCTTTGATCAGCCCTTCACTGCGCTGCAGCGGGCCGCTCCCGGCGCCGACGCCTTGCATGCTGCTTGAATCGTCGAGCAGGATATGGACCGGCTTTAGTGCCAAAGCACGCGGTAGCTGCTGCGTCTCGGTGACGGGAAAAAAGCAGATGAATAAAGGCGCCAGCCACGCCGCCCGACAACAGGTGGCAAGCGTCGCCCGGATGAACCCAAGCGTACCAAGCCAAGCCAACCACAACAGCAGCAAGGATCCAAGCGCCGCAACGATCAGCCAGGGCAACACCTCATGAACCTGGAACCAACTCACCTGCACACTCACCTCAGCCGCTTCAATATCTCAGGCAAATGGATCTGATCGCGCTTATAGTCGGTCGCCAAGGCCACCATGATCAGATTGATAAACACCCGGGTCCCTCGCTCCTGGTCCGGCGGGTCCTTACACGCTGGGACCGCGCCGTGATCCTTCAGCGCGTCGAGAAAGCCGTAAGGCACGGCCAAGATCGCCAAGCGTCCGTCAAAGGAGTAGCCACGCCAGATCTCGCCGTTGCAACTGGGCAGGGCGTCGAGCAGATAGAAGCTGCGCATCACCTCGTGATCCGGCGGCAAGGGCTGCCAACTGCCGTTTAGCGGCCTGGTCAGCTTATTCAGCTGCAAGGGTTGCCATGGCGCCTCGATGATCAAAAAGCCGCCACGGCGAAGCCACGTCGCAACCTCGGTCTTGAGTTCGCCCGACTGATTCGCCACGGCGCCGCTACCTGAGGTCCAAAGCCAGGGTTCGGCCAAGGCTTCCGGCGACAGCTTGGTAAATAATTCAGGTTTAGCAGCCAGCTCGATGCTGGTCCGCCGCCCCACCTCGCGGGCTAAGGTGCTAAAGTTGGTACCTTCGACCAAGCCAGAGCCAAGCACGTTGAACTCGATACGGGCCTCTGCCTTGCCCCCGTGCAGCAGCGTCAGCATCAAGACGACTCCGACACCGGCCTTAAGGACGCTGCGCAAGCGCACGGATAACGCCACAATACCCTCCAAGAAGCCCGCGCCGATACACAGGTAAGCAGCAAGCCGCAACCACGGCAGGGGATCCTCACGGTCCTTTTTACTCGGCAGCTGTTTACTGCTGCTGCGTAACTCCGCCGCCCAACGCGGCGGCAGACTTTGCAGATCCACCTCGCCCAATAAACTCTCGCCTAGTGGGACGTTGCTCACGCGCAGCTGGGCTAGAGCCTCGGCGTCCAGTGGCGGCAGGTGGTTCCACAGTGCTTGAACGATGTCCCCAGTGCGCGGCCATTGACCGCCTTGCGTGCCCTGCCCATGGGTCAGACCTTGCCAGGCGATCAGTTCCTTCACCAAGATCGGCATCTGTGCATGATTGATGCCGCTACCTGGAGTCGGCGCGAGCGGCACGGTGAAGGCCAAGATCTCCAAGCCGGAGCGTTGGTCGCGCTGATGAAAGGCCAGGGTGTGCGCGGCGTTGCCAACGCTGCCGCCCACCTGCTTCGCGCCGAGCGAGGGCAACAGCCCGACCCACTGACTGCGACTTTCGATGCTATCGCAGTAGCTTGGCTCAGGAGCTGCGGCATCGGGCGTCAACAACAGACGCGTGTAGCAGCGGCACAGTTCGCGGTAATCGGCGGCCTCGCCTTGCGGCGCCAGCCAGATCTTGGGCAAGCGCTCGCCAGCCAACGACCGACCGTCACCCTGGTGCGCAAGGCGCATGGTGGCCAAAGACCGCGGACAAAAGCGGTCCACCCCCGCGCCGCCTCCTCCGAGTAAGACGATGAGTGGCGCCTCTAAAGTCTTTGGCCCAACGCCGCTGATAAAATCGTAGCGTTTGATGCGAAAGCCCTGGATTTCAAGTGCGACCTCGAGTTGCTCGGCCGGATCCTCAAGCAAGCGCTCGCCACTGGATTCACCGATGAGGATGACGTCCTGCTTGAGGCCCTTGAGCGGCGTGCGAAACTCGTCGTCGAGGGCCACGCCGTCGCCGCTGCCCGGATGCAGCCGCAAGATCAATGGAATCCCCTGCGCGTCTTGAGCCGAGACCCCGGCCACGGCCTGAACTGGCCAGCTCAAGTGGACATTCAGCCGTTGTTTCCCCTCGGGTAAGCGCCAAGCGAAGGAGCCAAGGCTGCGTCCCATGTACACGGCCTCGATCGTGCCGGAGGTGTCGTCGCTACTGCCGCCTCGGCCGATCTCGACATCCCACTCCATGGTCTGCGCCTCCGCCGTCGAGAGGTAGCGCGCGTCGTTGATGAAGATGTTGCTGCGCCCGCTGCGACCCTCCTTGCTCAGATCATAAAATTGGACGTCCATCTCCTCCAGGAGATAGCGCCAGTTAAATCCGGTCCAAGAGTGTTGATCGCGGTCCGATACGATAAACAGCCGATCGATATCGGTGGTCTCTTTAAGCAACTCCTTCATGGCATTGCCTAGGTTCAGGCCACTGCGATGAAAGCCCCGCTGGAGGACGAGCTGACGCACTTCGTCGGCCGACTTCGGCTGCACCACTTCGGGGCTATGCGACGTGGATAGGCTCACCCGCCCCTGCTTCTGCAGGGTGTCATAAAGCACCGCGATCCGTTCCGCATACTCCTCCAGACCAAGCTGCGCCGACACGGACGGACTGAGGTCGCAAAACAGATGCAGGTGCGTCTGATTCGGCTCAAACGGCGTGTAGATCTGCGTGCGCGGCCGCAGCGTCAACCCAAGCAGAGCCAAAGCGCAGACGACAAAGCAAAGAAACGCCAGTAGTGGCGGGGGTCGCAACACCAGCTGCGGCAGCAGGTGCGCCTCAAGGCGCAAGATCCGCACCGTCGGCAACCAGACGCGCTGTTGCCGCTTGCGCAGCAACCACCACAACACCAGCCCGATCAATGCCAGCGCAGAGGCAGCCAAGACCGTCCATGTCGGGGTGAGCATCAGGTTGCCAAAGTTCATCGCCGCGACGCTCCGGTCTCAGGGCCCGCCCCAGAGCTTTGGATGAAGTCTTCTAGTGAGGACAGATATGAGGCGACCTGGGTCGTTTCAGTCAGCCGCACATAATCGCACCCTTGCCGTTGTAGCCGCAGGCGCCAGTCATCACACCAAGCGGTCAGCTGCGCCAGGTAGTTGCCAGGGTGCTTGAGCACGGGGCCTTGATATTCGCGCAGATCCCGTCCTGCTTCCTGGTCAAAATAAGAGGTGCTGGACTGCAACCAATCGATCTGCAGCTCCAAGCTGCTCAGCACATGTATAAATAGGGACTTTTTACCCATAAGCAACACGTCGGCGACCTTGGCCCCTCCCAACGCATCACCGAGCCAAAACACCCGGTCGCGCTTGGCCTGAGGCCACGGCGCCGCCTGAAACTCACCACGGATGGCCTGGACCGCACAGTCCTGCGCCACCCAATGTTCATACAAGGCGATGATCTCGGCGCCCCGCCGCGGCTTAAACACCGCCTCGGGATAGGCCGCCCGGGCGTCGCTCAGCAGCCACACCTCGACGAGGTCGCCCATGCGCAGGTGTAGATGCGCCAGGTGCAGCGCCAAACGCAGCGCCACTTCGGCCTTGGTCGCGGCGACCGACTGCGGCACATCGCTGCTCGGCCACTGCATCGTCGCCGAGACGTCGACGCCGATCAGCACGCGGCTGGTCGATTGATCGCGGACTTCGCGAACGATGAGCTGGCCGAGGCGGCCGTAGGCTTTCCAGTCGATGAGGTTGACCGGATCGCCGGGAGTATACTCACGCCCGGCTTCGGGCAATCTGGTCGGGCGCTTGAGCGACATAAACTGGCTACCAAACAGCTGCAAGCTGTTCTTGTAGTCGCGGTACTGCACCTCGCGCGTCCGCGCTGGATGCAGCGCCGCAAGGGTCGCAGGATCTTTTGGCGAGGCTTCGGCCATCGGCTAACCCGCCAAGCCTTTAGCCAGGTGTTTGTGCCGCTCTTCGCAGCGAGTGATCAAGCCATCGATCAAAGCATCGTTGTCTAGCCCCTCGCGTCCGCCCTGGGAGGTGAGACGGAGGCGATGGCGCAGCACCGGCTTGGCCAAACGACGTACATGCGTCCACCGCACGGCCTCCTGCTGCTCGATCAAGGCCAAGGCACGACCGACCGAAATCAAACTGAGCCCAGCGCGTGGCCCAGCCCCGTACCAAAGATGGGGACGGACATTGGCCGGACATAGCTCGTCATCCGGCCTGGTCGAGCGCACCAGATCGCGGATGCCGTCGACGATCGCATCATCGACCCGCACCGCCTTGGTCCGCTCGATGAGAGCGGCGATCTGTTCCGCACCGATCTGTTCATGCTTGATGGTGGAGGCGCCGAATTGCTCACCGACCAATTGTCCAGCTGCATGCTCCTTGAGGATCCGACTTTCCGCCGCCTCGCCGGGGTAACCGACCAAGGCATGCAAGAGAAAGCGGTCGAGCTGCGCTTCAGGCAAGGGAAAGGTCCCTTCGGACTCGAATGGATTCTGCGTGGCGAACACCATAAAGGGCTGCGGCAAGACATGCTGCTTACCACCAGCGGTGACGGCACGCTCCTGCATCGCTTCGAGCAGCGCTGATTGGGTCCGTGGCGAGGCGCGGTTGATTTCATCGGCCAGCAGCAGATTGGTGAATACTGGCCCCTTGGCGAACTCAAAATGCCGTCGCCCCGTCACCTGATCGACGTGCAGCAGGTCGGTGCCGACGATATCGGCAGGTAGTAGGTCCGGGGTGAACTGCACTCGGCCAAACTCCAGGCCGAGGTGCCGCGCAAAGACGCGCACCAAGGTCGTCTTAGCCAAGCCAGGAGCGCCGGTCATGAGGATGTGGCCACCAGCCAATAGGCAGCAAAGCGCCTCGGTGATGAGTTCTTCTTGGCCAAAGACGGCTTCGGCAACATGCGCCCGCAGGCGAGCGGCAAGATCCGTCGCGTTTTGGAAGGACAACAACGCAGTCGTCATGAGCAGCGGCTCCTTTAGGTTGGCGCGAGACCTAAGTCGGGTAGTCAACAAGGATTCTAGCGCGAAAGGGGCGGCGATGCGCTGATTTATTGGATAAAAAAAATGGCGGGCGGCGGTAGCCGGTGAATGAGGCCAAGACCATTGACCGGACTGACGACGTGCTGGCCTACAGCTCCGCCAAGCTTGTAATCCCTTCGCGCCATGGCATGCAGGTTACGCCACTTTGATGCACGAACATCTTGGGCGTGCGACAGAAGCACAGCCGCTTAGCCAAAGGATAGTCCCGCTGGAAGCGGACAGCCTACTGTGTCAAGCCAATCTGCGCCGGCGTCACCGCCGGGCAGGCCGCAGCATTTGGCTGCGCCGGCGTCGCATTCTGGATAAACACCGACCCCATATTAAAGCCCGACGAGCTGGATTTGAAAAAGTAGAAGTTGTACTGCGGCACACTCTTTCCGGTTTGGTCCATACCCGTGCCAAGCGAACACTGGTACATCACGCTACCCGCGCTCGTGTACTTGTCGAAGGCCTGCTGCAGCGCTGCAGCTGAGCCAGGAAATTCCTGCGCCACGGTTTGCGCGTTGCAGCACCAGCTCACCAAGGGGTCACCGCACGTAGCGCTGCCGTCGCTGCTGGGAATCCACGCCTTTTTCAATGCCGTGCATGAGGTTAAAGTCACTTTTGAGCCGAAGTTTACGGGACCATTGGCGCTACCGGTGGTGTTAGCGGTCGTGGAAGGATCTGGTGTTGTTGTTGGTGTCGGCATCGGGGTGGCGTTGGCACCGACGCAGGTGCTAGGGGCTGCAGCTACGGCGGTCGTGCCACCACTGGTACCAGCAACCGCGCCCGTACCGCTAGTTGTCGCCGCGATTGGCACAGCGTTGCCGGCGGATGTGGTGCTCCCTGGATCAGCTAAATTAAGAGTTGTTTGAGCGATGACGCCACCAGATGCACCAGCAGCGGCTGGAGTCGGTGTGGCCGCGCTGGCAGCAGCGGTGCCACTGGCGTCAGGGACGGCACCGGCTGTCGCGTTGCCTGATGAACCCGTCGGTGCGCACACAGGAGAGGCGGGAGCGATTGGAGTAGCAGGCGCTCCGCCAGATCCCCCATCGTTGCGACCTCCTGCAGCGTCCCCGCTAGATTTCTTCGTGGAGCATCCCGTGGCTAAACCGACCGTCAGACCGATGACGATGGCCAAATAGTTGTTGTTGATGCGCATAAATGACCTGCAATGACGGGGTTAAGTCGAAACCGACCCATATCGTCCTTATCGGTCGCTTCGTCCTGGAACTTGAGGGTGCCGCCACCCGGTCATAAAAGCCCAATCATTACAACCATCTAAATCGAACTCAGCGGTGCATTCAAGTCGCGGCCCGACGCGCCGTATGTCGCTGGTCCAAGCCCAGTCGGCCTGAGATGCTCCCGTGCATGGAGATTCACCCTCAACCCTACACTCCCAGAAGGAGGCCCCCATGCCTAAGCGATCGACCAAAACCGCCCACACGAAGGACCACCATCAACGCGGTGCAGCTGCCTTGGAGTATATCCTGGTCAGCACCTTTGCCGCCGTCGTCGCCCTTGCTGCTCTCGGGTTCATCGGCAAGGTGGTGCGCCAACAGCTCACGACCATGGCCACTAAGCTGGGTATCAGCGAAGTACCGGAGATGCCACTCCCCTACCCCGCAAGCCCTTGAGCGCACGATCACACGGTCACATGAGCACTTGATCGGGGGCTGCAGATGGCGACGACGAGGTGGTTGATGGTGGCGCTGCTATGGTTGCAGGCGATCGCCTTAAACCAGGCGACCCACAGCTTCCAACGCAGCTATCTCCAATTCCTGCAATTGCGACTTGCTCTGCTCGACGAGCCTCAGGCCGCCAGTGCGGCGCATTGCAGCTTGCGGGATCATGCCAGCGAGCATCCTGAGGGGCTTCATGAACGCTGGACTCCTTGCCGTATCGACCTGCACTGGTGGCGCGACCACGGCGTCGCCCATGAGATCTGCGCCGACCTAGCCGCTGGCGCCATCGGTCTAAACTTAGCGTCCCCACGGCGCTACCGCGTCACCATGACCTGTACCATAGCCCTTTATGGGCTAGGCTTACGGCTTCCCTTGCTCAGTGCGACAGTCTTCCGCTAGAGTAAGCTGATGTACTTCGCCGTGGTCAAAATTTCCTTCGAGGCCGCCACCGATCCTGGCTTCGACCGTAAGGCATTGCGCTCGCTCAGCGAGAAGATCCGCGCCCGTTTCAAGGTCTGCGCCGCAGCCGCCGGCGGCGACGAAAGTTCGGATACCGTCCTCGCCATCGCCGCGCTCGGCAGCAGCGAGGAGCGCTTAACCAACACCCTGGATGCTATCAGCGAGTTTTGCGAGGCCTCGGGCTTTGGCCGCATCGCCTCCGAGCAAACGCTGATGGACCATATCGATGCCCTAGCGGACTTTGTCAGCGACGAGGACGACTAGGACCGTTAGGCGACGGAATCGAGCAGAGTCTCAGGATGTTCTTCGAGGTCCATCTCGATGACCATGGAGGCCTGCGGCCGATGCAGTAAGTAGCCTTGGATCAGGTCGATCCCCATGGCCTGCAAGACGACGGCCTCGTCCCAGAGTTCCACACCTTCCGCCAAGATCGTCGCCTTGGAGATCTTTGCCGCCCGCACCAAGCCGCTAACGAATGCTTGTTTAGGTAGGTCGCAGTGAATATCTTGAATCAGCGAACGATCGAGCTTGATCAAGTCGGGCTTGATTTTGATGATCTGCTCGAGTCCGGAATAGCCACGCCCGAAGTCATCGGTGGCAATGCGCATCTGCATCTGTTCAAGACTCTGGCGCACCTTGAGCATCAGATCAAAGTTGTTGATCGCCTCGGTTTCGGACACCTCAAACATGAGATCCTTGCGGTCCATGATTAAATGCTGCAGCTTGCTGATGTTGTAGAGGTTGCGCGGCAGGATATTTAGTAGCAGGGTGCCGGGCAGTTGCCGTGAGTTGAGAACGGCCTGCTGCAGACAAGCCTGATCTAACTCAAGGCCGATCTTGGCTACATGCGCCAGGGCAAACAAGGTATCCGGGCGCAGGTATTTTGGATCAAGATAGGCGGGTCCAGTGGCTTGAAACAAGGCTTCCACCGCATGGGTGCGGACACGAATCAACGATTCAAAGCCATAGAGATTGCCGCGTAAGGGCTTGATCGATTGGTCGCGATGCGCTGCATCCACCTGCTCTTTGGTCAAGTCCGGCAGGGTAAACACCGCCTGGTAGTGCGGCTCCAAAAGACCCGGGGTTTGGATCAGGGTCTGCATCAGCTCGCGTTGCCGGTCGCGTGAACGCTTGAGCTGAATCTTTGAGGCTTCCGTCGCCGTCTCAAGCAGATGCTCGATCAGTTCCAGAGCATCGACGCAGGGGTTGTACAAGACCGTGCCAAATCCCATCGCGATGTCGGGTACCACTTGGATACAGTCCGGGACGAGGCGCTTCGCTGGGGGCACAAAGATTTCGCCCCAAAAAGCGTTTTGCAGGCGCGAGACTAAGCGGTCGGCCAAATGCTCCAACGCACCGGGCGCTGGCACCGCGCTGGCGGATCGCGATTGTTCGAGAAAGATGTAATAGAAGTTGCTGTGCAAAGACCGGCGACAGAGGATATCCGAAGCACGGAAGCAACCCGGCTGGCCCCACAGATCAAACAACAGTTGGCTAAAGCACTCCTGCATGCGCAGGTAGGCCTCCGTGCCGTATTCGATGGCGATTTTGCGAAAGCTGCTGACATCCACCACCATCAGGCTGAGGGCATGATTGTTCTGCAGCATGTGCAAGGGAACTTGCGGATTGTAGGTCGGGATGGACTCGCGGTTGATCTTGCGGTTGTCGAGGCCAATCGCACCGCAGGCTTGCAGCACCGCCAGGATATCCACCGGGCTTGGATTTGTCAGCCAGGTGACACTGCCCAACGCTGCGGCATGGTGACCCAAACCACGCGCTTGTTCCGCCGTCCCCATGACCACCACAGGGACGCGTCGTCCTAGGCTGGTCAACAGATCGAGCCAGGCGTGATCCGGTAGCACGGGAACAGTGCCGTCGACGACCACGGCGACGACATCTGGCGCATACAGGGCTTCCAGCGAGGCCTTACCGACGGGCTTAATCTCGCGAGCCTGCAAAGCGTGACCGCGAAGCAGCTCGGTCAGCTCCTTGGCGAGGTCGGCGTTGGTGGTCAATAGCGCAATCATGGGCATCCAATGCATCGTTCCGAAACATCCTAAGGTGCATCGGACAGTCGCCAAAAAAAGTTAGGCTTGCCAGGATAACTAGCTTGGAATATTCATAAAATATATTAAAACCAGCTGTCTAAGGCAGGCCCTACGATGGACATAAAAGATCGCCTGAAGCAACGTTGCCAGACCGCCCCAGGTCGTCTCGGCCTACCTGACAGCGCCGACGTCCGAATTCTGGCGGTCGCAAGGACCATGTTGCTAGAAGGAAGCGTCCGAGAAATCTCCTTCTTTAGCCCCGAAGCCGCCACGCGCAAGCTCGCCCTCAGCGCCAACATCGACCTAGCACCAGTCGCCGCGAAGCTGCGCTGGGTATGCCAAGACGACCTAAGCTCCGCCGAACGTGTCGGCCTAGCAGCCCAGCAATTGGCCGACGGTCGCTTGGACGCCGTCCTCGCCGGCAACATCGCCACCACTGCCGAGGTCATTCGCCCGGGCATCAAAATCGTCGGCATTACCCCTGGAGTGCGCACCGTCAGCGGCGCCTTTCTGATGCACAAACCAGGCGCACCGCAAGGCCAAGACAGCTATCTCTACGCCGACTGCAGCGTCGTCATTCAACCGACGGTAGAGCAGCTCGTCGATATCGCGGCCGAAGCGGTACGCACCTGGGGTTTCCTGCAGCCCGAACGGCCTCCGGTGGTGGCCTTCCTGTCGTTTTCGACTAAAGGCTCGGCGCATCATCCGTCCCAAGCCGCCATGGCCGAGGCCGCGCGCCTCTTCCAGCAGCGCTTTCCGGCGGTGATCAGCGACGGCGAGCTGCAGTTTGACGCCGCCTTTGACGTCGCGATCGGCCAGCGCAAAGCCCCTGGCAGCAAGGTCCCGGGCCAGGCCAATTGCCTCATCTTTCCCGACCTCAATGCCGGCAACATCGCCTATAAAATCACCCAAAGACTCGGTGGCTATGAAGCCTACGGCCCAGTGCTGCAAGGCCTCAAAAAGCCGATGAACGACTTGTCGCGCGGGGCGACGCAAGCAGACATCATCACCAGTGCGTATATGACGCTGGCCCGAGGCTAGAACCTCGGGCAGGCTGGACCAGGCTGCGGTAAGATGGCACCGCAGGTGCCCCCCCATGGCCGCGAGTTGCGGCAAGGAGTATGCGTTGAGCGATTATCTGTTGGAACTTGGCCGCCGCCCCTTTGCCCGCAAGCTCCTGCGTCAGCTTCATCTGCCGCTTCCCATCCCGGAACTGCTGCGGCGCAGCGATGCACCCTGGGGTGATCAGGATCTACGCGGCGTCCACTGCGCCATCGGCGGTGGCCGGCAAGCACCGCTGACACCGCTGCTAAAACACATCGTCAAAGCCGCCGGGGCCGAGCTGACCGAAGGCCTTCCGACGACGCCACTGCATGCGATCGTCTTTGACGGCAGCGGCCTGACCCAAAGCGCCGACCTCGGCGCCCTCTATGATTTGATCAAACCCAGGCTACGCGCGCTTGCGACCGGTGGTCGCGTGCTGCTGATCGGCGTCGATCAAGGCAGTGCGGCGTCACCCGAAGCTGCCGCGTGCAGCGGCGCGCTGATCGGATTTGGCAAAAGTCTGGCGAAGGAGATCGGCCGCAAAGGGGCGACCTGCCAGATTCTGCTGCTGCAAGAGCAGGCCAACAACGCAGCGGCGTTGACGGCACCAGTGGTGTTTTTTCTGTCGGCGCGAAGCGCCTTTATCACGGGACAAGTCGTGCGCCTAGGCGAGGCGCCGCCAGACGGGGTCACGACGTTGAGCCGCTCGTTGGCCAAACGCACCGCGCTAGTCACCGGTGCGGCGCATGGCATCGGCGCGGCGATTTGCCGCCACTTGGCCGCTGAAGGCGTCGAGGTCTATGGGCATGACCGTCCCCAAGAAAAAGACGCGCTAGCAGCCGTCATGGAGGAGGTGCGTGGCACCAGCCTGCTGGCTGACCTGCTCGACCCACATGGCGCACGCCTCCTCTTAGAACAGATTGAATCGACGGTCGGCCCCCTCGACATCTTGATCAACAATGCCGGGATCACCCGCGACAAGATGCTCGGTAACATGCCACGTGATTTTTGGGACGACACCTTGGCGGTCAATCTCGGAGTGCCGTTGGGCGTGACCGAAGCACTGCTGGCCAAGGGGTCATCGATCAAGAACGGTGGCCGCATCGTCTTTATGTCATCGATTGCGGGCCTCGCTGGCAATGCGGGTCAGACCAACTACGCCGCCGCCAAAGCCGGCTTGGCGAGCTATGTCAAAGCCGCAGCTGCGGCCCACGCTGAGCGCGAGATCACGATCAACGCCCTTGCTCCTGGCTTTATCGAAACGCGCATGACGCAAACCATGCCGGTCGCCATGCGCGAGGTGGCGCGGCGTTTTAATTCCCTGAAGCAGTCGGGGCAACCGGATGATGTGGCGCAAGCCGCAGTGTTTCTCACCCTACCTGGTGCGGCTAGCGTCAGCGGCGAGGTACTGCGCGTGTGCGGACAGAATCTCATCGGCGCCTAATCGTCCCCAAGCATCGGCACCTCATACATCCGGCGTGCGAGCAAGCGGCGCCAAACCTGGCATGCGGCTTGCAGTCTCGTATGCAGGTGTGCGCTTTCACTCCAACGGGAGGCTCTTCATGCTGCATATCTTAAAAGACCTCAAAGGCTTAAAAGTTGCTGCGACCGATCAAAATTTTGGTGTCGTCCAGGACGTCCTCTTTGACGACCTCGCCATGGTGGTCCGCTACTTTGTGGTGAAGACTGGAAGCTGGCTCGATGAACGTCCCGTGTTGATTGCACCGCAGGCGATCAAGGGCATTCATCCCGAAAGCGGCGTACTGGTATCCAACTTGAGCAGAAAAGATATCGAAGCGAGCCCCCAACTGGAGGTCGATGTCCCCGTGGCTCGCCGCTATGAAGAAAGCTTGGCGCAGCACTACGCCTGGGAGCCTTACTGGGCGATGCCGATTGACCCGTCCTTTGGTCCCTTTGGCATGATGATGCCGGGGATCTTTTACGCTGGCCAGGGCTTACCCTATCACACTAGTCCAGGGGTGGCAGCGGCCCGTGACCCACACCTGCAAAGTGCTACGGAGATCGCCGGCTACGCCCTGCGGGCCGAGGACGGCGAAGTCGGGCACGTCCGGGACATGCTCATCGACGCCAGCGACTGGCAGATCAAATATCTGGTCGTGGATACTGGGTACTGGTATTCCCGTCGCCCAGTGGTCATCGACCGCAGCTGGATCACAGGGATCGACTGGGTGGCCCATGACATCGATGTGCATCTGCGGCGCGACGATATCGAAAAGGCTCCACCTTACGATCCCGACGAGCTGGGTGCCAGTTTTGCAAGCGACTTGACGGTGTACTACCGAGGCTTGCTCGATCGCTGGCAGGAGAGCCTTGGCCTCCACACGACAGAGGATGCAGAGCGTCACCGTACCGGCCAAGGGGCAAGTCCACGCTAGCCGACGACGTTCAGCGCCTGTCGTGATTTCGCTGCAGCTGAATCCAATCGGCGACATGGACTCTTGTGAAACGAATAACCGGAGGAGCGCGACGCTCCTCCGGTTATTCCAGCTGACTCTTAAAGCGCGCGATTAGCGGCAGTAGGAGTAGTAGCCGTAGCCACCGTTGCTGTAGTAGCTATTGTAGCCGTAGCCGTAGTTGTAGCCGCCGTAGTACACGGTGTAACCATAGCCGTAGCCGTAGTTGCTGTTGTAGTTGTTGTAGCCGTAGCTGTAGTTGTTGTAGCCGCCGTAGTTGTTGTAGCCACCGTAGCCGTAGTTGTTGCGGCTATAGCCCCAACCCCAAGACTGGGTCGAGCTGCTCTTGTCGAGCTCGCTGCCTGCGGTGACGATGCTTTGTGGCGTCGTGCCGCTGTCAAAAGCAGCAGCCAGAGCGTCGCCAGTCAGCTTGTCTTTACCAACAGACGTGGTGCGCATGTCGGGGCTACCGACTGGGTTACCGTTGGCATCGAGTTGGACGCGAACGACAGCAGCTGCAGGCAACTGCTCAGCCTTGGCAACCTGGTCAGCGCTCATAGGCGCGACTGGAGCTGCAGGGCTGCTGTTGTCCTTGTGCTGGGTGCCGCAAGCGGTAGCCAAGAAGCCAGCGATAAACATGGGGGTCACGAAACGCATAGACTATCCTCCGGGATGGGTTGGGTGAGGGTCTGGGGCCCCTCTTGTTGCTAAGTTTTTTGAACACGCAGTCGTCATCTGCAAACGTGTTTTAAACTATTCTGATAATAAATCAATAGCATTCTATAATGATGTAGTCTTTTTAGTAGTTTAACTATGAAATAGGCCAGATTGACATAGGGTCGAAACTGGCTCAAAATCGCTGAACCCCCCGCCAGAAGCCACTTTAACGGAGAGTTTTTATGCCTCGTATTCTATTGATTGGCGCTAGCGGCTTTATCGGCCAGGCCTTGGGAGTTGAATTAGTAAGACGCGGCTATGACATCAACCTACTCAGTCGTGGGATCAGCCGCGAAAAGCTAACGTTTCCATGCCAGATCTTTGCCTGGAAGGGAGATGCCCACGCGATTCCCGCCGCCGCTTTAGAAGGCGTCACGGGCGTCATCAATCTAGCCGGCGAAAGCATCGCCGATGGACGCTGGAGCGCCGCGCGTAAAGCGCGCTTTCGCACGTCGCGGCTTGGTCCGGCGGCGGCTTTGGTCGAAGCGTTGAAAGCACGTCGTGAGCGTCCAGCGGTCGTCGTGCAAGCGTCGGCGATCGGCTATTACGGCGACACTGGCGACACCGTCGTCACAGAAGATGCAGCAAGCGGTGACAACTTTCTCGCCAGACTCTGCGTTGACTGGGAAGCAGCGGCAAAGCCGTTTAGCGACCTCGGCATGCGCGTTGTGCTGCCGCGCATCGGCGTCGTGCTCGGACTTGAAGGTGGCGCGCTGCCGCAGCTGTGTCGCCTGTATCGCCTAGGCGTTGGTGCAGCACCGGGGAGCGGCAAGCAATGGTTTAGTTGGATTCACTTGGATGACTTGGTGCAGCTGTTGGTTCGCGCGCTGGAGGATACAACGGTACAAGGGCCGATCAATGCCGTGGCTCCTGGAGCTGTTCGTTATGAAGAGCTGCATCGCGCCTTCACTGGGCGCCGTCAGGGGTGGGTCCTCAAAGCACCGTCGTTGGTGATGCGAGCGGCCGTCGGTGAGGGGGCGAGTATGCTGCTGGCGAGCCTGCGGGTTGCGCCGCACAAAGCCGAACACATTCATTTTAAGTTTAACTATCCGACCCTGTCGGCGGCATTGGAATCGTTGCTCGGCAGTGGCCCTAGGCGGACTCAGGACTATATCAAAGCTGCACAGTGGATCCCGGCGCCATTAGATGTCGTCGCGGAATTCTTCGCGGAGGCGCGCAATCTGGAGTCGATCACACCGCCGTGGCTAAACTTCCAGGTCAAGTCGATGTCCACGCCGCACATCACCAAAGGATCGAAGATCCGCTACCGCTTAAGCCTGCACGGCATCCCGCTGCACTGGGAGAGCTTGATCAGCGAATGGGTGCCACCGAGCAGCTTTGTCGATGAGCAGGCGCAGGGCCCGTTTAAGTCGTGGCATCATCGGCATACGTTTGAGCCACTCGGTGGCGGTACCTTAGTGACGGATCTGGTGCATTTTGCGGTGCCGCTTGGCAAGCTGGGGGGGCTTACTGGGGGATTTTTGGTTGAGCATGATGTGGCGCGGATTTTTGAATATCGGAGGAAGGCGGTGGCGAAGCGATTTGGGGAGGCGAAGGCGTGATGGGTGGATGGCAGGGTCGTGCGCCTTGCCAGGTACAACCTGCACCACCTTCAACACGATGCTCTCAAGTTGGGGCACATATGGCCGCTTTCGCCATTTGCTGACGCTGGTCGGAATGCATTTCAGGATCCAGTTGCAAAGGCCGGACACCAGTTGTCCGAGCTGACCCAGTTTACTGCACAGAAACAGGATACTCGAACGAACCACCTGTGCCGGCAGCAGATCCAGCGCCCTGGCCCGACGGCTGGACTAAACTACCGGCGCGTCGTCCGAATCCCGACACTACCACTTTACGCTCGTTTCCTAAGTGAACCGTCCAAGATCACCTTGATGACAGCTTGCCGCGGAATGCCAAGTCTAGTCGCTTCACTATCGAGCAACACGAGCATCCAGTCAGGAAGGTCTAGACTAATTCGTTGAATCTTGTTGGGGCGACGCATATTTTCCGTATCAAAATAATCCAACACTTCCTCGCCGGCATCGAACTTCTGATCAAGATCCTCGGCACTTATTTTTTTCTTACGAGCCATAGAGATTTTCCTCACTTTTCCTCGACCTTTGCACCGAGATCAGACGCACATGATCACCGCGCCCTGTAATGACGGCTGTCCACGTCTTGGATCTAATTTTTCCTATGACGAGATAGTGCCGTTCGATTTCTAATTCTCGCCTGCTACTTATTTCCACCATTTCAGGATCGTTCCAGATCTCTCGACTTGCTTCAAACGTAATCCCATGTTTAAGGCGATTTGTTTCGCTTTTAACAGGATCCCATTCGAACAATACCATGCGGTTACGCCTTGAATATGGCAAATATATGCATAGAAAGCGTACTTAATATATCATCCGGATGTCAAACGCTCTTAAAACCTTTCTTACGAACCGGATACCGTGTTGCAGAAACCGGACACCAGTTGTCCGACCTGACCCCGGCTTGCTGCACAGAAACAGGATACTGTACGGTTTCAGAGGACCGGACGGACCACCTGTGCCGGCGACCTCAGGGGCAAAAAGCCGCTGTGCCGCTACAGTGAACACTGACAAATCTGCTCAGGCATGCTGAACCGACTCGTTAGGGTTTTGTCGTTGCACTGTATTTGACGTCACGGTGCCTCGCGGCATCCGCTTCCTGCTTCGCCGACTCGGTTTGCCGACGGGGCCC
>JAPLFX010000028.1 GCA_026390445.1 Pseudomonadota bacterium
CAGTCTCACGGCTTAGCAAGTCGCGGCTTGAGGACCTCGCTGACGACCTTGCCGTCAGCCGCCGTCCCAAGTCGGGCTAGAACCTGCTTCATGAGCGGTCCAAACTCTCGATCTTCGGTGCCACGTAAAACCTCATCCACCACCTGCTCAACCTCGGCACGGCTAGCTCGTTTGGGCAAGTATTCATCGACGATCCCCAGCTCGGAGCGGATCTGATCACGCTTTTCGCCCTCTGGGTAATCATCGAGCGATTTAAGCATCCGCTTGTGATAAAGCCCAACCACCTTCAGGACCTCAGCCTCAGGTAGCTCTGCATGAACGTTCACAGCAGCCTGAGTATATTTAATTTCACTGAGCAGCATCCGAAGCACGCTGGTTCGCTCTTTGTCCCTGGCTTTCATCGCCTTCTTTAAATCTTCGTTGATGCGTTCTTTTAGCGACAATTGTAACCTCCCGTCCAAGTGGCCGGAGCATGAAAGATACCTACTCTAGACGATTGGCGCGGTGGAGACAATTGAGGACCAAAGGCTTTTGCAAGCAATCCAGATAAATTTGCGCGCGGCTATTCTATTGGCACTCACCTTGACTGTCGCCGGATGCGGCTCGTTTGGAACCGTCGAGATTGCGCACCAGACCACGGCAGTACCCAGGGTTGTCCATCCGTCGCCAGGTCAGATACGTCAGGGGCAAGCCCTTGCAGGTAGCTACCTTGTCACCTTTCGCCCAAACCTCGGCGAGATCGATCGTCAACATCAAGGGTTCGTCGGATTCGCCGCCGAACAATCGGCGCACCTGGCCTATCTCGACAGAGGCTATTCAGGAGATCCGCGAGTCAAGCAGTTGCGCTTTTTGAGCGCGGTCGATCTGCACCGGGCAATGACCGGAAAGCCCGTCAGTCCCAACGCTATCAGCATGCCGCGCTACCTTAGCAACCTGACCACCGACAACCTTAGCCCGGCGCCGCAAGTCGGCAGTTTGGCGCAAGTTGATTTCTCTTCTCCGGCGGCGGCAGTCGAAATTCTGCAGGAGTGGGAGGGGAATGGCAGCATATGGTTTGCAGAACCCAACTACATTAGCCACCTCAGCGAAGCAGCTAGCAGCCCCGCGAGCAATATATTCGCTGCCTATGCAACAAAATATAAAAGCCACTCGTATTGGTGGACCAACCGAATCGGCCTGGCAGCAGCCTTCAATGCTATTGGTGAACGAGACCTACAGCAGCCCAACACTCCGACTGACCAACAAATCCTCGACCACAGGCCGATCATCGCCGTCTTCGACAGCGGTGTCGACTACCTGCATCCAGGGCTCGCCAATCATATCTGGACCAACAACGACCCCAATGTATCGGGCTGCACCGACGATATTCATGGCTGCAATACGACCGCGACATCTCGCGACCACCTTGGCAACGGCGATGTCTGGCCCTTCGACGCCGATGGCCCCGGCACCTCATGCGAGGGCCGAGACCCGAACTGTGCGCATGGCACCCATGTCGCAGGAATCATTGCAGGCGATGCCGCATGGACCGACCCGTTTACCGATGACTTCGCCGCAGGGGTTTGCCCGGTCTGTCAGATCATGATTTTACGAATTGTCGGCAAAGTCGGTGCTACGTCTGGCATCCTTGATAGCTCCATCGTGGCCGCCTTCAAGTACATTTCATTGTTTCGCCGCAACGACCGACCGGCCGTTCGAGTCGTCAACGCATCATTTGGTAAGTTCGTCAGATCACGCGCGGTCAACCTCTTGATTCAAGCCGTCAAGGAGCAAGATGGGACGCTGGTGATCGCCGCAGCCGGCAACGAAGACTCGTCGACTCCTGAGTATCCTGCGGCATTTCATGACGCCATAGGTGTCGCCGCTGTTGGCAGTAACCTGCGCAAGCTTGAGTTCTCCAACTTCGGGCCATGGGTCAGCATAGCCGCGCCCGGAGATAATATCCTATCCACCGTGCCTGGTGGCGCGCTGGAATCGAAGTCCGGTACTTCCATGGCCTCGCCACTGGTTGCGGGAACTGCCGGGTTGTTGCTGGTCCGACATCCCACGTTGAGCTTCGACGCGTTGCGCGGGGCGCTTCTTTCCAGTGCCGACCCGGGTCTTTATGACCCCATGGTTGCCGACGGCTTTAACTACACCAACTATTTTCCACGCATCAAAGGGCAATCAGACCCTGTCCCACTGCTCGGACGGGGCCTGCTCAATACCAGCGGTGCGATCCTCGGAACCACTTATACCGGTCAGCCTCAGGAACCCAACCTAAACCGAGTAAAATCAGGCTGCGGTACGATCGCATCCTCAGTCAGCGCCGGCCGCACTTCTGCCTGGTGGCTGATGGCGCCTCTTTTACTAATGATCTTATAGTCTTGGGTGACCGACCTCAGAGTCCGGGGCGATGTTCCATGGCATATCGCTGAAACCGTTCATGGGCAGCCAGACACTGACGCCCTTTTTTGTCGGCTTTGCTCTCTCCTCTTTGGCGTTCGAGGTGGGGCAAGAGCCCAAGATTTGCGTTCATTGGCTGGAAATCACCGAGCCCACCATGAGTCACATAGTGAACCAAAGCGCCAATCATCGAGTCGCGCGGCGGCATTTCAAAATGAAGCCCCTGCGCCTTAGCCACCGCTGCTCGAGCCGCCAGCAAACCGATGGCAGCGGACTCGGTGTAGCCTTCAACTCCGGTGATCTGCCCTGCAACAAACAACCCGGGCGCCCCCTTAACCGACAGGTCCGGGTTTAATACCTCGGGACTTTTTAGGTAGGTATTGCGATGGACCGAGCCAAAGCGCAAAAACTCAGCGTTGCGCAACGCCGGGATCAGCGCGAAAACACGTTGCTGTTCAGGCCATTTCATTTTGGTCTGAAAGCCGACCATGCTGTACATGGTCCCAGCCGTGTTTTCTAAACGCAGTTGGACGTTTGCCCATGGCCGGTGACCGGTCTTGGGGTTGATTAGTCCAACTGGCTTCATTGGACCAAAGCGCAAGGTTTCCCGCCCGCGCTCGACCATGACCTCCACAGGTAAGCAAGACTCGAAATACTTAGTACTCTCAAAAGCGTGTAAAGGCATGTAGTCTGCCGCCGCCAGAGCATCGATAAAGGCCTCGTATTCCGCCTTATTGAGCGGCAAATTGAGGTAATCTCCAGCACTTTCAGCATCACTTTCACGATCATATCGGCTAGCGGCAAAGGCGTGCTGAAGATCGATCGAGTCCGCCGCTATCACCGGTGCAATTGCATCGTAGAAATACAACCGATCCTGCCCACCGGTGAGACGCTGCAGCTCCGCCGCTAAGGGCGCTGAGGTTAGGGGACCTGTCGCCACAATCCAGATCTCGTCTCGAGCGGCCATTTCCGACGAGGTGGGCAATGCCACGACCTCATGATCCAAACGCGTAAAATTTGCATGGCTGGCCAGGGCATCCTCGATAAATTTTGAAAAGACCTCGCGATCTACGGCCAAGGCCTGGCCGGCAGGGACTTTTGCCGCGTCTGCCGCACGCATGACGAGAGAGCCAAACGCCACCATTTCAGCCTTGAGTAATCCCGGCGCCGACGTCGCAGACATCGACTTCAATGAATTCGAGCAAACCAACTCCGCTAAGCGGCCAGTTTTATGGGCTGGACTCGTCTGAGTCGGCCGCATCTCATGCAAAGTCACGGAAAACCCGGCACTTAGGACCTGCCAAGCGGCCTCAGAACCAGCTAACCCGCCGCCAACGATATGAATATGCATCGCTATTCTCTTGGTATGCCCTTTTGGGCACATGTGAGTCGAAATTCGGGGCCCAGAGGTAGCACAAGCTGTGGCTAAATGGTCCAGCATTTAAATTGTCATAATGTTATTAGATACTTAAAATTTGGAACCGATTTTGTATTAGAGAGAGATACTAATCAACTGTCCAGCAGCAGGGGAGGGGCTAAAATGAAGACAAAAATTTTGATCATCGAAGATAGCGCCTACAAGGCTTTCGCCACCAAACAACTCCTCGAAGCGACACTTCGTATGGCCGTTAGGCTTGTCGACGTCGCTTCGACCAAGGAGCTCGCTCGCCGCACGGTTGAATTCGCACCGCATCAGATACTCTGCTGCTGCGAAGGTGGCGCCGCTGAGCTGCTCCAAACGATGAAGAAGCGCCAGACCAACCGCCGCAACACCGAAATCACTCTGCTCCTGGCTCAGGACCTCGAAGCGGACCAGGTCGAGCAAGTGCGCAGTTTTGTTAATGCATACTGGTTGGCAAGCCACGGCGGCGCTAAGGACAAAACGTTAACAGCCCATGCCGCTTAGGCCTAACTTTAGCGCTGCCGCCTACGGCGGACGCGCGAAGGAACCCCTTAATCTGACGAATCGTCGACGTCAGAGGGCCTGACGCTCTTTCCGTCTTGGCCAGAAGCAGCGCTCCCTCAATGGCCGCCACCCAAAACGTGGCTAACTCCGCCGGAATGACGTCCGAGCGCAAGGATCCGTTGGCCTTCAGCTGCGTCAGTCCGTGCGTCAAGCACGACTCCCAATAGCCAAAGGTCGCCTGCAAATTAACCCTGAGCTCCTCGCTGTGGCCGGACATCTCACTGGCTAAATTGCCAATCGGACAGCCTTCGGCATAAACACCAAGGTCATAGTCGGCGAGGATTTGGTCTAACCAAGCCTCGAGGCCGCCCAAGGTGCCGAGGTTCGCAAGGAGCGCCTCCTGGGCGGCCGGCAACGCCGACAGGTGGTAGCTTATCAGCTCCTTCACCAGGGCATCTTTACTGGTAAAGTAGTGATAGAATTGGCTCTTGCCAGTCCCAGATGCGTTTAACACGTCATCGACACTGGTGCCATTCACGCCATTTTTGTACATGAGCCCCGCCGCTACGGACAGAATCCGGTGCCGCGTTGAAGCTCCTCTAGTGGATTTTGCTTTCATAGAAATATGATAGCAAATCCGACGCTAGGAAGAAAATGCCGCAGCAAAATTCACGGCTGCTGATGATCGATCTTCTGCAGTTCGGTGGTGACTAAATCGATAAGTTGCGAAGATACAGAGATGATGTCGCGGGCTTCACAGCCTTCGTCCTGCAGCTGACGATAGATAGAGCTGGCGAGCAGCCGTACGGCCCTATCGTTGACCGATTGTTTCGCTGTCGAATGCGAGGCTACATTTGATGAAGTTGTCATACCGCTCCTTTTCAACGCTTCTTGTAGGTAGCGCGCTTTTGGGGCAAACGATCCATTGACCGCATCCACCTTACTCCCTAACTCTACAACATTGATGCCAACAAGGCCAAGTCCAGGCTAAGCGCCTGAAATTTGTCAAGCAAACCTATGTAATTTTAAGGTATTTTAATAGCCACAACCAGGCCATCTAGGGGTTGCTTTAACCGACATCGACCATGTCTAAGCATTCACCCCAGTCACCTTCTGGTGACAGCACACCCTCAGCCTGTGGTAATAATGTCAGAGGTGCAAACTTCCTAAGGTGCTTTTATGTACTCGTTAGCGGTACGCTTGTTTACGCTGGCCCCCAAAAATGCCTTAAGTTTCGCCACGGGCCTGGCCGCTCGACTTAAGCTGCCAAAACCATTGGCAGACCTTAGTTGTCGCGGTTTCGCTGCGGTTTTTCGGCTCGATATGGCTGAAGCCTCAGCTCCCCTCAGTGACTACGCCACCATTGAGGACCTGTTTACCCGCTCTCTAAAGCCTGGCCTACGCCCCATCAGTTCGCCCATATGCTCGCCCGCCGACGGTTTCCTGGCGCGCTCCGGCCCCATCCAGGCGGGAGAGGCCATTCAGGCAAAGGGACTGCCATACTCTGCTGCCGACCTGGTCTTTGGTGCCACCGGTCCAGAAACGGGTGGAACACAAGATTTCGCCTGGTACCAGACCATCTATTTGGCCCCTCACAACTACCACCGGGTTCACGCTCCGTTTAGCGGCCGAGTCACGAAAGTGACCCACTTTCCTGGCGAGCTTTGGCCGGTCAATGGGCCGTTTGTTGCCCGGGTGCCACGACTCTTTTCGCGCAACGAGCGCTTAGTCTTTAGCTTTGATTTGTCGCTCGGGGGCAAAGCCTACGTGGTCATGGTCGGGGCCTTTAACGTCGGCCGCATGGTGACGCCCTTGGCCCCTGATGTGGTGACCAACAACGGTCGACGCCAAGGCAATGAGCAGCCTTCCTTTACCACCTTCGAACCGGCGCGCGACGTAGCTATCGGCGATGAAATCGGCACGTTTATGCTCGGCTCGACCGTGGTGATCGTCTACGACCACGCCGCTATCAGTGGTATCAACCTGCTACGGGCCCAGGATAATAGGCCTATACTCATGGGTCAGACCCTGTGCACGAGGCAGTCATGATTGAGCAGCATTCCCGGCGGACAAAGATCGTAAATTCCTTTGAGGGTAAAGCCCTGCTGGCTCAAGACGCCAGCGAGGTCAGAAACCAGGACGTCGACGTCTTCCGCTTGGTCTATGAAGCGCCGCTAATCGGTCCGATCCAAGGATTTATCAAGGCCCTGCGCGCCAAAGGCCAAAAGGGTGAGAACAGTACGGTCATGCTCGACTTGGCCAGTTGGACACAGGCTGTCGTTAGCAACCTAGCGGCTCCAAGGGAAGTGAGCTTTGGCGAGCGGCTGACGGTATCGTCGGCCGAGCTGCCCTCGACGATCAGGCTCAAATCTGCCGGATGGGACCGGCTGTTCAAGGCCGACGCAAAGGTCTTCATTGGCTCGGGAAACGTCGTCCTACGGACCATTCGCTGCAGCAAAGATCAAGCTGAACTGGAGGTTACCCAAGGGGGGGTCATCTATCCGGAGATGGACGTCACGATCCCTGACACCCGGCGTGACCCGGAGCGTTTCAAAATTGATGTCGTCGACCTTAAAGGCCTCATCGAAGAAGGGGTCGACTACCTGATTGTCTCGGGCCAGTGGACCCTCCCGTACCTACTCGACTTTCGCCGCAAGCTGGCCGCTCAGCATGGCGACAATACACCGTGGTTGCTGGTTAAAGTGGACTCGGGAGAGGTGTATGAGCGCCTACCCGAATTGCTCGCCCATCTCGAAGGAGTGGTCATTTCGCGGCGTGAAATGGCGCTGACCATCAATCCAGTCACGGTACCGATGATCACCAAAGAAATCATCCAGCGCTGTAATGACCACGCTAAGATCGTGTTGACGGCTAGTGAAATGCTTGCATCGATGCGGCACAACGTGACCCCAACCCGGGCTGAGGTTTCCGATGTTGCCAACGCCGTCATCGACGGTACCGACGCGGTTCTGCTCTCAGAGGAGGTCGCCAACGGACGATTTGGAACCAAGGCTGTCGAGGTTATGGCCCGAATCATCACCGACATCGAGGGCGCCAACATCAACGTCCAGCCCAACTGGATCAAGCACACGCCAACGGTTGCCAACGAGATGGATGCAATCGCCTATCATGCCCTGCGAACGGCTGAGCGCATTGGCGCCAGAGCTATTGTGACGATCACTAAAGCTGGCAACACGCCGTTAAAACTGGCGAGTTTCCGAGCGCCAGTGCCGATTATCGCTGTCACCTTTTCGGCTGCGGTGAAGCGTCGATTGGCAATGGTTCGAGGCGTTCAAACCCTCCTACTTGATATCGACCCAAACATCGATCAAGTGCTACCCATCGTTAATGATCAATTGGTGCGCGACAGCTGGTTGAAAGCTGGCGATGCCGTCATTTTCGTCGCCATCACGTTGTCGCCCGTGGGCAAAGAGGCAAGCAACCTCTTCACGATCCAAAATCTATCGTGAATAACATCGGTTATCTCATTCAATGACAAGGCTAAACGGCCAGGGCTGCTCGCGCCATCTTGGCGAACTCCTCTGGCTTCAGAGAAGCGCCTCCGACCAAAGCTCCATCAATATCCTTTTCGGCCAAGAGCTCCTCAATATTTGATGGGTTAGCGCTCCCACCATAAACGATACGCAGGACCGAAGCCGCTGCAGCTCCGAAAGCGTCAGCGACGAGAGAGCGTATCAGTGCGTGGACCGACTGCGCCTGAGCCGCCGATGCCGTGCGGCCAGTACCAATGGCCCATACCGGCTCGTAGGCGACGACCAAGTCGTTTAGCCCGGTCCCAGACCCTACGGCAGCCAAAATACTTTGCATCTGCCTGGAGATCACGGACTCCACAAGGCCACCGTCGCGCTCGGCAAGGGTTTCACCAACACAGACCAAAGGCAAGACTCCATCTTGCAGGCAAGCCCTGGTCTTTTTAGCTACGGTGGCATCGGTCTCAGCAAAATATTGCCGCCGTTCGCTGTGGCCAATCAGCGTCGCATGGACGCCGACCTCTCGCAGCATCGGCAAGGAAATCTCACCGGTGTACGCGCCACTGGCCTCCCAATGAACATTTTGAGCGGCGACGCTAATACCGTGTGGTTTGCAGGTTTTTGCCGCCTGCGCCAGGATCGTCGCCGGAACAGCAAACAACAGGTCTAGTCGACCCTCCAGACTTTGTCCCGGAGATAGGCCTAAGGACTGCACGAAGGCTGAAAAAAACGCCTCAACGTCGGAGTTGAGTTTATGCATCTTCCAGTTACCGGCCAACATCTTCACTCGTGCGACAGTCATCGATCTCAGCCCTTAAAAAGATGTTAGCGCATCAGCACCTTTAGACCGGGCAAGGTCCGCCCCTCGAGATACTCCAACGAGGCCCCGCCGCCAGTCGATACGTGTGTCACCTTAGACGCGACACCAGCTTTGTTCAAGGCAGCGACTGAATCACCGCCACCGACGACCGTTCGCCCGCTGCATGCAGCAACTGCCTGGGCCATGGCCATGGTTCCGCTGGCAAAGGACGGCCACTCAAACACTCCCATCGGCCCGTTCCAAAACACCGTACGAGAACGGCTCACGACCGAGCTATAGGCAGCAATGGTTTTAGGGCCGATATCAAGGCCCATCAAGCCTGCAGGCAGCGAAGCACTGTCGATCTCCTCGCGCTTGGCTTGCTCCGAAAAGGCGCTGGCAGCGCCGTGGTCGACTGGCAGGTGGATCTGTACCCGGCGTGCTTCGGCGCTGCGAAAGATTGATTCTACTAGGTCCATCCGATCGACTTCGACCCGTGACTTACCTACCGCCACTCCCTTAAACTTCAGGAAGGTGTAGGCCATCGCGCCGCCGATCAGCAGATGGTTGCAGTGGTTGATCAGGCTAAGCATCACAGCGATTTTATCCGATACCTTGGCCCCTCCCATAATCACCGTAAAGGGGGCTTCCGGCCGCTCAAGAATACCGCTGAGTGCCTTTAGCTCTTTGTCGATAAGCAGGCCCGCCCCCCGACGTTCGGACGGGATCAGCTCTGGAATGCCGACCGTCGACGCGTGAGCGCGATGCGCTGTACCAAAAGCATCGTCGACGTAAACCTCGATGCCACGCGCCATGTGTCGGCAGAAGTCCGGATCGTTGCTAGTTTCACCGGCATGAAAACGCAAATTCTCCAACAGAACCAGCTGGTTGGAGTTGAGTTGGCCGAGGGTCTGATCGTAAGGCTCTTGCATGTAATCGCTGACGAAGCATACCTCCCGGTCCAGCAGCTCCGCCAAGCGCACGCCAACTGGCTCAAGGGAGTACTTTAGGTCGACGGCCCCATCGGGCCGACCAAGATGACTGCCGATGGCCACTTTGTGAGTCCGTTCAAGGATATACCGAATGGTCGGAATTGCTTCAAGGAGTCGCGTTTCATCGGTTATGCGCCCGTCTTTGATCGGTACGTTCAGATCAAGCCGAAGAAATACCTTTTTGCCGTTAAGATCTAAGTCGTCGAGCATGCGCAAGTTCATCGGGGACCCCGGCGGTTATTTTGGCTACAACAGTAGCAGGTACGTCTCCACCGGGTCATAGCATCGGAAGTCCGGGTCTCGCAAGTAGGGGTAGCCGTCTCATGGTTTATGAACACCTTTTCGTCATGGATCCACTGGCCTCACTGAACCGGCCGCTTGATTCCAGCCTGCGGATGCTGTTTGAACTGGCTGCCAAAGGCCACGGCATACGGGTCTGCGAGCCAAAGCAGCTGGCCTGGAGCGGTGGCGACAAGGCAGCCGTGGCACACTGCCAGCGCCTGATGTTCGCCGGGAGTCCCCAGACGTTTTCCACCGGGAGTTCTGAAACCATCAGCCTTCTGAGCTTCGACGCGGTCCATATGCGCAAGGATCCGCCATACGATATGGACTATATCGCCACCACCTGGTTACTTGAGTCGGCAAGTAGCAGAGGGGTTCGGGTGTACAATGACCCGGCCGCGTTGCGCCGCTTTAATGAAAAATTGGCGATCCTATTGTTTCCGGAAGCTTGCCAAGCTGCGCTGGCCACCAGCGACAGCGAAGCTTTGTTGGCCTTTGTCGAGAACCAGGCTAACGGCGACGCGATACTAAAACCCCTAACGCTGTTTGGCGGCAGAGGTGTCGAACGCTTACAGCTCAAGAGCGATGGCCGGGCACAAGTCCTCGCCAAGCTCAGGTCCGCTACCGGCGACGGCGCTAGTATAAGACTGATCCAACCCTTCAACCCTGCAATCTATGACGGTGAGGTCCGAGTCTTCACTGGCTTCGGTCGCCCTCTAGCGTGGTGCCTCAAACGCCCAGCACCCGGTGAGTTCTTGGCTAACACCCGTGCCGGAGCCACTCTTGAAGCCTATGAACCAACGAACGTCGAATCGACGCGCGTCACCTCTGTGGCTAGCGCCTTGCACACCCAAGGCGTCTTCCTCACCGGCTTCGACCTCATCGGCGGGTTTGTGTCGGAAATCAACCTGACAAGCCCTCGACTCCTACAAGCCGCTAACGACCGCACCAATTATTATGCAGTCCTGGCAGGGCAAATGGAGGCTGATATTGCCGAGGCAAAGGGACGGTCGGCTGGGCGCGATAGTCATCGTGACACATAACCACTAGAAAAACCGACTCGCTTGAACCGAAATCACTGCTGGATATGACCCGAACTCACTTTTGGGTAGGAACTGATTCGGCGGCGGCCCATAGGGGGCCAAAGCAGCCAGTCCAAGCTCAAGTCGTTCGGTAACTGAATAAGTCAGCTGGAAGACTCCGATAAGCGATTGATCCCCGTCATTGGCGACAAGCAATGAACGCAAATGGATGAGCGGAGTGATGTCGTACAGCCCTGCCAGCCCGGTATACAGCCGTCCCAATATCGGAGACGTCGGCGGTGATTCCGCTAGGTGCGCATATCCACTTGCGTCGGCATAGCCTGCTTGGTTGTAAAACTGCTCCACTGTAATGACAAGCTTTGAATTCAAGCGGTAATCGGCACCAATCGCGCCAGCAGCCTGGTTTTGCCCGGTCGTCTCGCGACTGAATTTTTGATTCATCTCGCCGCGCAATCCTACAGGCCCCACCTCACCCTGCACCGTCGCGCCAACGACATTATTAGTGGCAAGTTTACCTGCGAACGCCGCGAATTCAAACCCTCGCCAAGTTCTCGATGCCCGCACCAATGCCGAGGAGTTACTTGCAGAAAAGCGATTTGATCCATGATTTGTCTCCCCAACCCGACTGACCAGTTGCGGCGTGGCATATCCGACGACACCAATCGCCGAAATCTGCCCCTTTTTCCCTAGACTGTGGTCGACGCGGACGGCGTCCACCCCGGGTTTATAGTCGCGATAAAAATCCGTCGGCCGATACGGAGCGAAAAAGTCATTAGGTGTAAAAATCGCCATAGTCGTCAGGTTGACCGGAAATCGTCCAACCGTAACCTCTGCACCAGCAATTCTGCCGCGCATGTTGATGCGGTCAATCGTCAAGTAGCCATCGATCTTGCTGCCGCGATACCAGTGAAGATCAAGGGCTGACGCCCGATTGACTTCATCGCTAGTATTTAGCACCGTTTGCGCCAAAGAGGTGCGGTCGGATGAATTGATCGCAAGCATATAAGCATTGAACTCAAACCGTAAGGACCTTGGACCTCTAAACTTGAGGCTTTCCCGCACGAGAACTTGGTCAGAACTTTCGTAGCGGTTTGGGTAGAGGTCGACATCATCTGGATTCTTATTGTAGGTCGCCGAACCCCGGGCTGAACCCTCCCGCTCCAACCGCCCATTGGCCCGCGCGACCGGAACTACAACGCCAATACAAAGCATCCCCACAATCGATGCAAAGACTTCGCGCCGCGCCATGTTCCAATTAATGATCAGTGCAGCGCCCATCGACCAATCCAACGATACGTTTCGCGCGCTCGAGTACTCGAGGATCGTGCGTCGAAAAGACAAAGGTGACATTGAGCCGATCATTGAGGTCTTGCATAAGATCAAGCAAGGCTCCACTGGAAGCTGAATCCAGGTTAGCCGTCGGCTCATCCGCCAGGATCACCGCAGGACTTGGTGCAATGGCCCTGGCGATGGCTACTCGCTGCTGTTGTCCCCCGGACAGCTCCCCAGGCAGGCGGAGCGCCAAGTGGGCAAGGCCCACCTGCGCTAGGGCTTCTAGAGCCAACGCGCGACGCTGCTGCTTCGGCCGCCTCTGCAATGCCAGAGTGAACTCGGTGTTTTCAAGCGCAGTCATAATCGGGATTAAGTTATATGCTTGAAAAATAAAACCGAGGCGGTCGCGGCGAATGCGCGCAAGAGCCGTGCGACTAAGTCCGCCCAGTGCCGCCCCTTCGAGAAAGATGCTGCCTGAAGTCGGCGTGTCGAGCGCCCCGATCAGATTGAGCAAGGTGCTTTTGCCTGATCCAGACGGACCGCTTAGGGCAAGGAATTCACCCGCCTCTACCCAAAGGGACACTGCCGTCAATGCCTCGACACGCGCTGCTCCTACGCCATAAGACTTATAGACATCTTCCACCCGCACAATAGCGGGACCAGAAGTTTCTCGCCCCATCGCAACTCCAGGTTAAAAAATCAACGATCTGTGGTCATTCCGCTGCACAAGGCCAGTCGCGGAGCAAACGCCCGAGCTGACTCAAAGTTGTGATGTCCTGGCGACTTGAGTACAATAAGTATAAACAATTTATAATGGTAGAGCCATGATACCACAATACACGAGATCAGTCCCATTGCGCAGCCGCAGGTTCGGCGTGCTTTTGCTACTGCACCTGACCATTGCCTCAGTTCCTCTTGGCATCGCGAAGGATGCTCCGAAAGCCGATGCAGAAGAACTAAAAAAGGTTCTAAGTGGCGTTGACAAGCTCTGGTCTTCAAAAAAATCTGAGGCAGATATGACCATGACGGTCAAGACATCACACTACGAGAGAGCGCTAAAATTAACTCTCTGGGCCGAGGGTGACACGCAGGCTCTAGTCAAGATCAACGCACCGGCTAAAGAAAAGGGCACGATGACCCTACGCCTTGGGCGCGACATATATAACTTCCTGCCGAAAATCGATCGCACCGTCAAGGTCAGCGCGGCCATGCGCAGCAGCAGTTGGATGGGCAGCCATTTTTCGAACGACGATCTAGTCGGTTCGTGCCACTTGGCAAAGGACTACGATGCAACCTTGGTCGAGGCAAGCAAACATGGCAAAACGACTCTGTGGACTGTTGATTTGGTCCCCAAGTCCGGAACCAATCTGACTTGGTCGAAGCTGCGTCTGGTCGTCGAAAAGGAACGGACGATCCCCATTTCTCAGACTTACTATAATGAACGTGGAAGTAAGACGCGCACAGTCACTTTTAGCGATGTGAAAGAACTCGGCGGCCGCCAAGCTCCGACGAAGATTTCGGTCACGCCCGCAGACCTGCCCGGCGAGCACACCGACCTTGTCTATGTCTCTCTGCGCCACGATATCAAGCTCGATCCAGATTTTTTTAACGTCGACAACCTGAAGTCTCACTAAGGTTCGCCGTGCGAGGGCCTCATGAACCTAGGTGTCTTCGCCTGGAAAAGTCTTAGGCGATCGCCCATTCGTACCGCGTTCAAGGCGATCAGCATTGGCGCCATCACGGCGATTATGTTGGTTTGGGGATGTCTCAATGCGGGTTTGGGTAACTTGCTGGAAGCAACTGCAACATCGTTTGAAATCGGCGAGTTTCAACTTCATGCGCCAGGCTATCTTAGCAACCCCGATATCTATGCCACCCTAGATCATGCCGAAAAATGGCAAGCGGCCCTTTTGCAGGACGGTTTCTTGAGCGCACCAAGACTCTACGGCTCTGCACTCGGCGCCGCCAGCAGCCTATCAGCCGGCGTCCAGGTTCGCGGCCTCGATTTGGAGCGTGAAGCACAAGTGACACGGATCGAGCGCTTTATCGACAGCGGTAGCTGGCTTACCTCGACCAAACCCAATGGGGTTGTCATCGGCAAGCTGCTCGCTCGTCACCTGCATCTGCAGCCAGGTCAAGAGATGGTCCTTCTTGCCCAGGCCGCCGATGGCTCACTTGCCAATACCGTATTCCTGGTGGTTGGGATCTTGAAATCGGTCAATAGCGAGATCGACAACCGCGCGGTCTACATCCAAGAGGCCGCCTTTCGCGAGTTCTTTCTTATCGAGAAAGGCATTCATGAGTTGGCCATATCTCGGGTCGATCAAAATCAACCGTTCTCCACTGCGGAGCTTCGACTCAGGCAGCTAGTTATCAAGCCAGATCTGGGCAATGAGCTGAAATCATGGCGACAGCTGAAGCCTCTCCTTGCAAAAATCCTCGACCTACTGGCGGTGTCCGCGAATTTTATCTTTATCTTTATTTACCTCGCCCTTGGTGGCCTGATCTTAAACATGACCTTTATGAGCATCTATGACCGGCGCCGGGAGTTCGGCACGATGCAAGCACTAGGTATGGGGCCAGGTCAAATGGTCCTGCTGATCCTGGCCGAAGCAGGCTGGAAGAGCCTGCTTTCCGCTGCTATCGCAACAGCTATAGGACTGCCACTTGCCTTTTATCTGGCTCGTACCGGCCTCGATCTCTCGCTTATGGTGGATCACCTTTCGGTGTCGGGTATCAACTTGGAGCCGATCATCTACCCACAGATAACTTTGCTAAATATCATCAAACCCATAGCCTTTATGATGTTGTCGCAGCTTCTATTTGCCATTTTCCCAGGCGTGGAAGTCGCCGTCATGGTTCCAGTCGAAGCCTTATCACCACACTGATCAAAGAGGGGCGATCTTGCAGTCTCTGGCGATATTTCTCGGTGCACGCAATCTCTTTCGCAACCCTCGCCGCGCCATCATTACAGCGCTGTCCGTGGCGTTTGGGGTTTGCGTGGCGGTGGTGTTTATCGGCACCAGGCAAAGCATGTACGACCGCCTCATAGAATCAGGCGCCATGGGCGGCTACGGGGTGTTCAGTTTGAGCCAGCCAGGTTTCATTGCCGAACCCACACCCTCCAGTCAGTTTGCGTGGAGCGAGCAGCTACAGCAGCTGACAGCCGCAGTCCCTGGGGTCCGTCTGGTTGCGCCGCGCATCAGTGCGATGGCGGTCGTAGCAACTAGCAGAAGCAGTACGGGAGCGGCGCTACTGGGGATCGACCCAAGGCTAGACAGCAAGGACATCAACCTCATGCTGGCAAACCTGAAGAGTGGCACAACGCTGACTTATGGAGATTCGCAAGGCTGTCTCATTGGTCGTGCCATGGCTGAGCATTTGGGTGTCGAGATCGGTCAAAAGATAACTTTTACAACGACCGACCGACAAGGGCAAATTGTCTCTAATATAGCTTACTTGCGCGGCACCTTTGAGACGGGAAGCCTGGAGCTCGATGGGCACTTAGTCATGCTACCGCTGACCTTCATGCGGCAAGTTTTAGACTATCCCGAGCATGGCATCTCATTTCTGGCGTTCTTCGTCCCACCTGAAGCCAACCTCGGTAAAATCGAATCGGTCCTAAAAACGAGACTGGCTGGTACACCACTCGAGTTGTCCTCCTGGCGCAAGAGTCTTCCTGACGTGGCCCAGGCTATCGACCTCGATGCCTCTCTCTACAATCTGTTGTTCTTTTTCGCTGGAATCATCGTATCCATCGGCATTTTGACCACTATGATGCTCAATATTCTAGAAAGACGACGGGAATTTGGCGTCGTGCTGGCACTAGGGATGACACCGAGCACCCTCGTCGCGATGGTCTTGAGTGAAGCGCTGATGATTGGGCTGCTTGGTCTGTGCATAGGCACTTTGATGGCAGCTCCACTTTACCTGTACCTGCACCATGTCGGACTTGACCTAACCATTTTTCTATCCGGCGAAAGCTCGATGGGACCCAAGGGAGTGGAAGACTTCTTAGGCTGCCGGCTTACCGTTAGAGAGGTCGCAATGATCGGGGGGCTGCTACTCTTAATGAACCTGGCCGCAGCGCTTTATCCCGCTGTGACCGCGGCTCGAACCGTACCAATCGACGCGATCCGCGGCTCTTAGCTCTTTATCTTGCTGATCTTACCTATTTTATTATGGCCGAGGTCTGGCGAGTTCGACACCGAGCCGACCTCCTAACTAGAGGAACTCAATGAAGATTCGACCTGTGATCCTGTGCTTAAGCCTGATGTTTGCAAGTAGCCTGGCAGTTGGGGAGGCTGTTGCCAAGGATAGCAAAAAGGAAGGGTCTGACAGTGGCAAAATATATGTTTTTGCCCCTGGGCAACCCAGCGTGCCGCCAAAGGTGATCCTTCCCCCCTCACAGGCCAAGGCCAAGGTCCCTGCTGTTCCTCTCATCAGCACGCCCAACAAGGGGCCCGCACCGTCTAGGACGGTGATCCTCGACAAGGCGACGCCAAAAGATTGACCTCGCGCCAGCAAACTATTAACATTTTCCTAGGCATACCTCCGAAATCGTCAACCACCAGTGGGAACTAACGTGTATGAAAAAATCTATCCCGTATAGCCTCATCGCCGTCGCCTGCGTGGTTTTAGCTGGCTGCGATCGCTGCTCTAAAAAAGACGAGCCGGCCGCAACTACGGCAGCCATCGACCAACCGACCGCGACCGATCCGGCAGCAGCCACGCAACCGGTCGCCGCTGATCCTGCGCCAGCTCCTGCAGCGGAGACTCCAGCGAGCGACACGCCGACCGAGAAGGCTGCCGACAGCAAAGAAGATGTGAGCGATGGCAAGCTTAAAATCACCGACGTAAAGATCGGTAAAGGCGCCGTCGCCAAGGAAGGCAAGAAAGTCTCGGTATTTTACACGGGCACGTTGACCAATGGCACCAAGTTTGACAGCACCAAGGACCGTAACACGCCGTTCAGTTTTGTGCTTGGTTCCGGTATGGTGATCGCCGGTTGGGACCAGGGCGTTAAGGGCATGAAAGAAGGCGGCACCCGCAAGCTGGTCATCCCTGCCAGTTTGGCTTATGGCAGCCGCTCAGTCGGTGGAGTCATACCGCCAAATTCAACGCTGCTGTTCGAGATCGAGCTACTGAAAGTGGAATAAACAACGACCTTGGGTCGTACTCATCAGCCAAGCATGGCCCGGTACGTCCGGGCCATATTTTTTAGGATTCGAGTGTATATGACCAAGCAAATCAACAAATGGGGCGTGCCCACCCTCTCAGGCAAAGAAGTCCGCCAGTCCTTTATCGACTTCTTCATGCAGCGCGGCCATACTTTCGTCCCATCTTCGCCGGTCGTACCGCATGACGATCCAACCCTCTTGTTCATCAACTCAGGAATGAACCAGTTTAAGTCGATCTTTCTCGGTGACAACCGCCTCGGCCTAAAACGCGCGGTTAATTCGCAAAAATGTCTGCGTGTATCGGGCAAACATAACGACCTAGACGAAGTGGGACGCGACACCTATCACCATACTTTTTTTGAAATGCTCGGCAATTGGTCGTTTGGTGACTATTATAAAAAAGAGGCCATCCGCTGGTCTTGGGAGCTGCTCACTGAGGTCTGGAAGTTCCCAAAAGAGCGTCTCTTTGCCACCATCTATACCGACGATGACGAAGCTGCCGAAATCTGGCGCACTCAGACCGATATCGCTCCGGAGCGGATCATGCGCTTTGGGGCCAAATCCAATTTTTGGGAAATGGGCGAGGTCGGTCCATGCGGTCCCTGTACCGAGATTCATTTCGATATGGGTGATTTAAGCACACAAGCGGCGACGTTCGCCCACCCTGAACAGGGCGTCAATGGCACCAACGCTCGGTATATTGAAATCTGGAACAATGTCTTCATGCAGTATGAACGGCTCGCAAACGGGGACCTTAAGCCTCTGGTCGCCAAGCATGTCGACACTGGAATGGGCTTTGAACGCGTGCTGTCAATCGTCCAAGGGTCGGGCTCAAACTACGAAACGGATGTATTTCGCCCGCTGATCGATAAAATCGCAGAACTCACCAACGTGCCCTATGATCAGGGTGTCAAAGGCACTCCACATCGGGTGATCGCTGATCACTTACGGGCCCTAGCGTTTGCCATTGCCGACGGCGCAACTCCAGGCAATGAAGGTCGAGGCTACGTACTACGTCGCATCCTCCGCCGCGCCAGCCGCTTTTCCCAAGAGCTCAACCAAAAGGAGCCCTTCATCTACCGCTTGCTACCAACCTTGGTCACCGTGATGGGGCACGCCTTTCCAGAAATCGCTCAGCGTGAACACTACATCACCCAAGTCATCGCCGCTGAAGAGGAGCGCTTTATGCGGACCTTACGCGACGGCTTGTCCAGGTTTGCCAAGCTCGCTGCGGAAGCAAAAAACAAAGGAGCCCAGCTGATCGCCGGGGGCGACGCCTTTTTACTATATGATACCTACGGCTTTCCGATCGATTTGACCGGTGTGTTGGCCGAAGAACAAGGCCTAAACATCGACCATGCGGGCTTTAAGGCGGCCATGGAAGAACAAAGGGATCGCGCACGTGGCGCCGCTAAATTCGACGCTAGTCTGGCTAACGACGAGGGCTGGGTGGTGTTTCACCCCGCGAAAGACACCGCGTTTGTCGGGTATGACATCCTAACAGCCGACACCGAGGTCACTCGCTACCGTGAAGTCGGCGACGACGTCCTGATCTGTCTAAAGCAGAGCCCCTTTTTCGCCGAGTCGGGCGGTCAAGTTGGAGATATCGGCCATCTGATCGGCGACGGTCTGGAGCTCCGTGTCGTCGACACCTTCAAAATCCTCGACATGCAAGTCCATAAATGCGCCCTTGTCCACGGACTTTTAGCAAAAAGCGGCGGTATAAAGCTGAGGGCACAGGTTGATAGCGAAGCCCGTACGGCCGCAGTGCGCAATCACTCGGCTACCCATCTACTGCATGCTGCACTGCGTCAAGTGCTTGGCCCGCACGTGCAGCAACAAGGTTCCCGTGTCGCTCCAGAAGGCCTGCGCTTTGACTTCACTCACCCAAAGAGCCTAAGCGTCGAGGACCTCGCCAAGGTGGAAACCCTGGTGAACGCACAGATCCTTGCCAATCACCAAATTACCACGGCCGAAAAGGCCTTGGCCGAGGCTAAAAGTGAGGGCGCTGCGGCCCTCTTCGGCGAAAAATATGGCGACCGAGTTCGCACCATCAAGATGGGCGCCTTCAGCTACGAACTCTGTGGCGGCACCCATGCACAAGCAACCGGGCAGATCGGTTTGTTCCGTCTGACCAGCGAAGTGTCCGTTGCGGCCGGGATTCGGCGCATCGAAGCTGTCACCGGGCTCTACGCCTTAGAGCTAGTCCGGACCCAGGCAAATATTCTTAGCGCTGTCGCCAGGTCCCTAAAGGCTCGGCCTGAGGAGGCCGAAGCAAAGGTGCTAGAGCTTTCAGAGCGGCTCAAGGACTACGACAAAGAACTTCGCGGTCTCAAGCTGGATCAGCTCAATAATCGTATCGATACCTTGCTAGAACAAGCACAGTCGACCTCCGGCGGGGTGCGACAGATCGTACTCAAACTCGATGCCGCTGTGTTCCCACGCTCGACTCACCAGCAACTCCTGGACAGCATTGCCAGCAAACTGAACAATGGGGTCGCCTTTTTTACCCAGGTTGAGGCTGGCACCCTGTCGCTGATGGCAGCGGTCGGTAGCGAAGCTCGAAACCGCGTCAAAGCCGGCGATGTCATCAAAGAACTAAGCATCGTCGCTGATGGCAAAGGTGGCGGACGCCCCGACAAGGCGCAGGCGGGGTCTAAGTTTCCAGAGAAGGAGCCATTGGTGTTGGCTGCAGCGCAAAAGCTTTTTGCAAGGCTGCTTGGGTAATTAGACATTTCTGACGGTCCAGCAAACTATCTATCCAGCAGCTAAATGCTCCTCAGTTGCCAGGGGCACTCATTGGTCCGGGCGTCGAGGGGCTCGGCACATTAGATGTTCCAGGCATCGACGAACTCGTCGGCACAGTTTCTGAAGGGGGCGGCGTACTAGCGCCATTCGCTGAGCCGGTCGGCTTTGAGCTGCCGCTTGGGGCGGACGATTCAGGAACAGCAGTGGGCTTGGGCGTCGTACTGGCTGAAGTTGTCTTTGCAGAAGTGGTATTGCCGCCGGCCGGAGCACGAAACGAAGGGGCATCAGACTGGACTGAAGTTAGTACCTCGGCGCTTTCTGGGAGCGAGGCAGTTCCACCTACGATCAACGTCGCTGCCTTGACACCCTTGATCAGTAGTACCTGAATGGCGCTGTCCAATTTACTAAGAATTCTATCGAACAGGGACACATTTGGTGTGGCAGGAAACCTAGGCGAACCATCTGTATTAAAAACCAGACCGCTATCTTGAATGTCTTGGTTCACCGAAAAACCGTGCTCGGCATCGACCTGAGTGATCGTTGGGATCGAACGGGCAAAAGCAATCGGTTTGCGGTCGGTTCCATTGAGGACCATGGCAATAGCGCACGGTAATTGTTCGGTGTTAGCCTGAACCTTAAACTGCAGCTTACTGCTCCTAGGCAAGGGTGCCGCGCTAGCTTTCTGTGCACCTCCGTTCGAACAGCGGAGACTCGTGCCAACACTGAGTCCTGAGATATCGGTGATAGCGACAGAACCCGTGGATTTACGATACAGGCCACAGCCAAACTCGATGGGTTTGCCTGCTTTCGACGCGGCGGCAACCTCTGCCTCGGTACCAATATATGCACAGGTCAGGAAGGAACCAGACACCTGCTGCGGCGCATTGGCCTTAGACTTCTCGCTATCTGCATCGGAGGACTGTCCCTTTGAATCGCCCCCACCCTGAATACCAACTGTGGCTTCGACACCGCTCATACTGCTCCCACTGCAGCCAATCTGGGCTAATGTGGTGACCAACAGCAGAGGCGTGGCCTTGTACAGAAGCGTCATAAACGGGACCTCGCTAAAGACTTAAGCCAGTCGACAATAGTGCGGCGTTTTTAATTATCGGCATATCCACGGCAGATCTTTAGCTGTTCGCATGTCTTGCAAATAATCGCAATCTTTACAGATCTTTGTGCTGAGCACTCACAAGGTATTACAAACTCACATGGGAGCCAGCCGCTTATTTTAGGCATTTCGATCCCCAAAAAAGGAAACCGCTCACGGGAGCGGCCTTTTTGTACAAATAATTACGGCGACGGACACCAGATTGGATCATTGCCGGACTACTTCGCGACCGTGCTTTTGTTAGGGGATTCCAAACTGGCGGTAGGCGGGCTCGACGGGGCTTCATGCACCATTTTTTCAATCAGCGCCTGTGTGGCTACGACATTACAAGCGCTACCCCCACAGCCGTAGATCCGCTGGATTCGCTTTATGTCTCCCGATGAAAGTGCGCGCGTCGTCAAGCCCTGACCGATGTAAAGCGACGCTACCATGATGGAATGCGCATCGATGCTAGGATCAACGTGAATTAAACCGAGAAAATGCCCCAGTTCATGGGTCGCAACGGTCTGAAGATCGACGACCTCGCGGGTGCCCTGCGGCTTGATCACCAAAGCATCGCCAAAAATGTAGTACTGATCGTTGTAGCGAATATCTGCTGTTAGGATTTTACTGACGTCTGAAGGATCGTTATCCCAGATCGTTGTTGCAAGAACCACCGTCGGTTTGCCGGTCTTTAGCCAATCGTTGTCGATATAGAGTCCGTTTTTACTGTCGTCGAGTGAGCTATAAAGGTCCTTAAAGGAATCTCCGGTGATCCCTTGGTGCACGCCGTCATAGGCGAACAACACCTTTCCAGTAGCGACCTCCCAGGTGTGCATGGCCGCCTGGATCTGCGTTACTTGGGCCGCCGGCATGGTCGAGTCAACACGGTAATGAATGGGCAATGAATCCCAACCACCAGGTGCATGCAAACCGAAGTTCGGCGATTTTGGATCTGCGTTGCCATCCGGGCCGGACGCCATCAAAGCACCACCCGCGGCTGGAGCCGTGGATTGGGTGGCGGATGGCCTAGGCCCACTGTCCCCGTGGAGAGAGACCTGGTAAAGCTGCGATCCGCAGGCGACAAATGTGACAAACAACGTCATGACCACCGCTAATAAGGACGTATACCGAAACCCCAAGTGCTGCATGAACGATCCCTCCCATCCGTCGGACCACCCGGCTCGAACTTCCAAACATGCCTCACTATCGACACATTTTGCGCAGCGCTTGAGCATCACGACAATATATTTGATAATGGTAATCTATTTGAGTGGTTGCACAGAAGAAATCGGGTCGTTAAAAGGCCGGTTCACCCCCTGTCGCAAAACGGCATGAGGCTGCGGCCAGGACCCTACCGCACGCAGCTGTCGCCTTGTGGCCGAACAGTCGTAACTTTCACATCGGAAAGTACATTGACCCCGACTCCAGCGGTCGTGTCGTTTTGCGTCGACAGGACGTTCACATCCACCTTGGAGTCTGCCAACCGCGCATTGCAATGTAGGTTAACGCCCAGCTTAGTGATCACGTTGACGTTTACTCGTATACAGTAGTAGCCATTTTTGTTTAGTAGATTGTACGTTGGTGAGCCAAGAACGTTGACACCAGCGTCGACCAGAATCAATTCAGGAAAGGGCGTGTTCTCGGTGTCATTAATGGCAGCGCCGCTGCTCAAAACTGAGACAGATGCATAGATCTCTTTGAAGTGCTCCACTTTAGCGGTACCGAGAAAGGGATTGTTTGGCCACGCGGCGAGGCAACGGTGCAATGCATCCAAGTCGGTGGGTTTAGCGCCAGGAATCGTTGGCATAGTGCCTGGGTTATCGCCCGGCGTCGCTGCCGGCGGGGTGGCGGTAGGACTAGTTGGTTTCGCTTCAGAAGGGGGGGTAACCACTACATCTCCTGAACCGCCTGTGCCCGACCCATTAGTTGGTGGAAGCGGGGGGAGCTCCGACTCAGGATTTGGTGCGGTGCTGTCGCTAGAGGACGATGCGTTCTTGTCTGTAGCAAATAGGCCTTTGGATTTGGCGCCAAAAGCTGGGCCCTGGCCGCAGGCAGTGAGCACTAACAACGAGGCAAGAGAGACACCGAAGGGCTGGACTTTAAATCCTGAACGCATGAGTTGCTCCTCTATGAGTAAAAGTAAGGCTGAGATGATCGGTCCACCAGGCGGCTATGCCGGGGTTACAAATGCACCAACGACCGTCTCGTCCAACACCAGGCAAATCTTTAGCGCCGCGGTGAACCCTATTAAATCATTAGGCAAAGACCGGTCATTTGACACTCATTCAAGGATCTCGGGAAGGGTGCGAGGTTGATTTGCCCTGGTCCACTCAGCTGCGCTATAAGCGAGGCTAGTGTCCACGGTGCCACAGCCCAAGAAGGATAACCTGCTGATGACCGAGCCTTTAGCATCAAGCTACGACCCTAAACTGTACGAATCTAAGCTCTATGACTTTTGGCTCCAGCATCGCCTCTTTCATGCCGAGCAAGACCCATCGCGTCAGCCTTACACGATCTTGATGCCACCGCCAAACGTCACCAGTTTCCTGCATATGGGCCACGGCACCGGCTATACCATGCAGGACATGCTGGTGCGCTGGAAACGCATGCAGGGGTTCAATGCTATGTGGCTGCCGGGTACCGATCACGCCGGAATTGCCACGCAGATGATGGTCGAAAAATCCTTAGCCGAGGCTGGAGAAAGCCGCCAGAGCCTTGGTCGCGAGCGCTTCAACGGCAAACTTTGGGAGTGGAAGGACAAATATGGCGGAATGATCTTAGAGCAGTTTCGCAGCATGGGGTTTTCGTGCGACTGGGACCGCTTATCCTTCACCCTAGACCCGCAGCTGTCGCTCGCCGTGCGCCGCATCTTCGTCGATCTTTTCGAAGCCGGCTTAATTTACCGTGGCGAGCGCTTAGTCAATTGGGATCCTGTCTTGAAAACTGCTCTGTCCGACGATGAGCTGGAAAGCAAGGAAATCCACGGCAGCCTTTGGCACTTTAAATATCCCGTGGAAGGGACTGATGGCTTTATTACCGTAGCGACCACTAGGCCAGAGACGATGTTTGGCGACACGGCGGTCGCAGTGCATCCTGACGACGAGCGCTACCAAGCACTTCTCGGCAGACAAGTTCGCTTGCCGCTGGTCGGCCGTCTCATTCCAATCGTGGCCGACTCGTACGTAAAGAGCGAGTTTGGTACCGGAGCTGTCAAGATCACCCCGGCGCATGATCCTAACGACTTTGAGTTGGGTAAGCGCCACAATCTTGCCAACATCGACATCATGACCGACGCCGGGGCGATGAATGACCTAGTGCCAGAAAAATTTCGCGGTCTAGATCGGTTTGTCGCCCGCAAAGAGGTGGTGCGCGCCATGCGCGAGCTCGGCCTTCTCGACAAGGAAGAGGCCTATAAAACGACTGTTCCAACCTCTGAACGCAGCAAGGAAATCATCGAGCCAAGACTATCAAAGCAGTGGTACGTCAGCATGAAGTCGCTTGCCGCCCCAGCAATTGCTGCGGCAAATGATGGAACTCTGCGCTTCCATCCAGACCTATGGAAAAAGACTTACTTGCACTGGCTGGAACATATCCAAGACTGGTGTATCTCGAGGCAATTGTGGTGGGGGCACCGAATCCCCGTATGGTATTGCGACCAATGCCACGAGCACACGACAGGCATGACCGATCCGAGCGTCTGCAAGCATTGCGGCAGTAGCGAGATCCACCAGGATGAAGACGTTTTGGACACCTGGTTTTCCAGTTGGCTCTGGCCCCTTTCGCCGTTCGGGTGGCCAGAAAAAAGCAATGATCTTGACTACTTCTATCCTTCTAACGCTTTGGTCACGGCGCCAGAGATTATCTTTCTTTGGGTCGCCAGAATGGTAATGGTGGGACTGAAGGTCCGCGGCGAAGTGCCGTTTAAGGACGTCTTTTTGACGCCTACCGTCTGCGATAAACAAGGGCGAAAATTCTCCAAGACACTCGGCAACGGTATCGATCCGCTAGCAGTCATTGCGGAACATGGCACCGATGCCATGCGCTTCACCGCCGTACAGCTCGCGCCAATCGGTGGGCGCACGAGAATGGCGATCGAGGATTTCGAAGCTGGAGGACGCTTTGTCAATAAACTATGGAACGCCTCGCGTTTCTTGCTTGGCCACGTGCAGCCAGACCAGGCGATTAAACCTCTAAACCACGCTGAGCTGGACCTCGCCAGTAAATGGCTGCTGACTGAGCTTAGCCTTGCTGCTGGCCGGGTCGATAAGGCCCTAAGTACTTACCGACTCAATGAGGCTGCCGATCAAATCTACCACCTGATCTGGGGAGGCTTCTGTGACTGGGGTCTTGAAGCAGCAAAAAACACTTTAACTGGTACAGATCCCGCGGCTAAGCAGCGTGTCGTCAGTGTCTTGGTATATGTGCTCGATGGGATTTTGCGCCTTGCAAGTCCGGTGATGCCGTTCGTCACCGAAGAGATTTGGCAAAAGCTACCACATCACCCGGATTGGGACCGTCCTGTAAGCCTGACCATCGCGGCCTACCCGAAGGAAGAGACACTACCTCAATTTCCAGCCGAGGCCGAACAGTGGCGCAGCGTACAAGACCTTGTCGCCGCCGTACGCTCGGCGCGGAGCCAGGCAGGCGTGCCGCCTAAGACTCCGCTCAACACCTGGGTGCGAACGACCTCGGAGCTTGCCACGCTGTTTAACGGCGCCAGCGCGGATATCAAGCGCCTTGCGGTAATCGACCATTTCAATGCCGGGCCTGATTTGTCGCGTCCGGGCCAGTGCCTAGTCGCCATTGGACGTGGTTACGAGGCATATATCCCTGCCGATGGTCTCATCGACATCGCTAAAGAACAAACTCGTCTAAGCACCGAGGTCGGTCGGATTGAGAAGATTTTAAAGGGGCTTGAAGCGAAGCTCGGCAGCGCCAGCTTTGCGTCGAGAGCACCAGCTGACGTGCTTGAGCAGACCAAACAGCAGCGGGACAATCTAAATATGCAGCTAGCTAGCCTTAGAGCAAACCTGGACGCCTTGACGTGACTTGATCTTAGCCAGGGCCAAGGAGAGTGCTCCAGCCCGCTTCGCACCAGCGGAGCCAACATCTTACTTAAGGCATCCGATCGGTGATCTGTAGTTGGGCGAAGACCTCTGGAGGCAGCTGCACCTTCAGGTCCGCGATGACCTCGCTCATAGGAATCGCCATGTTGAACTTGTCCGTACCACCCCAGTGCAGGGCAACGACATAGCCCGTCACGACGTCCATCAAAGGCGATCCACTTGACCCGCCCTCCGTATCGCAGGTGTGGGTGATCGTCTGTCTCTCCTCGAGTAGCTGCGGAACAACGGTACGCAGGACACAATCTGGCCCCCGGTCGACCTCCTTCGGTCGTGCCCCAGGGTAACCGACTGCGAAGACGCGCTGACCGACCGTAATTGGTCCGTTCCATAGGGTCGCAATCGGAAAGCTAGCCAAATCCGGCGGAGCTTGCCGTGCCGCCCCCGATTCATCTTCTAGTGAAGAACCTGACCAAGCATCTGACCAGGGCCGCAGTTGGCCAGGTAGGGACAGGCAGGACGTGCTCGGCACATGACCACAGGTCTCAACTTGAAATAGCGCGTAATCATAGGTGAGGTTCTTACTTAGAACGTTTTTGCACGGGACCACGAGTTGTTCACCATGTGCCAGCCCTTGTTCGTAAGCCAGATGAAACTGTACCTTGGGGCATGGCTTAAAATCGTAGCAATGGAAGTTCGAGATGAAAAGGTCTCTTCCGACACGAGTCGCAGTGCAAAACGCCAACCCTTCCTCTACCGACTCTACTCGCGCGACACCGCGAGATTCAGCATAAATCGGTGTGCCGATGGACTTCTCAATGGGCTCTAAATCGTTGTGCCCGATAACTTTTCGCTCGGTAAGCCAAGGCGGCAGAGCAGCCTCGTCGGCAAATGCCCTGGCGCCTTGAAGCAGGCATGCAAGAAGAAGTAAGCGAAAGCATGTAAGACGCATTCTTTAACTCGGGCCTAAAGAACCTACTGTGTAGGTGGTTCGTCGGGACAACACCAAAGCACACCAGTGAGATTCCGAGTTGAATATAGCAAGAAGCGCCGCGGCTTTACCCAAATCAAATCCTAGCAACGCAGTCTACAATGGTTCGGCATGAGGTCAAAAGAAGCTCCTCCGGAATATTTAAGGCTGGCGTGATGCTTAGCGTCTCGCCGTATCTGCCACTAGCGAGGGCGATAATACCTCGAGTTCGCAGTAGATCCATGAGTTTGGCGCCGATCCCATGCTGATGAAATTCAATGGCGAGCATAAGGCCAGTGCCTCGAACCTCTTTCACTCGCTGCTCCCGCCCAAGGAGATCCCGCAGCAAGCCTAGGACCTTAGCACCCAGCCTGGACGAGCGCTCGACAAGCTGGTCGGCATCAATCTGGCGCAGAGTCGCCAGCCCCACGGCGCAAGATAGGGGATGGCCAAAGAACGTGCCCGTGTGCAGGGCTTCGCCCGTGCTCGCCGGCCATGCCGCCATTGCAGAGCGGGTTCCAACACACGCCGAAAGGGGAAAGCCGCCGCCAAGGGCTTTACCTAGGCAAAGTAAGTCGCAGGGCACCTGATTCGCGAAGGTCATATGCCCGGTCCTGCCAAGACCCGTAAAGACCTCATCATAGACTAATAGGGTGCCGTGCCGATCACAGACCTGGCGCAGCATAGTCAGCCATGCCACCGGTGCTTGACGCACTCCAGCGCGACCTTGAACCGGCTCGACCAGCACAGCCGCCACCTGACGAGTGCTTAGCGCGGCATCTAAGGTCGCCTCGTCGCATAAAAACGGGATGGTCTCTACTTTGTCTGCAACATAAAATCCGGCAAAAGGCGCACGAAAAGCCTCTCTGTCCGTCAGCGCCAGCAGACCAAGATCTAGACCATGATAACCGCCGCTAAACACCACAAAACGGGAGCGTTGGGTGGCGATGATCGCTGTCTTGATCGCCAGCTCAACGGCCTGCGCCCCGGTGAGGGCAACAGCGCCAACGGCAAGCGAGGACGGCAACATTCCAATGAGATGCTCCAGCAATGCGACCTTCGCGTCACTAGCGTAAACATCGCCCATACCATGGGTGATCAAGGGTGCTCGCGTGTCGCCAGACTGTGCGATTCGTCCGGCCAGCACGCTTTGGTGGGCTGGCGGATTGTGGCCCAATGCCAGGGCACCAAAACCAGCACACAAGTCGACATACTCGTGGCCCTCGACATCAAAGACATGCGAGCCAAGCCCTCGCTGCATCACCAATGACGGTGCCCGAGCCGGATACGTGGCGTCCGGACATTCGATCGCCTTCAATTTCGTAAGGGTATCGTCGTTCGACGGCTTCAGCACTTAAACTCCTTTGGCCCTGGGACCCCAGATATATTTATGCTGCTGCAGCTGCATCCTACAGCGGACCGGGTCCTCGACCAACCAGGCGGCAAGATCTTTCGGTGCCAGTAAACCCCAGGCACAGGAGAACAAGACGTGAAAGCGCTCGGCGAGGTCTTCTCGGGCGATCACTGCACGCGCCCAGTCGTAATCTGCCCGGTGCGCCAGGACGAATTTTATCTCATCACTAGGCTTTAAGTGCTCCAGATTTCGCCAAAGGTTCCGCTCCTCCATACCACTACCAGGGCATTTTAGGTCCATAATGACATGCGTCGCGGCTGGCAAAACGGCGATATCCTCTGCGCCGCTCGTTTCAATCAAAACCTGCAGGCCTTCGGCCTGCAACAGCCCGATCAATTCCGGTGCAGCTGCCTGAGCTAGTGGCTCTCCGCCGGTCAGTTCGACCAAGGGTACCTTTAGAGCAAGAACCTTGGTTACAATATCTGCAACGGTCCATTCTTCGCCACCAGCGAAGGCATAGGCCGTATCGCACCACCTGCAGCGGAGCGGACAACCAGTTAACCGGATAAACGTACAGGGCACGCCGGCAAACGAGGACTCTCCTTGAATGCTGGCGTAGATCTCAGTAAGTCTCAGAGTCGGGGAATGGGACACGGCCGTTTCCTTAAGGTCTATGCGAACTAGTCTGGCCTAATCATCGAGGATCTATGCCACCCGAGAAAAAAATTCTGGTCTCTCGCGACGTCTGGCAGACAGCTTGGGCGACGCTTCGGTCAACATGGAAGCAAACACTGATCCTACTGGTATTTGGTCTGATCCTGCCGCAGATCCTTCTTAACCTAGTATTGGACTGTCAAAGTGCGGAGGTGGCGGCCGAACTCCGGGCGATCTTTACATCAAAAATGGCCTTAACGGGAAGCCCCGTCGCATTTCGTGAGCTTTTACACCCGGCACTGGCTTATTTTGGTCGCCTCGGATTCTGTATCATACTGATATCGCTTTTTTATTTAGCCTCCTACTTGGCGATTGTGCAAACTGCAGTGGATCACCATCGGCAGGTTCCAGGCCGCGGTAGTTTGCGAGCCTGGGTTGTGGGCTTGCGGGCAGCGCTGCCGGCAGCCCTGATTCTGGGCATCACCCTGGTCATCCTGGTCATCTTTGGCCAGGTATTTATTGCTCCCGCCTTGGTCATAGCGATACTCGCCATCCTGATCCCGGTCATACTGATTGCCGAGCGCAAAGGGGCTTGGTCGACCCTGTGGTCCGCCATCACCATGAAATACGTTCAAGGCACTGGCTTTTCGTCTTGGGCGGTATTTTTTAATCTGATCAGCTTGAGCGCCTTCTTGTACGCTGGCCTGGCGGCCGTCGGCTTGTTAGCCGATGCGCTGCTGTTTCTCGACGAAAAGGTTGGCATAGCTCGCATGATTTGGAGCTTTAATTTTCCAGAAAAGCCCTATGGACCGGTTTACTTAGCCGTGGCCCTGATTGAGTCAGGATTAAGCATGACCCTGCTTTCCGCACTCCCGGCACTAACAGCAGCCCTGTACTTTATAGTCCGGCGCGGCGGAGGAGGCCGTCCCATTGCTCAGGCTTAGGCTCAACCAGCTCGTCCCCAAGGGTGGCCGTCAGCGAGCTTTCCAGGCTTAGCCTTAGTTGCTCGGTGCAGGCTTGGACGGTCACCTCCGGCAGGATCTCGCTTAGACCCATGACAAATTGGGCGTGGCTTCGACCGCCGCGGTAGTCGGGCTCCTTACTTGGGTGGCGCAAATAGCGCTCGATCAGGGGAAGCCGGCTATCGACCAAAATCGACGCCTGATAAAGCAGATAATTGCGACTTCGAAACAACGAGGTCCCACCCACCTTCCTATCGCTTTCTGAACGATCATGCGAAGGGAAGGTTATGTCACTTAGTCCGTTTTGCCGGAGCTGAACCAGCTGCGGCCAGCGTTCGCCAAGTGCACGGATCACCGCCCGATTGAGGCCATCAAAATAAACATTATTGTGAAAGTGCTGGGCGACCCAGCAGCCAATACTGACCACCACACAGCCGCCATGTAGTACGACTGTGCCACCGCCACCGAAGCGCTTTAAAATCGGGACCCCGTCCGCTAAACAGATATCGACCGCGGCCTCGACAGATTCCTGATTGCTGCTGCCAAGAACAACCATAGGCGTATCGGGTACCCAAATGCCTAGGGCTCGTGCTTCGCGGCATCGCCGCAGGATCTCGTCATCAATCCACATGCTTTAGGTACCACCGGGCATAGGCATCGGGTTTAGACATAAACTATCCAGTCCAACAAAGGGGTCCGAGGACCGGTCGATCGCGATTCTTAATTCCTTTAGAAAGCGCAGAATACTTTGGTCCCCGCCGATACATTGACGCGCTCTGGCGAATCTAGCCAACTCCGGCGCGTACATCGCCGCACCTAGGACCGAAGCATTGTTCCAAAGTTCCCTGCCTACGTAATCGATGACGGCAAAAGCTGGTTTCATCGGCGGCAACTGGTAACGCTGTAATAGGACCTGTTTACGCTCCAAAACTTGTTCGCGCCCCAACTGCGGCTCGGCTTGATAGAGGCTCATTAAATCGCCTTTGAGACGCTGAAGCCAGCCGGTGAATAGCTCCTTATCTCGCTGTTTGAGCTCATAGCGCGAAAGCAGCGCCAGATCCTGGTTTGAGCCCTGATTAGTTAAATAGTCTCGGGTCAATACCGTCGCCGTATACTCGGCTAGATTCTCATTAAAAGTGGATGATCCGGGGACCCAAAAGGTGCGGTGCGTCAGCTCATGAAAAAACAAGTGAGCCAAATCGGCGTCGCCCCGTTCAAGCATCGAACTGAAGATGGGATCATCGAACCAACCGAGGCTAGAAAACGCACCAGCGCCGCCTATACTCACATCGTAGCCAATCGCCCTAAGCTTGGCGGCCTCGGCGTCGCGCTCGTCCTGCCGAAAAAACCCAAGGTAGGGCACCTCTCCGACTAGCGGAAACCACCAGGTGATAAATACCAGCTGATCGTCTCTTGCCGCTTGCACAATATAAGACACCACTGGCTGCTGAGTTTCGATAAGGTAGTTGTAAGCACCCGCGGTGTTGAGACCTTGCGCTCTTGCAAAATCCATAACCCGGCGCACCTTGACTAGTTGCTCGCTGGTTTTCGCTTTGGTGCTCGGCGACTGAAGGACGTCGTCCACCTTGCGCCTGGTATTAAACAAATCATTTTGATGCAGTGCCTGACCAGTCAGATAGCAACCAGCCAGAGACCACACACTGATTAACATAAACCAAAAGACGGGTCGCAACCGGAGAGCCTCTCGCATGGTCGTCAACTTGGCGCAGCCAGCTTAACCGCAAGGTGTATAGGCTGTCCGTCCACTTCAAAGGCAGCTTCAAGTCCTGCCAAACCGACTAGTACCACCAACTTCGTCGCCAAGGTCTCTCTGCTAATATAGTCGCGATGGGCCTCAACGGCGTCAGCGAGCTTGGTATCAGCAGCCACTTCGAGCACAATCCGGTCGGAGACCTGCAAGCCTGAGTCCTTGCGTAACCGTTGGACCCGATTGATCACCTCGCGAGCCAGACCTTCGCCGATAAGCGCCTCTGTAAGCTTGGTATCAAGCAAAATAGTGACGCCTCTTTCCGTGGCAATCAATCTCTCATCCTTGGGCGCACGGCTGATGAGAAAGTCGCTTTCCGTCAACACATGACCGATCACAGTAACCTGGCCCTGCTCCTCTAGCTGGGCGAGCAGCCTGGCCACGTCATCTGGACGAGCACTCAGAGCCTCCAAATGATTTCGCATCTCGTTAAGTTGCTTGCCAATTCTTGGGCCAAGCGATTTCAGGTTCGGTTTGACCGACAGATTGACCAAGGACGCCTCGTCGGTGGTGAAAGCCACTTCCTTGATATTAAGCTCATTTTTCAGCAGCTGCGCGCCGCCCTCTATAGCCTCACGGTCGCTAGCCTTGCGCGTGATGACCAACATCGACGCAAGAGCTTGGCGGGTCTTTATCTGGTGCTTAGACCTAAGGCTTCGGCCTAGGCTACTTGCCCTTCGGAGCAGCTCCATCCGCGCCTCGAGCGCCGGATCAATGAGTGCCTCGACAGAAAGAGGTATGTCACATAAATGCACGGAAGGTGGCACACCTTCGAGCCCCTCGGTCAAATTCAGATACATGCGCTCTGCAATAAACGGCGCAAATGGCGCCAGAATTTTACTGAACCCAGTTAGTACATAGTACAGTGTCTGATAGGCCTCTGATGCATCACTCGAGGCCACCAACAGTGTTTCGCCGGATTCGTCGTCATCTGTACCCCAAAACCGCTTGCGACTCAGTCGAATGTACCAATTCGTCAAGTCCTCGATAAAGTCGAGGACCTTGGGCACTACGTTATACAAGCGGTATGTCAGCATCTCGGCATGAACGCTATGACAGAGCGTTTGGAACCGCGAAATGATCCAGCGATCGATTTCGCTGGCAACGGCTGGGACCTGTCCGAGGGCCAATGCCGGCGTTGGCTGCCACCCGTCGGCCGCAGCGTACGTCGACAGAAAGCTGTGTGCATTCCATAGCGGCAGCAGCAAAGCCCGCGTGGTGTCGCGCACACCTTGGTCGGTAAAACACAAATCGCCGGCCTTTAACACTGGAGAATTCAACATATAAAGCCGAACACTATCAGCGCCAAAGCGGTCGAGCAGGAGTTCTGGCGCTGTATAGTTTTTAAGACGCTTCGACATCTTCTTGCCGTCTTCGGCCAAGACCATGCCGTTGACGACTACGTTTTTGAAGGCCGGCGCGTCAAACAGCGCCGTAGACAGCACGCTTAAGGTATAAAACCAACCACGTGTTTGATCCAGACCCTCGGCTATGAAGTCCGCGGGAAAGCGCTTATTGAATCGTTCTTTATGGGCGAACGGATAGTGCTGCTGCGCGTAAGGCATCGAGCCCGACTCAAACCAACAGTCAAACACTTCGGCAATGCGGTGCATGACCCCAGCACAGTGCGGGCAAGCAAAGGTTAACTGATCAATAAAATGCATATGCAGGTCATCAACTTTTTGACCAGCGTGGCGCTCGAGGTCAGCAACCGAACCCATGACCTGGATATGCTGTTGATCCTCGCTGCAAACCCAGATTGGGATTGGCGTGCCCCAAAAACGGTTGCGACTGATAGCCCAGTCTCGGGCATTCTCTAGCCACTTCCCCATACGGCCGTCACGAAGGTGCTCGGGGACCCAATTGATGGTTTGGTTATTGGCGACCAATCGGCCCTTGATCTTCTCCACAGCCACGTACCAGGTCTGGATCGCTTTATAGATCAGCGGTGTGTCGGTACGCTCACAAAACGGGTAGCTGTGAAGGAGTTGCTCGTGACGCAGCAACTGCCCGTGGTCTTTTAGCCGCTTAATAATTTCTTTGTCGGCATCCTTGACGAACAGTCCTTTATACTCTGGTATCTCGCTCTTAAAGCGACCCTCCTCATCAACAGGGTCGATCAGTCCAATCGACGCCGCCTTGCAGACGCGAAAGTCGTCCTCACCGAATGCCGGAGCCTGGTGCACCACGCCTGTGCCATCCTCGGTCGATACATATTCATCGGTCAAAATGCGAAAGGCATTGGCGTGGTCTCTATAATAGGGAAACAGCGGCTCGTAGTAGCGACCAGCAAGCTCGCTTGCTGCAACCGATGCAAGGACTTCGTAGGGCTTACCTTGGCCTTGCGGCTTGGATTTTTTATACAGCGCTTCAACCCGCGACTCTGCCAGGTAGTATACTTCGCCGGATTCACCGTCGCGAATCTTGACGTAGCTAAGCTTTGGGCCAATGCATAAGGCCACGTTGGACAACAACGTCCATGGGGTGGTGGTCCAGGCTAGAACGAAGGCGTCTTCGTCTTTCAGCTTGAACTTTACCGTGATAGCCGGGTCCTGGACATCTTTGTAGTTTTGATTGGCCTCAAAATTGGACAGCACTGCGGTGATCCGCGGAGAATAGGGCACCACCTTAAAATCTCGATACACTAGGCCCCGCTGATACAGTTCGGATAGGACCCACCAGACAGACTCCATAAAGGACTTGTCCATGGTTCTGTACTGATTGCGCCAATCCACCCAGCGCCCAAGCCGAGTGATCGTCTGCTCCCACTCTTTAGTATAATGCTGGACGGAAGCTCTGCACTCTTCGTTGAATTTTGCCACGCCCATCGCCAAAATATCGGCGCGCCCCTTCAGGTTGTCACGCTTTTCGATCTCGTATTCAACGGGTACGCCGTGGCAATCCCAACCAAAGCGCCGCTCTACGTAGTATCCACGCATGGTCCAGTACCGAGGGACGGTGTCCTTGATCGTGTTGGCAAGTAGGTGTCCGTAGTGGGGCAGCCCATTAGCAAATGGTGGCCCATCATAAAACGTGAACTCACTGGCGCCTTCACGCTGTTTCACGGACTGATAGAACGTGCCCTGCGTTTGCCACATGGCCAACAGTTCATGCTCCATCTGCGGAAAGTTCACGTCAGATGCAACGGCTTTCATCTTTACCTCAAACCTGACTAAGGATTAGCCGCGGGCTCGACCTTTTGGCAGCTCGGACAGCCCCCGCGAAGCCGCTGATCATAGCTTGAGTTCGGCTGAAAATTCCATAGGTAAGGCGTGTACCCCAAGCGCCCCAAGGGATGGACTGAAAGTTGCACAGGCAAAGTTGGGCCAACTGTGCTAAAAATAAGCAGGCCCGCGGTCCCCATAAGGTTAACTATGCTTTTCAAGCGTTCTATACTTGTGAGTTTGCTGGCCTTGGCCCCACCGGCCAGAGCCGAGCCCTTCGCCGATCGCTTGGCTCCGCCATCAAATAAACCCTTTACAAACAGGGAGCTGCACAGCTCTCCTCCGCCAAATCCTAACCCCGACTTAGGCATGCTGGCATTCTCTGGAGCTGTGTACCTACTCAACACCATTGGTCATGGCATGGCGGACCCGGCACGGCGCCAACGCGTCCATGACCTATCCAGCCAGGTGCCCGTCAGAGAATCCTATGGAGCGCGTAGTCTTAATGGCAACCCTGCGCAGCAGCATGAGACCCCTGACATTTATGCGCTGCGCTCGTTTGCTGGGCTCGATGTGCAAAAGGTCATAAAATCACAGGCAAAAAAAGCCCCTCAGGTGGTTGCTATCGTCAAGATGGCGAAGGTCGATATCAAACCCGGCTCGCTGCTCGCCTCCGAACCAACTCCCAACCCAACACATGATCCGCTTCGCTACGGCTTGGTCGTCAATAGCATCACCCCAGATACCAACTCTCCGCCCCTGGCATCACTTGGGGATTCCATGGATGACCTACGTTTCGCTGGACACGCCAAGGTTGAGTGGGGAGTGGAGCCGCTGACTGAGACCAATCGACGACGCCTGTTTCAGGACGTGGCCACAGACTCCCCGCAACCAACCGCAGGTAAGAGCCCCTTCTCGTTTCGACTGCCTAGTCCAAACTTCTCGACCAATGCGACTGCTGAGGGTGGCGACGACGTCACTAAGGTCGACGCTCGGGCACTACCTTCGATGCGATTTGAGCTAAGTCAGGAGGACGGCTACTACAGCTTGAGCTACCGCACCTCTGGTAAAGGCAAGAAACTAGGCGCAGAACATGTCATAAAAGCCCCTATCGTCGGCACCCTCAAAATCGGGAGGCGCTTTGACGACCGTTTACGGCTGCTTGAAACCTCCGCCTACGAAATTCTCTGCGCACCACATTTACCCTCGCTAAACGTGCATCAAATGCACATCGAGCGACGATTCACCGCCGATCTGTCGACTCGGCTCGGTGTGAGTCACTCTATCGGCGTCACGGCACGGGGAGAAGCCCAGGGCCCCGAGGCTCAGTCTGCAGACCGCCCCCGAGCCTACGGAATAAACTACTCACATAGTTTTTGAACGCTGAACTAATGTGGGGGGCTGACCAGCTGGTCTTTACTTGCCCTGCCGCCTAAAGTATCCCAATGGCTCAGCGCTCCGACAACCCTAGCGTCCATTAGAAGCAGAACCACATGTTGCGTATAGATCAGTTAAAGAAATCGTTTGGCGCCCGGGTCCTGTTCGCCGGCGCTAGTTTTCACTTCCCTGAGGGGGAGCGGGTCGCACTGGTTGGAGCCAACGGTGCTGGCAAAACAACTCTGCTGAATATCCTGTGCGGCCTCGACCACCCTGATGAGGGTGAGGTCCTCATTCCTGGCAACGCCAGTATTGGCTATCTGCCACAGACCCCGAACGCTCAGCCTGAAGCCACGGTCCTTGCGGAGTGCGAGGCCGGAGCAGTTCCCCTGATGAAGCTGCGCCGCACCATGGAGGAAGCGATCCAACGATTGGAAGAGGCCCATGATGATGCGGCGCTGCATGCCTACGAAGAAGCCGAAACGGCGTTTCGGCTCAAGGACGGCTACGCGCTGGAAGCAAAGGCCCAAGGGATCTTGAATGGGCTTGGATTTACCGAAGAAGACCTAACGAAGAGCCCTTTAGCCCTCTCCGGTGGCTGGCGGATGCGCCTAGAATTGGCACGACTGTTCTTGCGTGAACCAAGCTTTCTAATTCTTGATGAGCCGACCAACCACTTGGACCTTCCAAGTTTGATGTGGGTTGAGCAGTATCTACAAACCTTTCGCGGCACGCTGCTGTTTGTATCGCATGACCGCGCCCTGCTAAACCGCTTGTCGACCATGACGCTGCATTTGGCCAATGGCCGCTTGCAACCGTACCGCGGCAACTTCGACGCCTTTTTAGAGGCGCGCGAAGAGCGCATGAACCAGGAAGAGGCCGAGCGCGGCCAGTTGCGCCAGCGCCGTGAGCAGATGGAGAAATTCGTTGAACGCTTTGGCGCCAAGGCGACCAAGGCAGCCCAGGCACAATCGCGCGTTAAAATGATAGCTCGAATCCGTGAGCTTGAGGACACTCTGGCGCCAGAGGGGTCCGAAGACACGGTCTTTATCAACTTGCCTCTGCCAGCTCGAACGCCGCGTTTGGTCTACCGCGTCGAGGCCGGGTCGGTCGGCTATACAAAGCCTTTAGCAAAAAAACTCGATTTGCAAATCGAGCGTGGCCACAAAATCGCGATCATCGGCGCCAACGGTATCGGCAAATCAACCTTCTTACGCACCGTGGCCGGCCGCCAGCCCGCCCTGGGTGGACTGTTCGTTCCGAGTGCTGACATAGAGATCGCCTATTTTGCCCAAGAGCAACGCGAGACGCTGGATCTGCAAGCCACGGTGCTGCAAAACCTGCTCGCCGCCGGTGATCTTGGCGAGCGAGATGCAAGGCGCCTCCTTGGGGGATTTTTGTTTCGCGGGGACGACGTCTTCAAGCCCATGCGGGTACTATCGGGAGGCGAGCAGAGTCGCCTGGGACTCGCCTGCTCTTTGGCAAAAAGAGCCAACCTCTTGCTCCTCGACGAACCGACCAACCACCTGGACATGGCCAGCGTCGAGACCCTCGCCGCAAGCCTTGACGACTATACCGGTACACTCCTTTTTGTTAGCCACGACCGTAGCTTTATCGATTCGGTCTGTACCCATGTGTTCGCCATGCTGGCAGACGGCAGATCGATGCTGTTTCCTGGTAAATTGGCTGACTACGAACGGCTTGCCGAAGTCGCCGGGTTCCCAAACGTCCTGCGCGCGCAAAAGACCGAAGCGCCAAAATCTCTCAAAGCACCTACGCCTGAGACTAAGTCTTCGCCGAGCCAAGAGCCGCCGCCGGGCAATGCCTTGAGCCCGATCGACCTGAAGGACCTAAAGCGCCAGGAGCAAAGGCTTCAGGCGCGCCTGAAAGCCCTAGACCAGGACATGGCAAAGGCTAGATCGGCCATTGCTAGACTCGATGAAGCCATGGCTCTGGTACCAGGCTCGGACTTCACCAAGACCAAGACACTGCACCTGGAGCAGCAAGCTCTGACGACTCAACTCGAAGGTCAGGAAATGGATTGGATGACTTTATCGGAAGAACTCGAAGAAGTAGCGATCAGACGCAGCTCAGCCAAGATGGGAAAATGATCGGAGTTGCGAAAAGTCGTGTCGATACGGGCATTGGTCACCTCGAGTCCACGGCAAAACAGCTGGTCCAATGCCTGGGTTTTCGGCCGTGGATCGCCCGGTATTGCCACGTAATTCAAGCCTATGCGGTGCAGTACCTGCGACACCGCCCGCAGATAGCCAGGTGTAAATGTATTGAAATCACCGGCTAACACAATTGGACCGACGTGTCCTGGAAGGTGCGATAGGAGATGTTCCATCTCTTCAACTGCAGCAGCCTTTCGCCGCATTAGGGTGGCGTGAATATTGATCACCATCAGCTTTTGTTCGCTTCCAAGCAGCGGGTACAATTTGATTAGGGCCGCCTTGGGCGTCTTAAAAATCGGCTCAGGGTATTTACAAATGACCCGCAAGGGCTCACCAAAAGCCGGGGCCCGGGCTACCGTCATGACGCCATCGCGAAGTCCGTCGCGGCGTTTATAAGATGCCGCATGGATGGTCTCAAACCCTGGCCCAGTGTACATCCCAAGTGCATGCTTTGAGAGCAATGCTTCTTGGGTCAAGATCAAATCGGAGCCATAACACAGTGTGCGGTAGTCATGATCGAACAAGCGCCCACCAGCACCCTTGCACAGGTTCCAGATCGCTAGTCGAATACGTGTAGGCTCTAGTCCAGAAAACTCCGGATCCCCAAGCCGCCAAATAGCTTCGTGATCAGGAACCTGTTCGATGGTCCACACCTGCCTAAGACTCTCCATAACGGCCCGGTACGAACGCTTTGGACTCTGCGGCTTGGCCTTCGGAGTATTTTTCACGTTGATGCGGCAAACCTTTCCGCCACACTTGGCACTTTGGGCGTGTCTGAAGCCCCCGCCCAACTTTCTGCCCGGTCTGTAGTGCTCGGTGCAAATTCGCCAAAATGGTTGGTGATCCGGTCTCCAATCAACTTTGACAAATTACGATATGAGGTGAGCTTACCGCCGTATAGAGTCATTAAAAGACCTCGCTTACTGACGCTCTCCCCTAGCACATGATGCCGCGAAGTGTCTGACAATCCGTAACCCGACTCGACTGCCAACCACCTTAGCCCAGCAAACACCTGACGTATATCAGCTCTCTTGAGCTTTTTGGTGAGAAACTGATTACAGTTCTCAAGCAAATAATCGATATCGGCATCGTCGACGCCAACTTTGTCCGGGTCTCCGGAATAAAGGTCCTCCGTCGTTCCCGCCAAGGTGTATCCGGCCCACGGCAAGACAAAGAAAATTCTCCCGTCTCCCTTTGAAGATTGCAAAAAGAGACCAGCTTTAAGTCCAATATCATCGAATAATAGATGCGAACCTTTGTTGTTAATACCGCGATGGGTCGGGGTTATTCCGCTGGCCTCAAGCAGAGTGTTCGCCCACGGACCCAGGCAGTTGACGACATACAGCGCACTAATTTTTTTGGATGCACCAGTTGGTCCACGAATTTCTACCGTCCACCCGTCCTCACTGGAGGCAATCCTCGTCACCTCACTGCCTTCGCTAATACCAGCTCCCAGCTTTTTCGCCGATGCCGCGACCCGATAGACCAAGCCCAAGTCATCGGTCTGACCATCCCAAAACGAATAGACGCCTTTGCAGACGCTTTGGTCCAACATTGGTGCCTTGGCTGTAACCTCAGCAGCTGGCACCAAGCGATGCGGTGATAATCGGTAGCGGCCGGCCAACTTGTCGTATAGGGACAGCCCGGCCTTCACCATGAGTTTTGGCATGCCGGAGGACTTTAAAATGGGAAAGAGAAACTCTACTGGTTGCACCAGATCCGGAGCCAAACCAATCAGCAGCCGCCGTTCGCGGAGTCCCTCGGCAACCAAACTAAAGTCACTGAATCGTCGCAGGTAGCGTAATCCACCATGAATCAGCTTAGTGGATTTTGAACTTGTGCCCTGGCCGAGCGATTTCTTTTCCACCAAGTGGATGTCCTTCCACCCTCGGCTAGCTAAATCGTGCAGCACGCCAACGCCATGAATACCCCCACCAAGGATTAACACCCGAACACGCGGCGGCAGTTCATCGTTATAAACCATATGCGGAATTCCTACTGAAAGCTCTGACTTGCCCGTGGACGGGGGAGGGCAACTAAGATTATACTCTGATGGCGATGCCCAATGATTGTTTTTGCAGCCGAGTCTTCGGCGAGGCCGAGCGTGAGCGAATCATTCGACAGCAAACAAGTTGCGATTACCCGGGGTCAACGTTACTCCTCCCACGCCCTGGTTGAGCTGCGTAAGTTTAAGCACCTTCCTTTCAAAATATATAGCGCTGTCCTTCTCGATATCAGCCTGGGGGGCTTCAAGCTCGAATTTACCGGCGAGGTCAACGCCAACTCGGGCGAACAGTTCTGGCTGCATATACCGCTGACGCCCCTAGGCATATACTCCCCGTCTAAACTCATGTGCCGTGCTGAATGTCGCTGGTTTGATCCGAAAAAATATCGCGTTGGCGGCGTCTTTATGCATCTGGACACCACCGAGCGGCATATCATAGATCAGGTGTTGGAAGCCCTTCAATTGCGTGGCGGGTTGTCAGACTGAAGCGCATGTGCAGGACTCGCAGGTACCAATGGTGAAAACCAATCACTTTGACTACAGAGGTAATTTTTCTTATCAGAGGTAAAGGCTGTGCGCATGCGAATGCGCACAGCTCCAGGTTCGCTCAGGTCAGCCTCCGTTTGCAGCATACGGCGGTTTATGACCAGTTCAAGACTGCGCCTTGCGACCGGAGCGGCTCGGCTGATACGCCTAAACGGAGCATCCTGATTGGGATTGAAAATCTGAACCTCACGGCTACCCGCAGTCGACGTCAAAAGAACCTGCCGATTCTGCTTCGGTAGATCGACAGCGATCTCCCACCTCGCTGCCGGTTCATCAACCCAAAAATCACTGGCGACGGCGCCGAACAAAAGATCCGTGGGTGTAGCAAGCGCGGCGTAAAATTCAATAGCAGCTGCTTTTGGGCATTGTCCTGAGGACGTATTGACGACGGCTAAGCGTTTAGGCAACAGCTCCTGCCAGTCACTGAAATCCCCATCAGCGATGATGCTTTGAGGGTGAGAACCTGCATTCTGCGGATCCGTTCCGGCTAGCCATTCGGCCATATCAGTCCACCCGTCCCCATCGCTATCGGCCCGCTTCGGATCGGTTCCTAACCTGGCTTCGAGGAAATTCGGCAATCCATCCAGGTCGTCATCGTCGAGTGCCGCAGCGGTGAAAGGCGCGACGAAGGCAGCGGCGTCCAGCCAACCATGCAGAAGACTGCTTAACCGATCACATTTCGCCGCATCGTTGCCGCAGTTAGCGACCAGTGCTGCCTTGAACGCATCAATACCACTAATGGTATCTGCCGCTGCAGCTGTGGCAGCTGCAGACCAGACGGCCAGCAGCTGCGCCGGACCTAGCTCATTGCCCAGGAGATGGCCAAACGCCACAGCCTTGGTACGCCCCGACGCCGAGTCCGCCGCCGCCGACGGCAGCGGCACGGCTTGTTCCTGGGTGGATGCGGCGAGAAAGGCGGCGACGCCTGGGCGAATAGAGTCCAGCCAATAGCTCTTACCGAGTTGCTGCGGGACCAAAACATCGAGAAGAGCCTGTCGGAGCGCCTGCTCGACCAGTATCGGCGCGCGTGGAAAGATGTCTCTAAGCCCCAAATCAAGTAGCTGCCCAGCGGTCTCGACGAAAAATGCTCCCTCAGGGAAGTCATCCAACCTGTCAGCACGGAAGCGCCGCGCATCAACCAGCAAGCCCCGGTACACACCAGCCAAGCCAGCGCTTCCCAAGACGTTGCCGCCGCCGTCACCAGTGTAGAATGGATTGATGCCGGTACTTTGACTCATTTCTGGCAGATCGGCTGTGGCGACTAGAATGGCGAGGTGACTCATGGGTAAGGGTCGACTCAGTATTGACTGAACTCGGTCCAAGGCTAGCCGCACTAGGCCGAAGAACGGTGCCCCAGAGTCACCTGGACTAGTGCTGATTTCACTGACATCCACCCCCCCCACGCTGCTGGCCCAGTGGACGCAGCGGCCAACCTTGAAGGTGGGCTGGTCGGTGGCTAACATCGAGGGAAAGTAGGCGGCGGCTGTCGAATCCATGATTTGACCTACGCGCTCGTCGCGCGTGAACAGCCGCACCCACCACAGCGGCCAAGTCACGACATCGCCGAGCAGGCGCCGACTCAGCCAGATCTCGGTACCATCGACCCCACTAGCAACCACCCCGAACTCTGTGCCGACGCCCTCCCATTGCCCATTGTGAAATTGCTGAAGGGCCCCGTCACTGACGCGAAAAAGACGCCGCAAGTCGCGACGCACCGCGTTTTTAACGACTGCTCCCCCACCAAACTCGAGATTCAAGCTACCATCGACCGGCACCTTGTAAGCCACCGCGAGGACCACATCGTCGCCACTGGCCGCGATCTTCCAACTCGTCAGATCAAAGCCGTCGATTGCGTCGCCAGCCGGATCGGACAGATTTCCTGCAGGGCTTACCCAGTCGCTAAAGCTGCCATCAATCACAATTGGTTTGGCCTGCAACGGCAGCTGCAGTGAGTCCTGCTGCTGCAGGCACTCGCCGGAATTTGGCCTCAGGTAACTTAAGGGATCAAATCCGACATCGGTCCGAAGCCCCAAAGAGGCCGGAGGCCCTGCCTCGGCCTGTGACGGCGCAGGAGGCTCTCCCTCCTTGTTGCCGCCAGTACCGCCGCAGCTTATGCCAAAGGTCACTAGACCAACTAGCACGAGCTGTTGCCGCATGCGCGTCTCTCCGGGTTAATGTCGTGGGATCCTTTTATTATCGCACGACGGGCGTCCTTGGTGCAAAATACCTGGGCGTTCGACGCAAAGCCTATTGATGCGGAACAGCTGGTGGGAGATTTTATGCAGGTGACCAAATATCGACACGCTCTGCCAAAAGGCAACGGCAAGCCAGTGCTCATAGACGGGGCCAGGACGGCGTTCGTAAAATCATTCGGAGTCTTTGAAGATTGTGATGCCTTGGAGCTATTTAGTCGTTCTGTTCAAGGCTTGATCCGCCGCCTTGATCTCGACCCACAAGAAATTGATGAAATTTCCTGTGGCGTGGTCGTGCCACAAACCAAAAACGGCAACGTCGCACGCGACACCATCATCAACCTCGGGCTGCCCGCCCATATTCACGGCGTCACCGTCAACCGCGCGTGTACCAGTAGCATGCAGACGATTGGTGACGCCGCACGGTCGATTGCCTTTGGCAACCCCGCATTGATTCTTGCCGGTGGAGTCGAATGCTTAAGCGATGTGCCGATTGTCTACTCGCAAGAGGCCCGAAAATTCCTCGTCACCCTTAACAAGGCTCGCTCGACTGCGGCGAAGCTAAACATCTTAAAGAATTTCAGTGCAAAGGCTTGGCTACCGTCACCACCCAGTCTGTCGGAGCCTCTAACAGGTCTGACCATGGGCGAGCATACCGAGATCATGGCGAAGCTAAATCGAATCAGCAAAGAAGACCAGGACCGTTTTGCGGTAGAATCGCACAAAAAGGCGGCAATTGCCCAAGAATCTGGCTACCTAGATCAGGAGATTGTACCGGTTTGGCCAACACCAAAGTACGCGCAGTGCATTGATCGCGACAACATGATTCGCGCCGATACATCGGTCGAGGCTTTGAAGGATCTCAAGCCAGCATTCGATAAAAAATTTGGGACGCTAACGGCCGCGAACTCCTCGCCACTGACCGACGGAGCTGCCGTCACTTTGATTGCCGACGAAGCCCGCGCGAAGAGTCTCGGATTAGTGCCGAAAGTACGCATCAAAGACGTCATCATGGTCGGGGTCAACCCATATGAACAGTTGCTCATTGGCCCCGCTATTGCGATTCCGCTCATGCTTAAGAAGCATGGCTTGACCATCGACAACATCGATCGGTTCGAAATACACGAGGCTTTTGCTGCACAGGTCCTGAGCTGTATTCGTTCGATGGAATCCAATGATTTTATGGAGCGCTATTTCGGTGACAAGGCTCTGGGCAAGTTCCCTATGGACCGGGTCAACGTCAATGGTGGGGCGATTGCGATTGGGCATCCGTTTGGTGCCACAGGGGCTCGCCTCGCTACCTCGCTCGCCAACGAGCTTGTCCGCAGCGACAAAAATCTCGGGTTGATTGCCATCTGCGCCGCCGGGGCCATGGCCGGAGCGATGTTGATCGAGCGTGTGTGAGATTGATGATTGAGACTAAGGAGTGACCTAACATGGGCGAGTTTTGGCATATTGAGCGCGAAGTTGGTAACGTTGCAGTCGTAGTTTTTGACACCAAGGAGAAAGAGGTCAACGTCCTCTCGGCCAAGGTACTGCACGAGCTAAATGATATTCTGGATTCTTTCCAAGGTGACCATGGTCTAGAGGGCGTCGTTTTCATCAGCGGCAAGAAGGACTTCATCGTCGGAGCCGACATCCTTGAAATCAATGCAATGCGCACGATCGAAGAGGCAACGCTTGGGTCAAGACAAATGCAGGCAGTGCTGCAAAAGATCACTGATCTGCGTGTTCCCACCGTCGCCGCTATCAATGGCCTAGCATTAGGCGGCGGCTTTGAGCTGGCGCTTGCTTGCTCGTGGCGAGTGGCCACCAATGACCCGCGCACCAAGGTCGGCCTTCCGGAGATTCAACTCGGACTGATTCCTGGCGCGGGTGGGACCCAGCGCTTGTCGCGGCTCATCGGCATCCAAGGCGCCTTGGACCTGATTATCACCGGCAAGAAGGTAGGCGGTAAAAAGGCCGAGAAGAGCGGGCTCGTCGATGCCACGGTACCGCCGCAATCGCTACGTGAGTATGCCGTCAAGCTGGTCCACAAGAAAAGACCAGCGCGCAGTCGCCTCCCCGACCTGAGCCCTGGCAAATTGGCCGCAGATTTGCCCAAGTGGGCGACGGAAGGCAACCCTATCGGCCGTAAACTCATGCAAAAGAAAGCTCGGGAAATGGTCGATGACAAGACCAAGGGCTTTTACCCAGCCGCCTATAAAGCGTTGGAGGCGGTGTTTGAAGGACATGAGATGTCGCTTGCCAAAGGTCTAGAACTGGAAGCGACACTCTTTGGTCAACTGGCCGTCACCCGTGAAAGCCATAGCCTAGTCCATCTCTTTCACGCCACGACCAGCCTCAAAAAGCATCGCTATAAAGACGCCGGCCGGGAGCGTTTTGGCACCTCTAAGGTCAATTCGATCGGCTTGATTGGGGCCGGGTTCATGGGTGCAGGCATCACCACGGTAGCGATAGAGCGCGGCATCACCGTCCGGCTGGCCGATCCAAACAAAGACTCCGTTGGGCGCGCCTTAAAGCACTCCCGAGATTACTTCCAAAAGAAACTAGATCGGCGCCGTATCAAGCCCTTTGAGCTGACGCAAAAGCTCGCCCATCTGTCTCCAGGCCTGAACACCAATGGCCTCGGTCAGGTCGACATCGTCATTGAGGCGGTATTTGAAGACCTCCGCTTAAAGCAGAGTTTGCTCAAGCAAGTCGAGGAATTGAACGGCAAGGACTACATCTTCGCCAGCAATACGTCGGCGCTACCCATCAGCAAGATTGCCAGCCAGGCGAAGCACCCGGAGCGGGTGATCGGAATGCATTTCTTTTCTCCCGTTGAAAAGATGCCTCTCCTAGAGGTTGTGATCACCGATGCGACAGCAGATTGGGTCACGGCGCGAACGGTGGAATTAGGTCAGGAACTCGGTAAACAGGTCATCGTTGTCAAGGATGGCCCCGGATTCTATACCACCAGAGCCCTGTCCTTTTTTCTCAACGAAGCTGCCCTGGTCCTGGCGGAAGGAGCGCCCATCGAGCAGATCGATGAAGCACTGACCGATTTCGGATTTCCCGTTGGCCCCATCACGCTCATTGATGAAGTCGGTATCGATGTCGGAATGCATGTTCTGGAGACTATATCTAGCGCGTTCCCCGATCGCTTGGTCATGCCCCAAAGTCTGGCGCCGATCGCTGACAGCGGTCGACTCGGTCGCAAAAACAACAAGGGATTTTACCTTTACGACGCTGGCAAAAAGGGCCGAGCCGACAGCGGTGTATATGAGCTTCTCGGCCTTGAGCCGGACAGCGCCAAGGTTGGGGAAGACGAAATACTGGAACGTTGCCTCCTCGTCTTTGTCAACGAGTCGGTGCGCTGCCTAGAGGAGGGGATCCTCGCCAATGCCTACGACGGCGATGTCGGCGCGGTGTTCGGCCTAGGCTTCCCGCCATTTTGGGGCGGCCCATTTAAGTACATCGATCATGTTGGCGCATCTAGTGTAGTTGCCCGCCTACGTGAGCTGGAAGGGCACCATGGTAGTCGCTTTAAACCTTCGCCTTTGCTGATTAAACATGCCGACTCACAACAGCGCTTTTTTCCGGAAGAGGCGTGAAACACTGGCGCGAATCAAACAGGGGCAGCTGGCCTAACCGACTAGGCCAAGCGCTCGCCTTGATGATCTGCAGCTTTAGCGGCTTGGCAATGGCCTTGGCAGGGGCCACGGAGGGCTCGCGCTTTCCTGCCGTGGCCTTTGATGTCACCATCGAGGCCCCTGCTGAGCACTCGGGTCCTAAGCAGATACATGGCACTATGCGCGTGCGTGACTGGAACCCCCGCCACGGCGCTTGCATTTATTTGCCCTATGCTGATCCTGATTACGGCGACAGTCGGAGCGGCAATCGACGCTTTGACTTACTCTCCTCTCCAGCTCCCCGCCCGGTGTTTTTGGGTGGCCAGCAATCCATACAGGCAGCACTTCCGGCCCAGGTAGAAGCAACGTCCCTAGGCCAACTCGTGCGAATAGACCCTGGTTCACAGATGATTACGGACGAACTAGCCTTCACCTTTGACGCGGTCGTGCCTAGGCTCCCGATGAGCCGAGACGGCGACTGGTTCTATGATGGCTTCCTGCCACAACTATTGGCTGAGTGCCCGGCTGCCGGGCAAGACCCGGAGTACTATCGAGCGGCCATATCGACGCACCTCACTGGTCAACTGCATATACCTACGGGATGGAATTACGCTGGCCCCGGTGACACACGGACCCCTGGTGTGGTCACCATTGATTTGACGGCCCGCGGACTGGCATTTGCCCTAGAGAAAAGTGAACAAGGGTTTCTACGCAAGAATTTCCAAGCCGCCGGTGTCCCTGTCACGCTTTTTTATCACAGTGAGAGCTTTAAGGATTTGGAGGCCACGGTTAGCGAGACGCTCCCCGTCTTAGTCGATATCCTTGGACCCTACCCCTATCCGACGCTGACGATCATCGAGACCTCAGAACTGCAGCGCCATGGATTACCTGGGCTGATTTCCATGAATCGACCGGCGCAGGCGCTTTTTAACAAGGTTCAACGCTCACTACTTAACTGGCAACATTGGATTTTTGCCATCCAATTAACCCACCAATGGTATGGCAGTGCCATCGCCGCTGCTAGTCCAGACGACGACTGGCTGGTCTCCGGCATAGCCGAATTTGCAACGCTAGAGGCATTGAGTCGCCACCCTGCCCGCTTTAATTTGTTTAATGCCAGTGCGGGTTTTCGACTGCTTTCATTCGACTATCTGCAGATCTCTGAGGTCACCGCGGCTTTGTTGCGCCGAAACGCACCGCTGGCTATTCTGACCGACAATGAGCTGAAGTCAAAATCCATTCATACGGCGCAATCACCGCTTTTGTTCATCAAGCAAACCAGCGCGATGAGACAGCTTAAGAGTGCTGCTGGCGACCAGGTCTTTTTTCGCTTCACGCGCAATCTAACCCAGCACTTTCTTCACTCTTTCATCAGCCCTGCCGAGTTTTATGACTACTTTTCACACCGTCCATCGCCCTTTTCCCCATCCATGCGCCAGACTCTTACCACGTCGCTAAAAAATTGGTGGACCTCAAACGGATGGCCAGACTTTGCGCTGGAGAGCGTCGACAAGACTGAACTTCCAGATGGTCGCTGGATCAGCGAGATCAGCGCCACACAAAAAGGGGGGGTGGACTTTGCGCCGTTGCTGGGTGTCAAAGACCTAAGCGGACACTATTATTTGGCGCGAAGTGCCAAAAACAACAAAGCGCCAGATGCTCCGTGGGTCGCCAGCGTCATCACGCCATCAAAGCCTGGCGATGGTGAAGTCGATCCCACCCATGAAACGTTCGATGAAAATCGCTTCAATAATCACCTGGGATTGCCTGACCTGACCTTCTTTCCCGGTCAGGCCGATACGCTGCGCGATGACGCCTACACCATCCTATGGGTTCCCTATGCGTTCAAGCGGCCGGGTGAGCCGTTTTCTCTTGGCCTTCAGGCTGCTCTCTTTAGGTATATCAATAGTGGTCTCTTGGTTCGCTTCGAGGCAGCGCCTGGAACAACGCTCGCGGCGGTTAGTCTGAGTGACAGCTTCCGATTGCCAGACTATGCTCTGAATGGATCGGTTGACTTCAGCCAGAATTATGACCGCGATAGACTGGCACAGGTGGCGCTGTCAAGATCGCCGGTCGGAGTTAGCAATCCGGAACTTAGCCTTGGCCTATCTCTGAGGCGACGGGCACGCGCCGCTGAGCCTGAGTCCGCGCATGGAACCTTTGCCATTAGCGCCACTTTGCGGCCCGCCGGTTCACCCCGAATATGCAGCTATAGCCTAAATGGACAGCAGGAGAAGGCCCCAGGCGCCTTCGCTAAGGGGTTTCAATATGATCGAAGTCAGGCAGCAGCATCGGGTCAGTGCAATATTACCAACCGCATTGCGCTCAGTGCCAGAGCCTTTCGTGGACTGGTAACCGGTGACGGACAGCTGCCCCAGGTCGCACTGTTTAAGCCCACCGACTTAAAAGAAGCACATCTACGCCTCGATCAACGCGGACTAAACTGGTCGCGCTCGATTGCCTCGGGTAGTCTCGACTTGCTCCTCCCATTTCATTTGCCAATACCCAGCGACTCCCTGCTCCTCACTCGCCAAATGCGCTGGCGATTGTTTTACGATATCGGCAGGTCGATCGACCTAGGTCAAACCTACCGAGACGGCGGAGTTGGATTTCTGCTGCCTTTTGGCGGCGATCTCAGCGGTGCTGGATCGCTGGCACTTACCAGGTTGTCCTGCTTGGTCATCGCGTATAGCGATGTGGCTGGATCAACCTCGCGCAAGCCAAGCCTATTGCTCGACTTAAGCGGCGAGCTTTAGGACTTGGACCAACTAACGATTGAATTTGGATTTAGCTTCGATGGCGCGCATTTTTAATGACCCGAGGGCCGGCCATAAGCGCCAAAACAAGTAATGCCAAACGCACCCAATCAGTGCCCCAAAACCAAAGCCAGCCAACACGTCACCAGGAAAATGAACTCCCAGGTACACCCTACTGAAGCCAGTCATAACGGTCAAAACGAGAGCTACCCATGCGGCTGCGGCCGGGGCATTAAGGGCGAGAATAGCCGTCAATGCCATCCCGTTAGCGGCGTGATTGGACGGCATGCCGTAGTCTCCTCCGCACCAAATCGGGACCATACGCAACTCGGCCAATGGACGCTTACAAGGTCGCTCCCTAGCGACCAGAGGCTTAACTACCTGATAGGTCACAACGTCAGTCAAGCCGATCGTGCTTCCTAGCAATAAACACAAAGGAAGTAGGTGCCGACGTCGCTTTAGCAACGCGAGCAACAGAATGACGCCACCCACTGCAAGCCAGGTGTACTTATTCGAAATAAACATCATCGGAGCATCGAGCCAGGTTTGCCCCAGGCCGCTGTTGATGGAGTGAAACAAAGTCTCGTCCAGTGATCCAAGTGTGGACAATACGACCTCCCTGAAATGATGCAATGCTGCTAGGCGAGTGGCGGGACTCAGTCAATCTATCGCTGCGTCCCCAAGGATGCATACTGGAAGATTTAAATTGACCGGCCAGCCAAATATTGCTACCGTCCCGACATCCCACATCATCTTTGTCGGTGAGCGCTAACAGAAGCGGGCGGCGCTATCAGGGCGAAACTGCTGCCAACATTGAGTTCGTGCCAGACTAAAAGGCATCGTCCTTAGCCGGTTCGAACACCTTGGGATAAAAATCCTTGCTAATGGGCTCGTCGGCCCGCTCAAGGGGCAAAGGATCCAGCCTAAAGGCAACCCTAGGCTGCTGCAAATGTCCCGTGACACGCAGTCGCTGAAACCGAAGATTGCCTGGTTTTTCTTTTAATTCAGGCTGCTTATGGGCGGCTACTCGGTGTGGAGCAAGCACGTTTAAATGCCTGGGTTGATCCGGATCACGCATGTACCTGCCCAGGCTCAATGCTTTCGCCGGAGCGATCACTACAGGTGCAACAGACTGCTGCTGCCCCAGGCCATAAAGGCGCTGACCCAGCGGGGGCAGCGCCTGCGCGACTTGGGTATAGCGGCCGCTGGCGATTACGGCGCTAGCAACGCCCAAGACAAGCATGCACGCAGCGATATTCCATTTTCTCAAAACCATGGCTAGTTTCCGTCGCTTCGTGTCTTTACCAAACCGTGAAGAGCTTATCGGCAGAAACTGACCAAGCTTTAGGCTGAAGTCAATTTTGTCCAGAAGCAGCCGATAAGCTTAGAGGTGACGGCAATGGACCGCCCACCCATGCCACCTACGCGAACGGACCTACATGACGCTACTCATCGTCGAACGCGGAACAGGCGCTGGCGACCGCATCACTCTCAGCCAGTTTCCGATCACCATTGGTCGCGATCCAAGTAACGTCGTTGTGCTTGACGACGAGGAAACCTCTCGCTTTCATCTGCGTATCAAGCGTCGTGGCAGGCTCTTTATCTGCGAGGACTTAGAGTCAAAAAACGGCACATATATCAACGGCGATCGAGTATTGAATGCGGTCTTACAAAATGGCGACAAGCTACTAGTCGGAGCTACCGAGTTTCAATTCGTCACCTCGGAGCCTGACATCCACTTGGCGCGCGAAGTTCTCGACTTTGGAATGGTCGTATCGGATGACATGGGACTAAAAGGTCCAATCGACATCGGCAAGGGCGAGCTGAGCGCAAAATTTACTCCGGTCCGACTAAATCAGCTCGGAGTGGTCAACAACTTAACGACTGACCTTAGGTCCATCAAAGAAGTCTACGACCTTCATAGCAATATTATCGTGGCGTTTGGCCTAGAGGAGGCTAGCGAGACCCTGCTCAAGTCGATCGGCAAGCTGATGCCAATCGCCAGCCGCGCCGCGGTGTTCGTTTGGACTGCCGCAAACCGCCAGCTGGTGCCTTGCGCTGCGCGGCACTATAAGCGAAAAAAGGAACCCTTTCTATTGAGCCAGCGGTCATTTGAGGACGTGCTAACGAGGAAGCAAGGGCTCTTGCTCCTTGCTGACGTGTCGCCACAAGTGACCCAAGCCAATCGTAACAGAGTCGTGTTACCGATGGTCCACAACGGTGAACCGATCTGCGTTCTACATATCGAGGCCGACAACACCTCGCAAGCTATCGGCGCAAAGGAACTGGAGCTCGTACAAGCGTTGATTAGCCGCTGCGCACCAAACTTTGAAGCGCTACTACTACGGCGCGAACTCGACGCCTGGATGGTCGGCATGATCGAAACCATGGTTGCAACGATTGAAGCCAAAGACACCTACACTCATGGCCACTCCGAGCGGGTAAGCCGTTACTCTCTGGCGATCGCCGAGGAACTGAAGCTGGGGCGTGACCTTAAACGCCTCTTGCTGATCAGCGCCCTCTGCCACGACATTGGCAAAATCGGCATTCCGGACGCTATCCTCAAGAAGGCCTCAATGCTGAGTGCTGAAGAATACGAGGAGATGCAGCTCCATCCGACCATCGGTGCCGAGATCATCAGCAACATGCCCAACGCGCAACGCTTCCTCTCTGGGGTCAAGCATCACCATGAGAAGTGGGATGGTACAGGCTATCCCGATGGACTTGCGGGCGAAGAGATTCCATTCTTTGGCCGCATCGTGGCCATCGCCGACGTCTTCGATGCAATGGTGTCTGGTCGCGCGTATTCAGGCTTCATGGACCAAAGTGACGCCATCCAGAGGATGGTCGAGGAGAGGGATCTTTTCGACCCCGAGATCCTCAAAGCGTGCATCAGAGCTCATGAATCCGGCGCTCTAACCCTTAAAACCAGTACGGCTAGCCAGAAGGTACCAATCAGTCCAAGTCCTGTCTCCGACCGGATTGACGATGATCCTCAGACGACGCTCAAGCCGCCGGCGCCACCAACTCTCGCTGGGGAACGTCTAAGCATTCGCCCCGCCGGCAAAAAGTCACCGAAATCCTAAACACCGCTCCTTTTGCCCGCGGGTTTCTTAGCCCCTCCCTTGGGAGTTGGCGCGGATCTCGGTTACAATTAAAAGAAACCAGCCGGGAGCACAAATTATGTGGGGAGAACTGGCCCTGAGCCTGCAGCAGGGAAATGGCTATGTGCTCAGCATTCTAGCTTTGGGATTCTTAGCAACGATCGTCATGTTCGAACGCATCATTATGCTGCAGCTCGTTTATCACATCGACTTCGTGAAATTTTTAGCGAACCTGAAAAAGATGGTCAACGCCGAGGACCTGACGCGCGCCATCACACTCTGTAAAAACACTTCTGGGACGTCCCTGCCACATATCGCATCACGCGCTCTCGAGGCGGCAGAAGCTGACCCAAGCAAGGTTCGAGGTACCATTGAAGAGGAAGCCATCGACTTCCTGCCGCAGATCGACAAGCGTCTGGCCATCCTTCCTGCGATCACTTTGATGATCATGCTCGTCGGCATTCTCGGAACAATTGACTCACTCTGGACTGCGTTTCAGTCTATTGACGTACTGGATTCAGCAAAAAAGCAGGCGACGCTAGCCCAAGGTATCGCTGGTTCATTGAGCCCGACTGCCCTCGGTCTAGTTTTTGGCATGATGCTTCTCGCTGGTTATCACGTACTGAAAGGTATGGCCGCGAACCTCACCGACCGACTTCACCACGGCGTGACGGTTTTGCTCAATCTCCTTGCACCTCAAGAAGCGGCATATTTTATGCCAGGCCCAGCTCAGATCCAAGAATCAACTAGTACAGCTAGCGCTCCAAGACCTGAAGTTGACTATAATGCCGGCGCCAAAGAAGCGTCCGAAGTTCATGCAGATGAGAGTTTTGATGATGTATCAGTCGAGGATATCAAGGACGAAGAAGAGATTATCTGATGATCATTGGTCGATGCCTGCTGTGTTATTTGGC
>JAPLFX010000105.1 GCA_026390445.1 Pseudomonadota bacterium
GCACCGATTAGGATCACCAGGCTGATCACGGTGTTGCGAAGTATCATGCGACTTCCTCCAAGCTTGCTGGCCCTTAGGCAAGGTCACGGCATCGCGACCACTGGCACTGTCAAAATCGACCTAAGGCCTTTGAAGGAGCAAGAATTGGGCTTAGTCTCATAAACATATAATCGCTAGGTTACAGCCGCACCGGCGACCAACGATTGGACACCAGCCCCGTGTTGCTCAATCATTAGTCGAGACCTCAGGTCTATATTTGGACCGACTCAGGACTCTGTATATTGTAGGCGGAAGCGTATCGAACTAAAGAAGTCGAGATTAGGCAATGCCTGCAGTAAGCGATCCTTGACCAACACCTGCAGCAGCATGGCAGTGCGCACCTCGCTACCTGCCGCACGCATCTTGAGCAGGGGCTGATTGAGTGAGATGCGCAGACTGACCTCGGACTGTGCTCCTGGATGTTGATGCACAAAGAACGAATAACAACTGAGAAAATGGACGTCACTGGCGTCCGTCTCCGGTGTGAGTTCCGGATGATTGGCATAAAAGTCTAGAGAGATGCGATGCGCCAGCTCGTCGGTCGGCACGGGGATATGTTCGACGATCAGGGTGAACGATCCGGTGAAATTCGGACTACTTGATAGGCGCGCCAGATAGGTCTGCAGCTCAGGTGAAAACTGGATGTTGGCGCTGATGATCTTAGATGCCTGGTCGATCTTGATGATGAGGCCTGCATCCTTTGACTGAACAAAAATGCGGTCCACAGGTGCTGCATGAGTGCCCCCGCTTAAAGGCCCCCGTAAGGCCAAATTAGGCGGTACCTTCGCCGCTGGCGGCACTGTCGTGACAGGTGTCCCAGCGGCTGTGACTAGCACATCATAGGTGTAGGGTTTGAGCATTTTTGTCGTGTCGAGACAGTCTTTCACGACTTGAGTAAACCTCACTCCCTGGAGGTCCTCGTACCCATCTAACACATAGTCCAGCCAAAACTTGGCGTCCAGGACCAAGCCATTGGCGTCTTTGCCATCGCCATCCTGGGCGTTTGGATTGGAAGGGATGATATCCGGATGCTGCGCTTGCCACTGTGCCCAGAGGCGATCGACGTTCGCGTGGTGCAGCCAAAACAGTGGATCCAAGGGCGACATAAAGTGTCCCATATCGCCGCCGACTGCGGAATGCACCGTATTGTGCGGCATGCTTTCCAGGTGACCACTGCCGCCCCATGCATGCTGAGCGCTAGCGCGACCGCCACCAAAGTCGATGAAGTTTTTAATCTGCAGGATGCCAGTCAGGGTACCGGCACCGCAGGCGGCATCGGCAAAGGTGTCGCTTGCCCCCATCGAACGAGTGTTGTCGAACAAGGGGTTACCATCGCCCCAAGCCAAAGACGGTATCCGTCGATCGGTGTCCGGCCAGCTCCAATACGGGAGGCTGAAGGCATCACTTTCGCCGGCTGAACGCAAGGCATGCCGACACACTTCCTCAAAGTACATGAGATAAAACCGATGCCAGGGCAGAAAGAACCAATTGCCGTGGGTGCAAAAGTTGTAGTGAATCGTTGCTTGCGCCGTCCAGACCTTGCTCTCCTTGAGTAAGGCCACGGCCTTTCTATAAAGTCTGAGATCGTCCTCAGCCGCAGCGGAGGTGATGGATTTGCGCACCGCCGGGTAGCCGCCAGCGACCGTATCCACCGCATCCTTGGACGCGGATAGGTCTGATCCAGGCAATTTGCATCCGAGCAGCCCCAGCACCCCTAGGCTGACACCGCCACTCACAAAGGCTCTGCGATCTGATCGCCGCATCATCCAGGTCCTCATGCGATCTTCATTTTTTCAGTGATTTAGATAGTTTATACATTCTAACAGAGGCGTAAAGCGGGGTGCAAATGCGACTGGTTGCTTGGACTGGCGAGGATTTTCTTGCGGAATCGCTTAACAATATAGTTTAGACTAATAAAACTGGTGCCTTTAACCCTTTCTTAGACCCGGGTGGCTATGTTTCCATTCGATGCCCACGGACGCACGAGTCCTCTGGCGGCGACCATACTCCTGCGCCTTTTCGGCTTGTTCAAGATCCCCATGGTGTTTCACCTACGACCGTCCATCCTTGTTTGGACCGAGCAGCGTTGTGTCTTGCGCCTTCGCCTCAATAGGCGCAGTAAAAACCAGCTTGGCAGCATGTATTTTGCGGCATTGGCTGCAGGCGCCGATTTGGCGGCCGGGTTCTTTTCCATCGCTGCCATTCGGGCCAGCGGCAAGCCGGTCAGCATGGTGTTTAAAAATGTCAGTGCGGACTTTCTCAAACGCGCGGACGGTGATGTGCACTTTATCTGTGACGATGGCGAGCTGATCGCCGCGTTAATCAAGAAGACGCTGGCCACGGGGCAGCGTGAAGAGGCGCCAGTGCACGTGATCGCCACGGTTCCGGATAAGCACGGCGAGGAGCCCGTGGCGACCTTCGCCATGACCCTATCGGTGAAAAAAGTCGCAAAGGGCGCCAAGGTCGCAACGTCAAGTCAAACACCGCAGGCCACGCTGGCCGGCTAGTTCAGAAGGAATGAGTTGGAATATGAGTGATGCTGGTCAAAAGATTATCTATTCGATGGTGCGCGTCGCCAAAACGCAGCGTTCAACAGGCAAGCAAGTGCTGCGCGATATCTCGTTGTCGTACTTCTACGGCGCCAAAATCGGAGTCTTGGGTCTCAACGGTTCGGGTAAGTCGACGCTGCTGCGGATTATGGCCGGAGTCGACCAGGAGTTTCAAGGCGAAGCCCACCTGACGGAAGGCTACACCGTCGGCTTTTTGCCGCAAGAACCCGAACTCGACGCCACCAAGACGGTCAAGGAGATCGTGCAAGAAGGTTGCGGCAAGGTCGTGGCTTTGCTCAAAGAGTTCGACGAGATCAACAACAAGCTCGGCGACGAAAATCTCGATCCAAACGACATGGACAAGCTGATCACCCGTCAGGCGGAAGTCCAAGACAAGCTCGACAGCATGGATGCGTGGAGTCTCGACGATAAGTTGAACTTCGCCATGGACGCGATGCGCTGTCCACCGCCTGATCGCTTGGTCGACGGCCTTTCCGGTGGTGAGCGCCGGCGCGTGGCGCTCACCCGCTTGCTGCTACAGGAACCAGATATCTTACTGCTGGACGAACCGACGAACCACTTGGACGCCGAAAGTGTGCAGTGGCTCGAACGCTTCCTGCAGAGCTACAAGGGCACCGTCATTGCCGTCACCCATGACCGCTACTTCCTCGACAATGTCGCCGGCTGGATCCTTGAGCTGGACCGCGGCCACGGTATTCCGTGGAAGGGCAACTACTCGTCCTGGCTCGAGCAAAAGCAAAAGCGCATGGCCAATGAACAAAAGGCCGACGACAAGCGGGCGAAAACGCTGGAGCGCGAGCTTGAATGGATTCGGATGAGTCCGAAGGCGCGCCAAGCCAAGAGCAAGGCCCGGATTACCGCCTACGAGACCCTGGCGAATCAAGAGAACGAAAAGACCACCGATGACCTGCGCCTCTTTATCCCGCCGGGACCGCGCCTGGGCGATGTCGTCATCCGCTTTGAAAACGTCGCCAAGGAATACGATGACAAGCTGCTCTACGAAAAGCTCAACTTTGATCTGCCGCGCGGTGGCATCGTCGGCATCGTCGGGCCCAACGGCGCCGGTAAAACAACCCTGTTTCGCATGATCTGCGGCCAAGAGCAGCCCAACCAGGGCAAGATCACCATCGGCGAAACCGTGAAACTCGGCTACATGGAGCAGTCACGGCTGTCGCTAGACCCGAATAAAACCGTGTACGACGTCATCTCCGGCGGCCAAGACGTGGTCAAACTCGGCCGGCGCGAAGTGAACGGGCGCGCCTTTGTCGGACGCTTTAACTTTACCGGTCCAGATCAACAAAAGGCGGTGAGCGAGCTTTCGGGTGGTGAGCGCAATCGACTGCAGCTTGCGCTGCTCATCCGTGAAGAAGCCAACGTCATCCTGCTCGATGAACCGACCAACGACTTGGACGTTAACACGCTGCGTGCCTTGGAAGAGGCGCTGGGGGACTTCCCCGGTTGCGCTGTGGTGATTTCCCATGATCGCTGGTTTCTCGACCGGATTGCCACCCATATCATGGCGTTTGAAGGCGATAGCCAGATCACGTTATTTGAGGGTAGCTATTCCGATTACGAGAAGAACCGCCGCGAACGCTTAGGCCGCGATGCGGATACCCCGCACCGCATCCGCTATGCCAAGCTGAAGCGCTAAGGGCCAAGCCAATCGCGTTTGTTTAGAGGTGGTGTTCAACTGGGGAGCGAGGCCTGCAACTTTTGCAGGCCTCGGGCGTCTCCCACCAGCCACAGTAGGTCGGCCGCCTGCAGCCGAACATCTGACTTCGGTGATTGCAGCCGTCGCCCGCCTCGCTCAATCCCGACGACGATGCAGCCAAAAGCATCTCGGATCGAGGCCTCTCGGATGGTTTTGCCAGCTAAAGCCGAACCCTCCGGGATTTCGACCGGACGCAGGACGAAGCTAGACGCCTCATCCGCGGTGGTCACGGCAGCGCTAGCTCGCTGCATGTCTGCCTGAACCGTCATCAGCTCTTGGTCGGTGCCCAAACACAGCAAGACATCTAGAGGGTAAATGCGTTCGTGAGGTCCTGGCGAGACGATATCCTGATCGCCCCTTTTGATGACCATAATGCTAATGCCAAAGCGTTCGCGCAGAGCCAACTCGACCAAGGTCTTGCCGATAAACAAGGGATTATAGCCGACCTCGATCGGAGCCAAGTGCGCGTCCCAAGGGACCAGATGGTCATGGGTCTGCTCGCCGGAAGGACCGTGTCCTGCGCTTGTCCCACCCGATATACCGGCGAAAAACAAGTGTTCTAGCCACTGATACCAACGACTCACCCGGCGCCTAAACAAGAGCAATATCGTCGCGGTCGATAGCAGAGTCACGACCGCAGCGGTGCGGAGCGAGAAAAACTCCGCGCTGAGCGCTCCCAATAGGACGATGGTCGCTGCACACCACCGGACCACTGGTTGACTAAGTACGTTGGCGCGGCGACGGTTGGCACTCCAGCTGACGAGTCGACTGCTGTAGAGGTCCATGGCCTGGAGCCACGCCAATGGCAGGCGGCGCTCGAGGCGGGCAGCAATGCCTGGAGCAGCGCGGATCAGATAGGGTGTGGTGAAGCTGGTGATCAACGATACGGCGACGATGATCGGGTACAGTTGCTGGTCGATCGCTTTATAGCCTATCCCTAGCACGGCGATGATATACGAGAATTCGCCGATCTGGGCGAGGGAAAAGCTGGTCTGAATCGCGGTGGCCAAGGTCTGGCCCGTCATTAGGGTCGCCACCAGGGCAAACAGGATATTGCCAGCGATCACGACCAGGCAAAGCAGGGCCACCGCGCCCAGATGAGCGGCGACGATGCGTGGGTCGAGCAGCATACCGACAGAGACAAAGAAGATCGCACCAAAAACATCCTTTAGCGGCGCCACCAAGCCTTCAATGCGGCGAGCTTCCTTGGTCTCGGCGAGGATCGAACCCATGATGAAGGCGCCAAGCGCCACGGAGTAATTAAAATAGGTCGATAAGCAGACCAGCGCCAGGCACAGACCAAGCGACACGACGATCAGCATCTCGCTACTCCCGCGCTTGCTGACGACCTTCACCACGCGGGGCACGACCAGCAAGCCAACCAGGAGCCAGGCACTGACGACCAGGCCGAGCTTTGCCGCTGCGAGCAGCAGGTCTGCCGCACTGATCGACGCCGAGGTGGCGATATTGGTCAGGGCGACCAGCATCAAGATAGCCGCCAGGTCACCGACGATGAGGATACCGTAGACCAGCTCGGCAAAGCGTCGGGTCTTCAGACCCAACTCCTCCAAGGTCTTGATGATGATGGTGGTCGATGGAATGGCCACCATGCAACCGACAAAGAGTGCCTCGCGGGAGCCATAAGACAGGGCTAGGGCGCAGGCATATCCGGTTGTGATCATCGCACCGATCTGCAGCGCTGCCGTCAGTCCGGCCGAGACCCCGACCTTCATCAGACGGCGAAAGCTAAACTCCAAACCAAGGGCAAACATAAAGAAGATGACGCCCAGGTCCGCCCAGACCTTAACGCCCTCGACGTCCACCACCGATACCAAGGTTGGGCCAAATGGGCCAACGATGACGCCGGCGACGATATAACCGATGACCACCGGCTGCTTAATCAAGCGAAACAGGAAGGTCACCAGCGCCGCGACGCCGAGGATGATGGCCAGATCGATGATGAGTGGCGGTAGATGCACGTCAACCCATTGGCTTAAGGCATGAAAAGACGTGCGATCATATGAACACACATTGGAGGTCAGACCAACCACACATTGGCTGATCGCGACCTATGATACTATGTGATTGCAATGAATTGTCTTGTCGTTTGACTACTTATTGGGGCCTTCACTCTATGAGCCAACACTCGACGCCTCGGGTCGCCTTCATTTTGGCACTGATGTTCTTGTCGGTAGCGACCGTGGCCCGCGGCAATGTCGTCGGCGTCGATGCCCAGAACTTCAATGCCATCACCAGCGGCCTCGATTTTGTCACGGTCCAGTCCTCGCAAACCCTGGCCCCCTGCATCTTTAACCTCGGCCTGTTTGGCAACTACGCGCGCAATACCCTACCCTTGCTGCGCACCAACGAGGCCACCGGCGATGAGACGCAGCATCACAAAGATGCCGTCACTGGGGCCGATCTGAACGTCGGTTTTGGCCTGATGCGCAACTGGGACATCGGTCTTAGCTTGCCGCAGATCGTTGCCCAGTCGGTGGAAACCAAGAGCCTACACGGCGAGTTTGGCCAAAAGGGCAATACCGAGGTCCGCCTCAACACCAAGTACCGCCTTTGGGGTCAGCGCGACTATGGGGTTGCCGTGGTCGGCACGCTGAGCATCAACCGCATCACCAATAATCCCTATGCTGGATCCGGAGCTGGGCCGACCAAGACGCTGGAGGTTGCCGCCGACACGACGGTGGCGCGGGTCCGCATGGGGGTCAATGTCGGCTACCGGCTGCGCTCTCCTGGCAGCAAGCTGCCGGAGTTTCCGATCCAGCCATTTAAAGACCAGTATATTGCCTCAGCGGCGGCAAGCTATCATGTCCGTGCGATCAATACGAAGTTCATCGCCGAGGTCTTTGGCTCACGGCCCGTCAAGACCGTCACCGCCGACATCGATCGGACCCAGTCCTCGGCTGAGGCTCTGCTTGGAGCCAAGCACGATCTAACCCACAATATCGCCCTGCACTTGGGTGGTGGCACCCGGCTTGGCAATGGTGTCGGCTCACCCGACTGGCGGGTCTATGCAGGCGCCAACATGGCCTTTGGACCGGTCTGCGGTCACGATGATGAGGACGAGGACAAGCCTAGGCACAGGAAGAAACCTGAAGGCAAGCCTGCCGCCCATGAGCCAGCGGAACAACCCGAATGGTTGCCTCAAGGCACACCACCTAAGCAAGAGACCATCATCCTCAACGACGTCATGTTTGCCTTTGACTCGGACAAAGAGGTGCTGCCAGGCACGAAGCAGCGCATCCGCGAGTTAGTCGCCTATATGAAGCAGGCGCCGCGCTACAAGACCGTCAGCATCGAGGGCCATACCGACTCCATCGGCTCGGATGCCTATAACCAAAATCTAAGCGAACGCCGGTCTAGCACCATCCGGCGCTACCTGATTGAAGTGCATAAACTCGATCCGCAGACGATCAGTGCCGTCGGCTACGGCGCCTCCCAGCCGATCGCCGACAACGGCAACTACCAGGGACGGCAACGCAACCGACGCGTCGAGTTTAAGATCACGCGGTAGACCTTCCAGTTTACCGCCCGGTGCGCCGGCACTCGTCGGCTTTGACGATGGCCCAGTCCGGTTCGTGCATGCTGTGGGTGGTCTGCTTACTACCGCAGCTTTGCAGGTTGGTGACATAGACTTCGAGCACTGAACCCTTTTGAAAGTGCAGCATCAGCGTCGGCTGGGCCGTGCTGTCGTCAAACTCGATTGGCTTTTCCTGCGTCCCATTGGGATGATGGATTTCAATGCGAATGTGGTGACTGCAGTTACTGATCTTGGATGTCGTGAAGGGAACGGTTTGGCATCGCTCCGAAACCACTTCGGTCCCATAAACCGAGAAGTCGCCTTGGTCGGTACAGGCCGTAAAGTCGTTGAAGTCTGCGTCGCGGCTGCCAATCGGTGCATCTTCGAAATTGATGCCAACCTTGGTCGATCGCTTGCACGACGCTTTGACATAGATCTGTATCCAAGCTGTGACCGTGCCACCGCTGGCAGTCTTACAGGTCAACGTGTACTTCGTGTCATTGCTGATCGACCGGGTGCTTGAACCGTAGGTTGCGACGACCGCGCCGTCGTCAAAAGCACAGCTCACCGTGTTGACCGAGGTCCAGACCAACTGGGCCGCCGGGGAGTTTTGCGTGATGTAGAGTGGCCCAGTGCTGCCGTTGGCCTTTAGTGTCACCGAGGCATTGCTGTTGTCCGGCACGACGTGCACTGGCACTTTCGCCGTCGATTGGTTGCCACCAGCATCGACGCAGGTGAGAACAACGGTAAGATCAGCGGTCACTGCGGGTGATGTGCGCGTGCCCGCCAAGCCCGACCAGCTAAATGGAGCGACACTGCACTTCGTCGCCTCCGATGAGGCCCAGGCAACCACCAGCGGTGTGCCCGTCATGACGGTGATCGGGGTCATCGAACCGTTGACCGTAAGGATCGTGGTTAACGTTGGCGCGGCCGGTGCGACGACGACATTCGCCGCTGCAGTGCCAAAGGGACCGGTACACAGCACCCCGTAAGACTGCACTGCAGTGATCGGCCCGACGCTTTGGTTGCCGACGATCCCGGTGTAGTGCCCTGGAGTCACGACGCAAGAACTCGCACCGGTCGACGTCCAAGCCAGATCAACCATGCTGCCGGATGGGACCGTCACGATTCCTGCGCTTTGGCCATTGGCCGTCAGCTTTGCCGTCGGCGGCACCACTGCGGGCATGACACTGACGCTATCGGTGCCTTGTCCGCCGGCATTTTTACACGTTAAGGTGTAGGTCACGGGCTCGATGGTGGCATTGGTGGTGATCTCACCGGTGTCTGCCAAGACTCCAACCTTGCCGGGGTTTGGACTAAGACTACAGGAGGTCACCGCATTTGGATTGGTCCACGTGATATCCAAAGGAGCACCGGCTGCCGCGACCAGTGGACCATCGCTGCCGTTGATCTTCAGATCTGGGGTTGGGGCTGGCATGAGGCCGACGTTGACGGCAATTGCGCTGATCACCGACTGATTGCCACCGGAGCAGGTCAAATAGTAGAGGACAGTCGCCGTTAATTTATCGGTGGTGAGTTGACCGACCAAATGGTTGTCATTGAGCGGTGCTAAGAGGCAGGTGGAAGCCCCCGACGAGGTCCAGCTCAATTCGACGCTGGTATTATAGGGAATGTAGATCGACGCAGCCGTGCCATTGGCCTTCAACTGGGCGGTCACGGAGGTTTGTCCCGCTGGGTTGACGGTGACGACGCTGGTCATCGTGCCGCCAGGACCGGTACAGGTGACGCTGTACATGAGCGGCGTCGTCGGCATCACCTTCGTGAAGGTGCCAGACGTGCCGGTGCTCCCGGTTTTACCCTCTGCTGGCGACAGGCTGCAGCTGTCGGCATTGGAGCTCGTCCAAGCGATCGTGACATTGTCGCCAGGCTTCACCGTTTGGGTGCCTGGAGCGCCATTCGCCGTGATGGACGTGGTTGGTGCCGCCGGCGGTGCGACGACGACGTTGATGGTCGTCGTCGTTGGGCCACCCGGAGTCTGACAGTTCAAGGTGTATGTTTGCGTCGCGGTCGCTTGGACCTGTGCAGTCGCCTTAGTGCCTGTGGCGTTTAGCGGCTGGACGACGCATTGGGTCGCAGTGGGTGCGTCCCAAGTGATCGTAACCGGTGTGTTCGGCGGGACGGTGATGTCGCTGGTTGAGCCGTTAGCCTTGATCGCAGGGGCGTTGTCGGCGCTGTCCGTGCTGCTGCCGCTGCCGCTGCCGCTGCTGCCGTTGGCATTACTGCCGCCCGCATTTGCTGTGTTCGGGCTACCTTCGGTGCTGTCGCCACTGCCGGAGTTACCCTTGGTGCCATCTCCAGACGCAGCACCAGAGGGCCGACCATCGACCGAGCCAGCCGTCTTAAAGCTTGCTGCCTTACAGCCAATGACCAGGGCTGCGCATAAGCCTAGGGCAAACCACTGTGCGCGACGCGGTGCAGTGCAGGTCAAAGCCATCCCGAGGTCCTCCTATAAATCGACTGATAGAGCCAACCATGGGGAGCGTATCGGCACGACGGCACCAAAACTTGCGCATTTTATTTCGGGCACTTATAACATACTGTGTATATTAGATAATATGTCGCTCGCCAGGGCCGAATTACCAAGCACCTCGGGTCCATCCGTCGATTGGTTTGGTGATGGCCTGGACCATCCGACCAAAGACGTCGGTAAAGTAACCTAGGCGCAGCGAGACATCCGTCCAGTGCTGCACGCTGACGCCGTTGGCGGCAATAGGTTTGCTGGCAAAGCGTTCGTCGTAGACGAGTTGGATAAAGATGTCGCGCGAGGTAAAGACGGTCCAGCTGACCTCCCGGGTCCCGGTCCATAGCAGTTGCAATCTGGGCTTATCAACGTAGGTCCAGGTCGGCATTGGCCCAGCTGACACGGCGACGCCGATGGTCCCTATTGGGGTATAAACCGACAATTCGGCATTGTAGGGAAAGTTGATAAAGATCGTTTGGTAGCGGACCGGATCAGGGTGCGACGGTGTCTTGGCCTCGACGCTCCAAAAATTCACGTCCAAAGTTGGATAAAAGCGTAGCGACGCGTCCCATTCATCAAATCCCATCGGATGATCCAGAGTCCCCAGCGCCAAGCTCGTGATCACCCGCGGCAACATCCCGTGTTCGTGGGTCGCGGTGACCGGCGCACCGGTCGCCGTATCACTCATGAACCGCTGAGACCGACTGGTGCCGTACATGATGGTATTGGGCACCAAAGAAAAGCTGTAGAGCAGCCAAAAATTGCGGTCCTTTTGCATAATGGTCTTGGCCAACTGTGGTTCCAGCTTAATCGCTGGATCCGGACGGCGTTCCAATGAATGCAGATCGATGACCTCGGCCTCCAACTGCGGTACGTCATGGCGTACTTCATCGTGCAAGATCACCAAGTGATCGGCCTTGGATTCATAGCCAAGGATGTTGGCCTGACTGCGATTCAATTTGGTAAAGGTCGCCGCATTGAGGTTGGTGATATTGAGATAGTTAAACACCCTGGTGCTTACCTCGGGACTGACGAAATGCCCGCAAAACCCCAGCTCACGACTCTTTGCTTGGATCCACACCGCCGCCAGGCGCTCCGAGACAGCAAAGTCGGCATGGCCGGGCGGTGCGATCAGGTAGGTCGGGCACAGCCGCGGCCGAGGCTTTGGCACCCTTTCCGTGATCTTTGGTAGCGGCAGCACGCTTCGACAGTCGAACGCCGCACCATCTAACACATCGATGGCGAGGGCGGCGAGTCCTAGGGGCGGCGAAGCCAAGGCGAGCAGACCATTGCATAGTCCACTCGTGACCCACCTCGGTTCGCACGTGATTTCGCCTTTGGCCAAAGTCACCTTGGATTTTGGATCGACCAACTCGATCTCGTGCGTGCGTCCACGACGCATCCGGATAAAATCGGGCGCAAAAAAATTCGGCTCGGAGTCGAGCTTGACCAACACCGGGTCGGCCGGCGTCTTGACATTGACGATTTCGTGCAGGCCGCTAAGGGTGCCGCATCCTGAGAGGGTCACGGCAAGGATGAGCCAGCGCAAGAAATGAGATGGCAGGATGGCGGAGCGGATGACCATGGTGCTTCGTGTTGCGAGGTTGTTGCGACGTACGAGATGGGTAAGAGTATAAATATGGGGCAGATGGGTCAAGCATGGAGGACCGCTGATGGCACATTCGGTGCTATGTCGCTTAACGACGCGTGATGTCGTTGGCGTTTCCCGAAGTCAGCGCTCATCGTGTTGCCCAAGTAGCGCCACAGCGCCCGATTGACAAATACAACACCAATGTGCCATATTCACATGGGTGTTTTAAAGACACAGGAGTGATCGCGTGTATTCTCAGGAAATCATGAGAAGAATCAGGTCACTGATCGCTGCTGGTAAAATCCGGGTTCTTAAACATGCCGCCGACCGAATGGCGTTGCGCGGTTACACATTGCCAGAGATTGAACAGGTGCTGAAAGGTGGGCTCCATGAGACTGAGCGGGATGAATATGACCAGACTCATTCACTGTGGACGTATACCATCCGAGGCTCAACCCGCGATGGTCGTAAGACGAGAGTTGTCCTGGTCATCGTTGACGAATTGCTCGTGGTGACGGTTGTCGGCCCACTAACATAGAGGAGCTAGTATGAAGGACCGCGACACCAAAGTTGCTAAAAATTTTATCTATGGTGGTCTCGGCTTTCCTGTGATTTTCAGAACGGTTGAAGTCAAAGAGCTCATGGGCGAGTTGGTGCCGAATATGAATCATCGCAAGTTGCAGGATGCTGTCTTTCTCGCTCTGTTAGGTGCTGGCTTCAAATTTACGGGAGCTCATCTTTCTTTTGTGCGTCATTACATGGGATTAAAACAAGAAGATCTGGGCCAGAAGCTTGGACTAAGCGGGCATAGCATGGTCTCCAAATGGGAGAAGAAGAAGGCCGCAGCGACAGGCATGTCAGGCGCAATCGAGGCTGGTGTTCGCATCCTGATGCACGAATATTTAAACAAATCGCAGATCCCGATCAAGGCCGTGATCCTAGTGTTGGCAGGCGATCTCGATGAGCCAAAGGGGCCTGTCCCGATTGCGGCTTAGGCTGACGCCGGCTTTCAGCGGCGCTAGAGTAAGCGCGGTTAAAAGAATGATGCGAAGGATGCTGCGGTTCCTGCACTATCCGCTCATCTGTTTAGAATTCCGATCGGACTGGTGCTGATCTCATAGGATTTATCGCTGTTGCCTATGTAGGGACCAGTGATGGTTAAAAGCTCGCCTTCAAAGCCATCGACTTTTTGGTCGTTGGTCGGGAAAAAAGCATGCGGGTGATAGAAGTAGGTAAAGTCCTGCATGGTCAGGCTTTGCTTTGCGTCCTTTTGAATTTTTTGCTCATCGACATTCAGCACGAGGTCGTTCACCCCGTAGGCGAATTTACCGACAAAATGTGGGTCCATAGGATAGATGGTTAATCTAAACTCGTAGCCGTTATCAGCCAGAGACCATGCCGCCTCGGCGCCTTCTTCGTCACCGCTTGTCGATAAGCTGAAGGCACCAGCAGGAGCTTTGATCAGCGAGGTCTTTGTGGTGTTGTTGATGAGTTCCAGGGACGAGCTGTTCGAGATCTGATCAAGGTTGATACCGAGACTGACGACCCCGCGAGTTTGGAACACCGAGCGAAGCGCTTCAAGCGCGCCGGGTATCTCAATAGGAACGCCGCGGGGTTTGTCCGCAGCAAGGATGGTGCCAAGGTCGTGGCCTTTGACCTTGATATTTTGTTTTTGGCATGCAGCTTGAGTGAGCAAATAGACCACACTACAAAACATCATGGCGTAGGCTCGAGCGCGTGGGCCGGCTTTGGGCCTGGTAGACGCATGAATGTTGGCAGGCGTGATCACCTCGGACTGGCTCCTAAACAAAGAGTTTGATGTTCACCGTCCTTTATAGGTCGACAAAAAGTGGTCGGAGCTTTAGGTAAATCTTTGTGTATACCAATAACTACCTGGAATGATGCGGAAAATGACGATTATTTCCGTGTATTTTCGAGTCCATAAAGGCAAAACCTTGAAATTATGCCGTAAATTGTTCGACCCATTTGCTTAGGGTGCGGGGCGATGACTGGCAAGTAGCTGCTTCGGCAGATAAAAGGCGTGTACCAAAAGGTCTGCTTAAAGCGCTGTGCCTACCGTGCGATTGCACGTCCATGCGGAGGCCTGCTAAAGAATTTTGCCGACGCACCGAAGACAAAGGACACTCACCTCATTTTCAGTGCTAGCCGCTTCAGACCGTCGTCCTTTCTCTGTGAGGCCCCTTCGTCCATGAGCCATGACCCGAGACATCCCCCGTCAAAAAACCTACCTAACTCGGGCGCACGCCCAGGGTTAAGGCTGGTGCGCGACCCCGAGGTCGCGCCGCCCGTGCCGGTTGCTGATGCTCCTGCAACCGAAGTCAAAGCGGTCAGGCGCAGTCCTTTTCTTGATTTTATGAATGCCTATGCCGATGCCGTGGATCAGCAGGTTAAAGTTCTGCTCGATCTGTAGGATCGGCACCTTTGCCGAACCTATGCGCCGGTCGCACCGGCATAAGTTGCCAGGTAGCCGTCGATCCTTTGTTTGGTCGCGGCGTCGATCCACACCTTGCCCAAGACCTCGCGCTGATACAGGCGCTCGACCACCTCGTGGATCGTCACCAGGCTGACCACGGGAATCTTCCAGCGGTTTGCAACTTCGCTGCGAGCCGACTGAGTACCGCTTCCGCGCTCTTGCCTGTCGACTCCAACGATGGCTCCGACTACTTCAACGTCGTATTTCGTTAGTAAGGGCATGACCTCACTAAAGCTAGTGCCGCCGGTGATCACGTCTTCAACGACCACCACCTTTTCGCCACCCCGGTATAATCTCCCCACCAGGTTGCCACCCTCCCCGTGGTCTTTGGCCTCCTTGCGATTAAAGGTATAGGAGATGTCCCGCCCGAGGCGCTGGGTCAGCTGATAGGAGGTCAGAACGGCCAAGGGGATCCCCTTGTAGGCCGGACCAAAGAGGTTTTCCACCGTGGCGCCGAAGTGTTCGGCAATAGCCTCGGCATAAAGCGCTGATACGGCGCCTAGGCGCTCGCCCGAGTCGATGTGCCCGGTGTTGAAAAAGTAGGGCGATAGGCGGCCCGACTTGGTTTTAAACTCACCAAACTGCAGCGCTCCACTGCGCAGCAGCCATTCGATATAACGCTCCTTGATCACAACGCGCTCCAATAGACGAACTAGAGTGGGCCAAACAACCGTACTTGGTTATCAGCAACCCACCCCTGTTTGCCATCGGAGAGTTTCACCCGGTAGTAGCCACCCGCCGCACGCTCGGTGATCAGCACCGGGGCGCCTTCCTGCAGGGCAAAGAGCTGGGTGTTTTGCTTGCCTGGTCCGGAATAGATCTTGGCTTCGGCTTGAACGACGGCGCCCCATGCGTCTGGCGTCGCCTGCCGGGTCAGAAAGGCTGCGAACGCAGCGATGGGCACGACGACGCTGAGTGCCACAGTCAGACGCCAGGGCTCCAGTGAGGGACTGAGGGCGGTCAGTGCCAGGGCGGTACCCCAGAGGGCAGCCAGTAGTGAGGCTGTCCACGCTAGCTCCAGCTCGGAAAAGTGCTCGAGCCAGGCCGCGACAGGACCGGTCGTCGTCGCCGGAAGCTGCGCCTCAAGCTTGTCGTGCACTTTACCCAGGACAAAGTGCAGATTCGCCTCGTTGTCGGGGTCACGCGGTAGGTAGCGTCTGGCACCGAGAAAGGCCGCGACGCTATCGCCCAGGCGGCCAGCCCGAAAATACGCCACGCCGAGGTTGTAAAAGAGGTGGCCGTTGACGATCCCCTGCCCTAACAGCTGCTCGTAATCTTGCGTGGCCTTGACCAGATCACCTGCGTCGAAGGCTTGGTTGGCGCTCGAGGCCAAGGCGTTAGGGTCGACATTCGTCGCCAATGGCATCGTTTGGGCTGTAGCCTGGGTCGGCGTCAACCATGTGAAGCAACTTGCTAGCAGGCTGCAACGGAGGACATAGGTCAGCTTAGCAGTCATCATGCGTGCTCCAATCCCAAGACCAGGCGGTCGAGATCCGCAACCAACTCGCTTGCGGCGGTGAGAGGTGGCAGCTTGCCACCAAAATCGACTTGTTCCAGGGTCTTAATGATCTGTACGAGGCGCTGGAGGTCTTCCTCTTTGCAACCAAGCCGGCGTAGCAGCTCCTCGATCTCACGGGAGGCCAGCGATTGGCCGTGCAGATTGAGCTTGTCACCTAGGTACGTGCGCAGAGCTGCATAAGCGGCCAGCAAGGAAGGCTCGACATGACCGGCCGCGACTTGGATTTGGGCGGCTTGGAGCTCATTTTTGAAGACTTTGTAAGCTCGTGAACGTCGTTTCCCGACGGTGTCTCCTTCGGATCTGCGTCTAAGGGCCTGTACGCCGAAGATGAGGAAGGCGCAGCTTGATGGAAA
>JAPLFX010000095.1 GCA_026390445.1 Pseudomonadota bacterium
ATCTTGCGCACATACTCGCCGGCCCGGGGACCGAAGGCGATTTTGCTTTGCACGGAAGCGCCGAGTGCGGCGGCGATCGCTGCGTTATCCTGGAACATATCGTCGACGTCCGGCCTCATCACGAACTCGGCTTCGCCCCCCGCCCGAGGAAGTACAAGCGTGCCAGCTGTTGCGAGATGGTGCTTGCATTAATAATGATACGGCCTCAGTCGAAGTACGCCGATGACCGGACATTGCCTATTGCTGGCCAAAAAATACTCGAGGCGGCGACCAAGAGATCCCTAGATCAGGGCGAAATTGAGCGGCGCTCCATATAAAACGCCAGCATTAGGTCAGGGCAGATGGTGCATCATGGCCAAAACGACCCAGCCTGAGAGGGCGGTAGAGGCGGGCTGCTCAAGTTGACCCCATCGAAATTACTACAAGCAGGCCTCAGATTGCCGCTTGAAATTGACAAACCACGGATCTATCGTGTATTGTCATGACAATCAACGGTAATAACAGTGATTGTCATAAGAGAGCGTAATTGCCTGATTTTAAAAGAAATCTTAGGCTTCCACAAGAGCCTCGGCAGACCTTCTTTCTGTGGGGGCCTCGCCAGGCTGGTAAGACTAGCCTTCTCAAAGCTAGGTACCCCGACGCCCTCCGCATCGATCTGCTGAAGACGGAGCTGGAGCTGCGTTACCGGCTTGAACCCTTTCGACTTCGCGAAGAGATAGCCCTACTTGGCCCCGGCAGACTAATTATCATCGACGAAATCCAAAAGGTGCCGGCGCTTCTTGACGAAGTTCACTTAGCCATCCAAGACCATGGGCGATGCTTTGCTCTGTGCGGTTCGAGTGCTCGCAAGGTGCGGCACGGTCATGCCAACCTTCTTGGTGGTCGGGCTTTGCGCTTCGAACTCTACGGTTTGGTAGCGGACGAAATTGGCGACGAATGCGACCTGCTTCGCCTGATCAATCACGGTTACCTCCCTAGCCATTATATTTCAGAGCAGCCGGCACCGATGCTTCGGGCATACACCCAAGACTATCTTAAGGAGGAAGTGCTGGCGGAAGGCTTGGTGCGAAATCTACCGAAGTTTTCCGACTTTCTTCGCTCTGCAGCTCTGGCCGACACCGAAATGGTCAGCTTGGCGACGATTGCGCGTGACTGTGGTGTGGCCGCGACCACGGTGCGTGACCATTACAGCATCTTGGTTGATACTTTGCTTGGCGATTTCTTACCAGCCTACACTCGTCGCCCCAAAAGGCGTGTCATTCAAGCCCCGAAGTTTTACTTTCACGACGTCGGTAGCGTGAATATGCTCGCCCAGCGCGGCAGAATTCAGCAGGGATCCGAGCTATTCGGTAAGGCCTTTGAAAATTGGGTCCATCACGAGCTCTACTGCTATGCGCGTTATAGCGAACACTACTTTGACCTTTCCTACTGGCGGCTGGCTAGTGGTATCGAGGTAGACTTCATCTTAGGACATGGACAAATTGCCATCGAAGCCAAGGGCAAATCTAGGCTAAGCTCTGACGACCTTAAGGGTCTTAAAAACTTCGCAACCGATCACCCGGATGTGCAGCGACTGATCGTTGTGTGCTGCGAGCCGGTAAAACGACTCATCGACAACAAAATCCTAGTGCTCCCGTGGCAGGACTTTGCGAGGTCACTCTGGGCTGGTGAGATTTACACCAACGGTTGAAATGGTATACAAGTGGCTGCCGTTGCCATTTTGCAAATCGTTTTTGATCTCTAAGGAGCATGGGCGCAGCATAGAGCTTTTTGCAGGTATTGCATTGAAGCTGGTCGATAGTTGCGTTTCTCGCCCAATGACTCGCCTCGTTTCAGTGCCCTTGGCGCAACAATTTCCTTGCCATAGTCGAGCACATAGATGCGGTCGCAGACCTTCATGACCAGGCTCATATCGTGCTCTATAAGCACGATGGTGAGGGTTTTTGGGAAAGCGAGGATTGAGTGGCCTCTTTGGCCTGACGTTTGCAAAACACAAGAAGCGTCAGAGCATCGATAAAAGCCCCAATCCAATCGGCACATGAAAATTACTGGGCCACTTTTATGCGCGGACCAGATTGCTCTTGCTTAAGACGCTCATCAAGACGCTTGCGAATGTCTTCAGGACTACAAATATACACTGCCGCATTCAACTTGACTGCCTCCTTTGGCATTCCGTATACCGTACAAGTAGCTTCATTCTGCGCAAACGTTTGCGCTCCGCTTTGCCGAAGCTTCAACAATCCATTGGCCCCGTCGCGCCCCATACCGGTAAGAAGCCCTGCAAATATCTGCCGGCGACAGAGTGCAGCAGAATCAAAAAGAAAATCAACGCTGGGCCGATGACTGCTAATGGCAGGTACATCGCTGACAATTAGGCGAAGCTGTCCTCCGACATTTTTAACACCAATATGATAGTCCCCGAGGGCTGCATAGAGGTGGCCCTTCTCTACTATAGCGTCATGCTTCATTTGACCGAGTGGAAGCCCCGAAGACCTGGACAACCTTTCGGCGAATTCTCTAGCAAAGACCGCTGTGATGTGCTGTACAATGAAAACCGCTGGCGATGAAGGCGGCAAATTCTTTAGAAGCCTTACTAACACCTCTGTCCCGCCCGTACTGGCGCCAAACAGGACTAAATCAGGGTGGCCGCCTACAGACACTTTCACAGCCTCACCAACATAAGCCTTGGCGACCCGAATCAAATCGAAGCTACTAACCGGCTTAAGTATCACTTCGCTACAACCGATCTGCAACCCATCTTCAGCCATGCGACTATCTGCCAAACCAGAAATAACAACAAATGCACCCTTATAACCGATGCCATGAGCAGCCTTGCACAGTTCCAAGCCATTTTTCCCCGGCATTCTGAAATCGGACAGCACAAGCCCGATGCCGCCCTTTTCTAACAGGCCCATGGCCTCTTCAGCACATGAAGCTGCCAAAACATCAAATCCCTCTGTAGAAAGATACTCGACCATCAAACTTTTGAATGAATCGTCGTCGTCTACGACCAAAATCCTTCGCGCCCCGACCTTGACACTTTTGACGGTAGCCTCTACGGCCATAACACGACGATTTTGGCCACCAACCAGACCCTTAATTGCATAGGTTGCCTGACCAACCGAGACGAAATGCGAGCCGGATAATGCACTTGTTTCGCTCACACCAGTACAGAAATGACCAAACGGGGCCACCCTATCTAAAAGGTGTTCGACAATTTTCGTAACATCCGCCGCTTCAAAATATATGAGCATATTACGGCAAATGACAAAATCATACTTTTCGGCTTCGATTGGCGGCTGTAAAATATTCACAGTTTTAAAACGTACATTCGCGCGAATGCTAGGCCTTATCGCAAATTCTCCGCCGCTCATGTCTCCAATTTGACTAAAATAGGAAGAGAATCGACTCTCAACTCCGTCGATTTGGTTGGCGTCGTAAACGCCATGGCGAGCAGTTCTTAAGCTAATCGGGTCGATATCACAGCCTTCAATTTCAAAGCTAAAATTTGCATGCGTTCTCCTGAAATTTTGCAGGACGGCTGCAATGGAGTAGACCTCTTCGCCAGTCGAACACGCTACAGACAGGACACGAAATACAGACTTTTCGCTAGTGTTTTGGAATCTCTCAGAGAGAATCTTCTCCAGCCTTTCAAAAGCCCCGCGCTCGCGGAACCACCCTGTTGTATGAATAGTGACAGCCGAAAGCAGGTACGGCATCTCTTCGTCATTCGCATCGACCACAACCAGGTACTCTTCCAAATTTTGACAGCCAACCTCTGTCATCCGAGTTGCTACATTTTGAACAATAATGCTGTGATGTGTACTATTAACCTTGGTGCCCGTAAGTTCTCGAGCCAGGCTCATAATAATTTCCGTATCTTCTGCGTCAAACGTCAGCATCTATTAACCGACCTTTTTTGATTCCAATTCGACACCATCCTGGGGGCCATCACTACCTTGGGGACGACCCTTTCTCCCGAGGATCCGCCGATTTGATTGAGCTGACTTACTCGGGCCTTGCTCCAATTCGACTGCTTCGCCTGAACCTTTGAATGAATTCTGATCCTCATTTAATATGAGTTCCAATCGGGAATGCTTCTTTTTCTTACCAGCAACCTTATCGATCTCACTGCCCGTCACTAAATATTTCATACTCTTATCCACGGCCCGCAAGGTGTCAGAAATCTTCATAATTTCGCCACCTAACTTGGCATTGTTTTGTGCCAATTGATTCGTGGCCGTGGTGGACTGATTCATTTGACTAAGCGCAACTGAGGTCTGCGAAACACCCGACTCTTGTTCACGCGAGGCTGCACTGATTTGATCAACCTTATCCGAAATCGCCTCGACGGACTTCACAATCGAGCTAAAGGCCTTAGACGACAAGTCGCTGGTTCTTTCGCCATCTTGAACTGATCTGGTCGTACCTTCGATAATGTCTGTCACATGTGTCGCAGATGACCCGAGCAACTCGCGAATTTCGGTGGATGCCTTTCCTGACAATGTGGCCAAACTCGCAACTTCATTCGCCACAACCGCAAAGCCCTTACCATGATGTCCCGCTCGCGCCGCCTCGATTGAGGCATTGACAGCCAAAAGCTGCGTCTTGAAGACAACGTCATTGATGACATTTGTTTTGGCCGCGATATTATCAATGACTTTGACGATCTCTTTAAGGCGGCTACTTGAGCTCGAAATCGACTTCATCGAGCTCGCCATGTCTTCCATAACCGCAACGCCATCTCGTGCCTCTACCAGCACATCTTTCGACAACTCCGAAGTGACCGATGCATTTCTCGTTGTTTGACTAAGCATGGAACTAATTTGCGTCATCGAACTCACCGATTCCTGAATGGCTGCTGATAGATGCGAGGACTGCTCAGCGAGTGACGTCGACACTGAAAGTATTCCCTCAGCCTCGCGCCTCATCGACTGAGTTGCGCTACTCATATGTGATTGCACTTTTGAAAGGCTACCCGAGGTCTTTGACAGAGCAACCATCGTGAAGGTCGATACGATTAGCGAACCTACCAGCACCAAAAGTATGATAGTTTTCATACTCGTCCGCACAGCTGAAACAAAACTATCATTTGCCTCCTTTGTTAATCTGATCGATGTTTCCGAAATCCTTTGCGAAAGCAAATCATAGGTCTTACGTAGCGGCAGGTACTTGGTCAGAAACACAGTTTGTGCGTCCTTCAATTTACCCTTCTTCACCAAGTCCATAACCTCATCTTCTGCTGGATTTAACTTCTTCTCATCTAATTCACCCAGCTCAGCAATCGCAGCCACGAGTTCAGGATTTTTTGTAAGCGCAAGCATCTGCTTAAGAGCATCCGCATTATGATCATCAGATTCCTTCTTTCTTTTGGCCTCTAACTCATCTTTTGGATTGAGTAGATAGCCCTTCATTGCACTACCCATTTCGGCAACATAAGCGCGAGACAGTAGTGCAAGTTCGTTCACACGTTCAATGTCGGCATTTGACTCAATGCCATTCATTGTCCTGTATGCGAACGAAGCCACTGTTAATGCTAGAGCCAATAATGGTAACTGCAGAATCAAAAACCGTTGCTTCAAACTTAAACGCATGATCCTATGCTCCTTCTTATGCTTCAGACATTTCAAGATACCTTAGACTGCTTGCCTTTGGCGAATTCACCATATTTTATGTCCACGCCCATAATATGGGCAGATAACCATGTACGCAAAAATCCAAACAGATCTTCGCTAATCGCACCGTCCGCTTTAAAGTTTTTTGCATATTCATCTAAGCGTTCAATGAGGTTCCTGTGAATCAACTTGTGCGAATCAGCCTGTGGAAATCCAATAGAGTCGAAAAAGTCTTCTTCATGTCGAAAATGTTTGATGGTATAGGCTGACAGCTCCTCTAAGATCGCAAATTGTTCCTTGACTGCACCACCTCGTGTCCATTCTTGCTCCAAACTAGCCATCAACTTCAGCAATCTTTTGTGCTCGTCGTTCATATCCTCTACACCTACATCATACCCAGGTTGCCAAGAAAAGCGGGTGGCGCCGCCTGACTTGCTCGATTCTTGGCCACCTTGGGCTCGGCTTTGTTCCACTGCTCTCTCTGTCGGCTGCACACTACGCAGTCCCGCCTTTCTCGAAATTCTTGCGGCAAGTTCGCTCTTCGATAAGGACTTTCCCGGTGAAGCAGAAATATCCGTCACCCGGGCTATCACTGGAGGTTGTTTAGGAGGATCTTCAAATGATGGTGTGGATTCCACATTGACTGCTGGCGGGCTAGTCTCTGTAAGTTCTGGTGCCAGGAACGCATCGACACCCTGAAGCCTCTGCTTTCTGGCCTTTGCTTTCGCTCGATCCTCAATGCCAAATAGGACGAAACTCATGGCTCGCTCGACGCTTTCCAATTGCTTGCCTTCGTCTCTGATTTGATCACTGAGCAGGGAGTTTTCTGCGGCAAGATCCGTATTGGCTCTGGAGGCCGTATTAAGTTCTCCCATGGCCTGTGACGTCTGCCTTACGCCAACTTCCTGTTCTTTTGTCCCGTCATAGATCTGTTGGACTCGATCGTTGATTTCATTTACCGCACTTGAGATTCCATCAAATGCTTGAAGCGCTATCCCTGATATTTTTCGCCCTGACTCAACACTTTCCGATGTATTCTTTACAATAGCTGTCACCTGAGTCCGGGATTCGTCCAGCAGCATACGGATTTCTGAGGCAGCCTTACCGCTCAACGTAGCGAGACTCGCAACTTCATTGGCGACCACAGCAAAACCCTTGCCGTGATGTCCGGCACGTGCCGCTTCTATGGAGGCGTTAACCGCCAATAATTGCGTTTTAAATACAATGTCATTGATAATCACTGTTTTTCCAGCAATGCCTTCGATAATTTTGACTATATCCTTAAGACGTGCATTTGCCGTGCTTATCGCCTCCATCGAGGACGCCAGGGCACGCATGGTGTCGGCGCCATCCCTGGTGTGCTCTAATGTCTGGCGCGAAAGCTCATTTGCGGATTCGGTATGACTCGTCGATTGTGCCAACATCGACGTCATCTCAGCAGTAGCCGCCACAGACTCTCGAACTGCTGCTGCCTCTTGACTTGAAGCCAAGGCGGATTTCTGCGCCGACGCACTCAGGGTCACACCCGAAGATTGTATCGAAGCAGTGATGCTGCGAAGCTTGGCAAGAATACGCGCTGTCCCCGTTGTAACTGAACTTTGTACGAGTAGTGCCAACGCCAAGGTCACAGCCCATAAACCGACAAAAACGACCAAGCCGAGCGTCTTGTCGTATTCAACATGGGCAATCCGCGCTAGAAATAATTGATCCATCGCCGACTGTTGGTCATTGACAGTCGCCTCTATCTGAGACATCAAGCGATCTACCATTTTGATAGTTTCCGCTGGCGACTTCGAGGTAGTACCACTGAGTTCCTTTTGAACAAGGTCAGCACTCGTCACAAGAGACGCGAGTTTATCCTTCACCACCGTTTGCAAGAATTCATTGGTTGTTGGCAAATTCATGTCCTCGTTTATAGACGAGGTGGTGCTATCAGCAATATGTTGCATGTCGGATTTAAATAAACTAGCCATAGCCCTCTGGTCAGCGTATTCGTCCTGGCTTATCTTTGGCTTTTTGCTTAGCGAAAAATGCATGAATGTCAGTGCGTACAAATGATCTATTGCTGATGGAATGGCGATGTTCGTCGAATCCATAAGGTAAAATGAGTTTAATTCGGGATCTAGGACCAGATTCGAAGTGTCACCAACATGGGTGATCAGATCTTTCAAATTCCCGAGTAATTTCCGCACTACTATTGCCCGCTGGGCATTATCCTTAATGACTTTCAGCTGGAGCCAAGACTTAAGCAAGTTGTCTGGATGGGCTTCGTCTCGTTTCCTTTTAGACAGTCCTTGTTCGGTCGCTTGGAGAGCATGGCCGTATACTTCCTGAACGCCTCTCAATTCCTCAAAATATTTTGTAATCTTGGCATCAGAGTCATTTAAATTAAAGCCATCAGGAATCTGAACATCTTTTGCGGCTATATTTGATATCACATCATAGCGGGACATCTCATTGAGCAAACCTATCACGGGACGTAAATAGGCATTGCCCTTTGCCTCTGATTCGGCGAATTGAACGACCTTGTTTTTCTCGACGATAGCCAAGGTGAGCAGTGCCATAATGGGAACCGTGTACGCGAGGTTCACAAGGGCCAATTTGATTCCAAGAGAAAACTTCAGATTCATCACCGCCCCCTACTATGCTTCCTTGACGAGCATTTTTGATCGTTCAATGTTCGTCAATTCATCATGCGAAAGGACGGCCTTCAAGTCGATGATTGTAATCATTTTCTGATCTAGTTTTCCAATGCCGATGATATACTTGGACGGTATCGACGAGACGATGTTAGGTCGCCATTCCACATCATTCGGCAAGATCACGGAAACTGATGCGATTTGGTCCACAGATGACGCAATCGCGCCCGACTCGGTATCAAATACCAGTAGGACCGAGCGTGTCGCTTTGGGAGCGTCGATCGAAAAGCGGATTCTCAAATCGACAACGCCAATAATTTGCCCGCGTAGATTGCATACTCCCTGAAACGACGGAACGGTATTCGGCACGCTCTTGGTCGGCAAAAATTCGACAACCTCTCGCACCTCGAGTAGCTTGGCACCGTAGTACTCTTCGCCCAGTGCAAATATGATGTATTTGTTCTCGTCGGCGGCATCGCCCTGGCTTTCGAGGGGGACTACCGTGTGCAATCCCAATGATTCCTGCATAAATAACTCCTTCACTTTGCTAACGACGCGTACGATTTAACGATTTGCGGCAGGTGAATAATCATTGATGGCTCACCACTCGCCAAAATGGTGCCCCCGGAGAATCCAGGAACTTGCGATAGTTTGCCTTCAAGTTGCCGCACAACAATGGACTGCTGACCGACAATGCCATCGACTTCCAAAGCAACGGTCGTCGATTGATGGCGGGCAATAATCGCTACAGACTTTCGCTCTGATTGGATGCTGTCCTGGGTGTGAGGCGGTAGAAATGTTGCCAGCCGCTCAACTGGTAGAATTCGACCCCTAAGATTTATCACGCGACCGCGCTGGGTGGTTCGTTCGATTTGAACAGAGGACATATCCACCACTTCTTCTACGTCCTGAACGGGTACCGCATAAAGCTTGTCCGAAAGATTTATGACGACGGCATTGACGATACTCAATGTCGAGGGCAGATTGATGAGAAATTGAGTTCCATGACCAAGACGACTCTCTATAGCGATGCTACCCCCGAGATCGTCGACAGCTCTCCTTACAACATCCATGCCCACGCCTCGCCCCGATACATCCGTCACCTTTTCAGCGGTTGAAAATCCGGGAAGGAAGATCATTTGGTGGATTTCTTCCTTTGACGGCTTAGCACTAGCTGACACCAGACCTCTCTCAATCGCCTTGCGCAGAATCCTCTCCTCATTCAATCCTCGCCCATCGTCGGAAATGCGAATCGACACATTACCGGCGGTCTGAATGCCCTCAATCGTAAGGGTTGCAATGGCTGGCTTTTCGCTCTGAGCCCGTCCTTCAGCGTCTTCGATTCCATGATCCACCGCATTGCGGAGAATATGGACCAAGGGATCCTTCATTCGCTCGATGACGGTCTTATCCAATTCGACTTCGGTGCCTTTAAGGACGACTTGAATGCTCTTTTGTTGCTGCATTGCAACGTCACGGCAGACACGCTCCATCCTTTGAAACAGGACTTCTAAGGTCTGCATGCGCAACGACATAGCTTCCGATTGCAAGTCCTGAATCACTTTATGGGCGAGACCAATCGCTTCGACTGACGCGAATTCGTTAACCGTGCCGACGTCTCTAGCGTTACAAACGATCGCATGTTGAATCGAAAGCTCTCCGATAAGGCGAATGACCGAGTCCAATTTTCTAAGCGAGACGCGAATGCTTTCGTCTTGCTTATGGCCTGTGCCTTTTTGTATCTCTAATGCTGCCTTGATTGTGTCCGGCGTCACGACACCAGTATCAACCAGAACCTCTCCAAGTCGCCGGCTTTGCAATTTGACAGCATCCTCAATTTGTTGCACAGAGGCACTACCGGCTTCAATCAGAATGGTCCCAAGGTCCTTATGAATCGGTTCCTTGCTAGCTAAGTCTTCATCAAATAGACCAAATCCCAAATCCTCCTGCATTTTTTCTGGATCTTTGACCTGTAAAAATTCGGATAATTTTTCCAGAATTTGCTGCGTTGGGAGGACAAATGTCGGTTCATCGCGAAGCTTTTCAACCCAATCACAGAGCGATTTTTGACATTCCAAAAGAGCAGAAATAGCGGACGGATTCGGTTTAATTTCGCCATTCTTCATCCGCGTGATGACATCTTCTGCACGATGAACCAAGGCGCCAAACTCAACGAGACCGACGCTTTTGGATGATCCCTTAATGTTGTGAGCAGACCTAAATAAGTCATCGAGAAGTTCAGGACTTGCACTATTTTCGAGTTTAAGGCAGACCGATTCCCATCGCTCCAATGTTTCACTTGCTTCGTCCAGAAAAGTTGGCAAGAAATCGACGTCAACCATTAATTAGTCCGTTCTATTAATTTCTGACTCATTTGAATGAATGAAGCCGAAATGCCCCCGCCGGGTGGGGCGGGTTCCTTAGCAAATCTATCGGAAATTTTGCTCTCAACTTTACCATTTATGAGACGTCTTTCCTTTGGGAAGCGAGCCTCAATGGTCAGTCTTTTGGCTATAAACGTAAGGGTTTTTCATAGTTAGACATTTTAGACCAATCGATCTATTCGAATCTAGCTGTTGAATCTAGAATGCAACCTCTAACCTCATATCGGCCACCCAGGCGTCGGCAGGCGCCTGAGGCTCTTTGGCATGAACCACATACTGAACGTCGGGCTGGATCGCTACTCCGTGCCACAGCTCGACACGATAGGTCAGTTCATGCGCGATTTCGAATTCGCTCATCTTTGTTCTAAAGTCGCCCCGCTGCCTAGCGGGCGTCGGACTTGTCCGTGCTCGAGCCACTGCAACGCCAAGTCGATCCTTGCTCCGCCATGGCAGGAGGCCCGTAGCGACTAAGCCAGCACTAGCGCTACTGCTTACGGGACTGGCGTTGCCAAATGCTGCACCATATCGCAAGAACGCCGTGGCCTTCTCGGTAACGTATTGATCATAAAGCAGGTAAGCACCAGAGCTTTTAGCCTTTTCCGATGACTGGCCGTTTAGACTCTCTGTGGCTGCCACGCTTGTCGATGCCGCAGCAATCGCCTTACTATAACTCCAATAGCCAAGACCAACCTTGCGGCCTCTTGAAGTCGGGCTGTCCTCAGTGTGATAGGCCAATTCTGCAATTAGTAATGCTCCATCACTCATGCTAGTGCGCAGATCGGTTTTGCCCGGTTCCTTCGGGTTGGTGTTTTCTGAATCAAAGGCAGCTGCCTGCAGATAAATGCTAGCAAGCGGTTCGAATTTTAGCCGTACGGCAGGCGCAGGTATGGGAAAAATCGAGGGCCCATTTGCTCCAGTTGTCGCAAGCTCGGTCCCAACGCCAAGGCAAGCATTTAGGAACAGTCCCGAAGAATCGGTGACATAAAATTCGCTATTCAAATCAAGCACGCCGAGCAACACCGAAAACTTGCCTTCAAGCATGGCCTGCTGCACCCATAGCTCGTAGACTTTTGCGACTTTGGCTGCAGTTTCGATATTATTGGTGCCCATCTCATCGCCGGCATTTTCGGATGGATGTCCGCCGTGGTTGGCTAGGAGGTAAATAAATGCACTGCCCCCTGACCATCCCCCAAGCTTTTCAATATCAAGGCCTATTTTAAGATCTAAGTTGGCGAGCTGGGTCGTCTTGTGGTCAACTCCACCAACCATTGTCTTGTTTAAGTCCCCTTTAAAGATCAGGGACAAGTCAACGCCGATGTCATTTAGAGTTTTATAGAGTCCGCCTGAATCTGCGAGCAGGTGCCCCGATGTATCAGTAGCGATCTCCCCACTCGACTGCTCAGCATAGCCAAGGTTGGCTATTGCGAGACTCTGCGTAAACGACGCAAGAGAGATTAGCACATGTCGTGCGGATACACATTTAGTCGCCATTTTAAGTCCCTTCGAGCGATAGTGTTCGTATTACCTATTCGACTGATGCGGCATAAAGTTTAGCCCCGCTGATAGCTAACTTGCGGGGCTGGGCACGGACGTAGGTTTTGTTTGCATTAATATTAGGCGCCTGCAGCCGTCGGGCTGCTGGGTCCTAGCCTGGCTGGCCGCCGAAGGATCGTTTCGGTTGGCGCAAAGACCGATCATCCGCCTCGGCCACCGTCTGACCTCCGGCCCGGGTCGAAAAGACCTATCAGCGGTCCACACGCCATTTAGGGCCGTTAGGCTTTGACCACCTAATGACGAGATTGGTTTTAGTAGAGACAAGGGCACACAGCTAACCGATACCAGCGATGCGGCGTATGGCTACTACTGGTTGGTCAGAAACAGGGGGCGCCCGCAGATTATGGCGAGGTTTGCGCCACTGGAGCTGAATACCAACTTTCCTTACCGTCGGTGATATCGTCGGCGCCGACTGAGGTCGTGTTGCGCGCCGTCACGACGATAAAGTAGTTTTGTCCTGGAGTCAGACCACTGAGCTGAGCCGACTGGGTGGCTCCTCCGACCGGTGCCACCGTGATCGAGCCACCTGTGTATGGGTATCTGCTGTCTGCCGTGTTGTAGTAAACCTTGTACTGCGCAACATTTGTTTCCGGATTGGAGTTCCAAGATACATTGATCGTGCCCGAAGTAGCTGCAGTCGCCGTCACATTTGCTGGCACGGCCATCGGTGCCACGCCGGCCGGATTGGCCAGTGGAGTGGCCATGTTGACACTCGTTCGAGCGATGTTTTCGGTTTGATCGTAGATGAGCGCATCGATGACCGATGCATTGGTGGATCCCCAGTAATTGCTTGCCGCGCCCGGCGAGGCTCCGCTGGTGCGCTGGTTGTTGATCAAATAGCTCGATGTGTTGCTGTAAAACGTGTTGTTGAGGAAGGTATGGGTGATGCCGGTATCGGTAGGTAGCGAAACAGTGCAGTACGCGCTGTTTGCGCTAAAGGTATTCGCTGTATAATTGAATGTATTGCTACCAGTGCTACTGGCAGCAATGATGGCCGATGCATTGTCATAGTTGCCGACGGTATTGCGGCAAAACTGATTGTTGGCGACCGCCGCGGTGACTCCGGATACCTGACTGGATAGGTAAAGACCACCGGCGTTGCCGCATACGACGTTATATTGAACGGTGGTCGTCCCAGATGAATTGATGAAGAGCTCAATTGGCTCGATGGCATTGGTGTTATCGATGATCAAGTTGCGCGTGACACTGCCAGCCACATAGAGTCCGCTGATTCCCCTTGCCCCGTAGGCCGAGGCATTGCTTTGGACGATATTACGCGTAAGCACCAGCGGAGAGCCCGAACCAGTGCCAACGTTTTGGAGCTTTATCCCATAGTTAGGATTGTTTTTAATGGTGTTGCCGGAGATCGATACGGTGCCGTTCCAAGCCCCGTTGATGATGTCGATGCCGTCACCGGTCGAGTAGTTGGCGAACAAATGGCTCGAAATCTCGTTGTTACTAATGTCGATCGCGGCGCTGTTCTGCGTGCCGGTGCAAGCTCCGGTGCACGCTCCAACGGAGACGCCGCCGTAGCTGCTTGTTAACACTGAATTGCGCAAGATCAGGCCAGAGAGATTGCCGGTGTAACCGCCGCTGAGCATGATGTCGTAGGATAGGGCATTGCGCAGAGTCGAATTGAGCACGGCAAACTTTGAATTATCCCCTTTTATCATGCCGCGAGTGTAGGAATCATAGGCACTGCCGCCACCACCGCCGTATTCGAGGGTCGCATATTCGATGATATTGCCGCCGGTATAGTTGCCGGCAGGAAAGGCGGCATCGGTGGTGGTATCGCCCGAGCTAGCGGAAAAGTTGATATAACCCCAATCGCCCGCTGCCGGGAATTCGGCGGCTGACGTAAATAAAATGAGGCTACCTGAAGTGCCGCGAGCGACCAGAGTCCCGTCGATTTGAATGCCCATGCTCTGTTTGATCTTAATGGTCACTCCCTGTTGGATCGTCAGAGTGACTCCAGTATCGACAAAGAGGTTGCCGGCAATGTAGTAGGTGTTGGTTTGATCGCTCCAGGTTTCGTTGGCCGTCAAATGGCCTAGTTTGCCGATAAAGGTCTTGAATGATCCTGTCGTGATCGTGCTATTGTTCAAGCTGTCGGTACTGGTGACTCGGTAGTAGTAGGTGGTGTCAGAGCTCAGTCCGGTTAGGGTCAAGTCGTGGTTGGTCGACGGACTAGAGTCTGAGGTTGGCGAGCCAGAGGCGCCGTAGGCGGTGGTTGTACCAAAGTCGATCGCGGACGTAGAGCTTTCATTGGTCGAGAAGACAAAACGCGCGGTGTTGTGCGTCAGCTTTGGAGTAAGAGTTGATGGTGTCAGGGTCGGACCGGTGACGCGGTCGAGGTTGATCGTCGTCGACTTGGCTGCGGCCGAGACATTGCCGGCTGCGTCGCGACCCCAGAGATAAGCGGTGCGCACGCCGTCACTGCCGGCGCTCAAAGTCAGTGCAGCGCTGCCATTGAAACAGCTGATAGTGAAATCCGCGGCGACAGGGGTCGTCGCTGAGTTATCTGTAAGGTACACCTTGTCGACGCCACCGCAGTTACTAAACTGGGCTGTGACAGCAAGGGCGTTGGTGAGTGAGGAACTGAAGGTGGTGCTATCGGCTAGGTTAAAATTCAAACTGGCGACCGCTGGAGGTGTGGTGTTGACGTTGATAAAGGCATTTGCGGCGGTCGTGGATATATTGCCGGCAAGGTCCTTTGACCACCCATAGATGGTTCGGTTGCCGGTGCCGCTGGCAGTGACCGCGACAGCGGTGCTGGTCGAACAAGTTTGCCAACCTGCTGCCAATTCCGCTGGGGCAGTCGTAAGGTTGTCGCCAAAAAGGACCGCCGCGACGTCGGTGCATGAACTTGGCGTTGCGAGTAGCGAGGTGACGCGGCTGAAACCAGCGGTGTACGGCTGGGACGATGCGATGGTGAAGCCGACCGGATTTGGCGGCGTACGGTCAAGCACCGTGCTGGCCGCGACGGAAAAGTCGCTGATATTACCAGCGGCGTCCATGGCCCAAAGCCGGACGGTCTTGGTTTCCTCGGTGTTGGTCTCAAAGGTGTAGGGTAAAGCGCTTGGGGTTGTGCTGCACGGGCGGACAAACTCGCTACTCTTTGGCTGGGATGTCTGCCGCTCGGCGTAGACGACCAGCGCGGTGTCACCGCAATCATTGATACGAAGATAGACGCCGGTTGCATTTGAGGCCCCGGTGCCGCTCGAAGTGGCATCGATGAGGGCAAAAGCCGGCGGGACCGGGGGCACCGAGTCTACTTTGATCGACCCGCTGGCAAAGCTTGCACTGCGGTTTCCAGCTATGTCCTCCACCCAAAGACGATAGTCGTATGCAGCGCCGCCACTGGGCAGATCAAACAGGGAGTCTCCGTTCACCGTTGCGGTGCAACTCCACTTAAAATCGGATTCCACTGGGGCAGTCGCACTGGCCGGCAAGATGGCGACGCGGTCGATATCGGTGCAGTTTGGGTGGTATGCCACCACGCTACGAGTGCGGGCGAATGAGGCGTTTAGCGTGACCACGTCAGCCAGCTTCATGCCGGTGGCACTGGGTGGCACAGTGTCGACCAATACTTCGCGAATCACACTTGATTCAAAGCCGTCGGCGGTGGCGAAGATGAATTTTAGGGTCTTGAGTCCGTCGCTCGGGAAGTCGATGCTGTAGACCTCAGGCGGCTTGCTGTAAGACATAGTCTCGACGGTTTCAATCGGTCCAGCCCGCATCCGATCGGCGTCGCCGCGGCCAATGGTAAACTCAACCTTGCGTGACCGAGAGGTGCCCTCGGTACCAATCTGCTTGACGAAAAACTTGCCGGTCCCACCGGACAAGGTTAGCTGCGCCGCAGGAACCATGGTGGTCTGACCGTTGGTGACTTTAATGCCCGTCGCTGAGACTGGTTGGTAACCATCCTTTTCAAAGCGCAGGTTATAGGTACCTGGTGCGATAAAGGTCATGACGAAACCGCCGCTGGCGTCAGTACGTGCGGCTGGGATATTGGTGCCTGGGATGTACACGACGATACCGGTATGGTCGCGGGCGCCGTCCATCGTGGCGGTGCCGCGGATCGCGGTGATCTTGCTGAGGGGCGTTGGTCCGAGGTCGATGCGGCTAGATGTGAGCTTTAGTTTCTGTTGCGTTCCGACAACGTTTTTATCCGCTGTATCAGAAATGACAGCTTGGATGCTTAGACCAGCGTCTCCTAGAGCTAAACTAGACGAGGCAACTGCGATGGTCCCTGGAATGGCGGCAACGTACGAGCCATCAGTGCCGGTCACCGCCTTGCTGACGGTATTGCCGGCAGCGTCTTTGACTTCGACATCCCGCTGCGACAAGCGAAGGCCACTCGGCCCGACGGTTTCACTACCCAAATCGCCCACCGCGAGTTGACCGACCACGACCACTGAGTCGCCGGTCGCCTTTGCGCCGCTGGACCTATCGCTCGACACGGCTGCCTTTTGCGCCCCTGAATCCGATTTGGTGCAGGCTTGCAAGCCGCTGACGCTGACGAGAATGGTAAACCAGAGTTGCCTTAGCCGTCGCATAGTCTGTCCTCTGCGCGAAAGGTTTCTCAAGGTGTATCGGAAAAGCCGTTCAGATCATGAGTAAAGTTATAATTTATTTAATTATTACGGTTGTTTGAGATGAATCGTGGGCGTTGTGGCTCAGGCCGCCGCTTAGTCCTCCTTTGCCATTATCCGCTCCTAGCGTCCAGGCGCGTCCACGATGAGGACAAAGTTCAGTTTGTCGGTTAGACCCTCGGCCTTTTGCTGCAGATCAGCAAAGTGTCCCAGCCAAAAGTCCTCTTGCTCGCCGGTGATGTCGACGGCGACAAAGCCACGACGGCTTTTGCCAAAGACCTGGTGGCAGCTGCCGAGCAGATGCTTGAGCCGGTAGGGTGTGTCCATGATCACCAGCGGCCTGGTAAAGGCACCGGCAGCCTTGAGGGCGTGGACGCGGGCGTGCGGCTCTTGTGGCAGGAAGCCGAGATAGTGAAAGGCGAAGCAGTCGAACGGACACACCGAGATGGCGGCGGTCAGCGAGCTCGGGCCGGGGATGACTTGGACTTGAGCATTCAGCTGTTGCGCTAGGGCCACGAGCGCCCGGCCTGGATCGGCCAGTCCCGGCGTGCCTTGGTCGCTCATGTAGCAGACCCAGCCCTTTTGCTTCAGGGTGCGCGTGCACTCGTCGAAGGTCGCGCTCTGGGCGTGCTCGGAGTATTTTAAATACGGTCTGGTCACCCCGGCGGCCTTGAGAAAGCTGCGCGCCGGGCGATCCTCTTCAAAGATGAGGAGGTCGGCGCTACGAAGAGCCTCAAGGCTGCGCAAGGGGATATCCTCGACCCGGCCCAGGTGGGTGGCGGCCATCGTCAATAAACCTTTGCTGCGCTTTTCGCCTGATGTCATAGTTGCTTCCAAAGACTAAAGGTGCGGTCATGGCCAGACGCCTCAGCACGAGGCGGCAGTTTGATGCTCCTCTTTACCCTAAAGTTCGTGGACGATCTATGTGGTGCTATGGTAGCACTCGGTTTCACGACAACGTCGAATGGACTGCTCCAGATGACTGATAAGCGGCTTCCGGAACTGGCGAAATCACTTAAGCGCGAGCTCCTCCCGAACCATGTCGCTATCATTATGGACGGCAATGGCCGCTGGGCCAGGGAGCGCGGCCGGCCCCGCGTGTTTGGTCACAGGCGCGGCGCCGACAGCGTTCGCGCCGTCGTCGAGGCGGCCGATCAGCTCGGGGTCAAGGTCTTGTCGCTCTATGCTTTTAGCGAAGAGAATTGGGGCCGGCCGCCGCACGAAGTGATGGCGATCATGACCTTGCTCAATACCTACCTGGTCAAAGAGCGTGATGAGCTGCACGCCAACAATGTGCAGTTGCGGACGATGGGCAGATTGGAACGCTTGCCGCCAAAGACCTTGCGCTTAGTGCGCGACACCGAGGCGATGCTGGCGGATAACACCGGCTTAGTGCTGAATATCGCCCTCAGCTACGGTGGCCGCAGCGATATCGTCGAAGCGTGTCGCAGCGTTGCGCGTCGGGTTCAAGCCGGAGAGCTAGCGCCGCAGGACATCAACAGTGAGATCGTTGAGGCATCGCTGGCCTGTGCTGATCTGCCGCCGCCGGATTTATTGATTCGCACCAGCGGCGAGCAACGCCTGTCCAACTTCATGCTGTGGCAGATGGCCTATACCGAGTTCTATTTTACCTCGGTGCATTGGCCGGATTTTGGCAAGGAAGAGTTTGTCCGTGCGTTACACGAATACATGCTGCGTCAGCGTCGTTTCGGCCTTGTCCTCGATGAGCCAAAAGAACGACTAGGCAGTGTCGCAGGCGCTGCCGCAGCGGCAGAGCGGCACGAATAATCCATGACTTTTCTTAACTCGCCCACGTCGAGCAACCTACGCACCAGGGTGATCGCAGCGGCGGTCCTTCTGCCGATCGTCCTACTGGCGTTCATTGCGGGTCCAAGCTGGTTTGTCGTGCTCTTCCTCGCCGGAAGCTTGACGCTTTGTGTTTATGAGATGGCGACGATGCTGCTGCCGGCCTTTGAGCAGAAGCTGCTGGGCCGTAGGCCCCAGGTGAGCAGCACGGGGTCCAGGTGGTCGAGTCGCAACTTGACCTTTCCAGCAGTCACCATCGGCCTCGGTTGGTTGATGCTGGCAGCTAGTACCCAGGGTACGGCAGAGGCGTCGATTGGCGGAGTGGTGCTTGCGGCGATGGCGGCGCTGCTGATCGGCGTGTTTTCCTCGCACGATATCGATATCGCCGCAGCTCGAGCTTTTGGTATATTGATTTCGCTGTGTTACGGTGCTATGCCGTGGCTGGTCGTGTGGCAGCTATACCGCCTCGGCCCGCATGCGAGCTATGTGCTGCTGGTCATGACGGTGACCTGGGCGGGCGATACCGGCGGTTATTTTGGCGGCCGTCATTTTGGTGGCAAGATCTTTGGCGATCGCAAGATGGCGCCTTTGATTTCGCCCAAAAAGACCTGGGAAGGCGCTGTGTCTGGGCTGTTGCTAAGCGTGGTCGGCGCGCTGTTACTCAATCTTTGCTTTCTCAATCAGTTGGGGAGTCCGGGGTTCATCGCCCGCTTAGCCCTTGGTGGTGGGGTCGCAGCGCAGTTGGGCGACTTGGTCGAGTCAACATTTAAGCGTTTTTCTGGGGTGAAAGACTCAGGGGTCATCATCCCCGGACATGGCGGCTTCCTCGACCGGGTGGACGGCATTCTCTTTGCCGCACCGGTCATTTGGGCTATCCTTTATTACTTCAGGTAGCCTTTTTTCGCGGCATGGGTGGACCTTGAGCCAGTTTTTTACGCATCCGGTACCGGCCGTCATCGTCCTACTCGGACTGTTGGTGTTTTTTCACGAGCTCGGCCATTTTTTGGTCGGTCGTTGGTGTGGGATTGCCGTCGAGACCTTTTCCATCGGCTTTGGCCCTCGGATCTTTGGCTTCACCCGTGCCGGCACCGAGTATCGGGTCGGTTGGATTCCGCTCGGCGGCTACGTCAAGTTTGCCGGATCACATCCAAGCGAGGAGCTGCCCAGCGGGCTAAAAGGGCAGGCCTTCCTCAAAACCTCGTTGCCAAAGCGGGCACTGACCGTGCTCGCCGGGCCCCTGTGTAATTTCCTCCTCGCGGTGATCGTTTACACGGTCCTCGGCTTGGATGGGGTACCGCATCCTCCAGCCCAGATTGGCGACGTCATCGAAGGCAGCGCGGCCGCCAGCGCAGGACTCAAGTATGGCGACCGCGTTGTGAGCATCGACGGGCATGTCGTCAAGACCTGGCGCGACTTGGAGGAGGCCATCGCATCGTCTCCGGGTAAGACCCTGGCGGTTGTCGTCGCGCGCGGCGACCAAATGGTCCCACTCAAGTTGACGCCAGCTCCGGTCAAGACGGTCGACATGCTCGGGCGTCCGGCGACGGTCGGTCGGGCCGGCGTTGCGCTGGGACGGCAGCCAGCGATCGTGAGCGTTGTTGTAGCGCAGAGTCCTGCGGCTCAGGCTGGCATAAAGACCGGCGACCGCATACTCGAAGTCGCCTTGATGGGCCCCGACGGTCAAGCAGCGGCGCCCAAGCCGATCACCTTTTACCCGGAACTGGTCGGAGCCTTGCGGCAGGTAGCGGCAAGCTCTATGGCGGTCTCGCTCAAGGTGACCGGTGCGCCGCCGCCTGAGGACCGTAGCGAGACTAAGGACAGTCCAGCTCCAGTAGCTGTCGCGCCGCAGCGTGGTGTCACCCTCGACCTGACTGCCGCACGCTTGTTGGCGCCGGATGTGAGCGACCGCGAGTTTATGCGCGTTCTGGGGCTTGGGACCAGCGAGCTGACCGTGGCCGGCATTACCGATCCAGGCGCCAAGGGACTGCAGTCTGGGGACGTGCTCACGGCGTGGAACGGCCAACCGCTGCGCGACGTCTTTGCTCTACGTGAGCAATTGATCGCGAATACGGCACCGCAGGTCCAAGTTGCGGTCCTCCGCCACGAACAAGTCGAGCAGGTGACGCTAGCGCTCAAAGGATTCGAGGCCCAAAGGCCCGAGGGACCGACGACCATCTACACCCTGCCGGTCTTGTTCTGGGGGCAGATGGTCGAGCCAGAACCGTTGGTGGAAAAGTACACCAATCCATTGAGCGCCCTGGCCTATGGTGTGCGCCAGACGGCGATCCAAACGCGTGAGCTGGTGCGCAATGTCGCCAGCCTGGTGAGTGGCGATATCCCGCTCAAGGCCCTTGGTGGCCCCATGCTGATCGCCAAGGTCGCCGGAGACTCGGCTCGCCGTGGCTGGCAGACTTTTATTGGGTCGATGGCTCTGATCAGCGTCAATCTTGGGCTGCTAAACCTCTTTCCCATCCCCGTACTTGATGGTGGCCAGCTGGTCCTCATGGGAATTGAGGGCCTGAAACGTCGGCCACTTAGCGAAATGGCCCTAGAAAACTTTCAGAAGGTTGGCTTCACCATGGTATTGGCCTTGGTGGTGTTAGCAACCTACAACGATCTAAGTCGCTTCTGGCGGTCGATGCTGGAGAGCGTGGTTGGGACCTTTCGGTGACTTCGTCCGTTCACGGCGCCGGCGTGGCGCGCCCAGTGCTGTTTGTCGATGCTAGTCTACAAGGGGTCCAAATCGCCCTGGTCGATCCGCTCGGCCCTGCCCCTAGTCGTGTCTTGTGGCAGGGGGCCCACGGCGACAACAAAGGGGCCCTGGAGCAGGTCAGCCGCTTGTTGCACGAGGGGCTTCAGGCTGTAGGTATCGCCGCGTCTGATCTCGTCGGTCTGGCGGTGGGCGTCGGCCCCGGCTCGTTTACCGGCATCAAGGTCGCCCTGGCCTTCGTCTACGGCCTTCGCTCCGGAGTGGCTAGGTCACTACCCGTGCTCGGAGTATCGAGTCTAGAGGCGGCCGCGCGGGCCCTGGCTGCCGCGACTGGGACTGCAGTCCAGGTGGCACTGCCGGCAACTAGGACCCATGGCTTCGTCGCTGGCAGCAGTCCGTTCGGTCATCAGGCCGCCCGCTTGATCGATGCTGAAGCCCCTGAGCCCCTTGGACCATCGCTGGCGGCCAGCCGTGTCTACATCACAGGGTCTTGGCCTCTGCTTGGCGACGTCGTCGCAGCAGCAGGGGCCAAGACGCCGTCGGTTCTGACCATCGAGCAACTCGCTGCGGCCGCTTTGCCCGAACTGGTCAAGGACATCGTCGCAGCGTGGCCGCATGGCTTTCTCCAGGAGCTGCCGGCGCCGCGATATCTGCGCTTGTCCACGGCCGAAGAACGCTTGCTCAGCGAGCAGCAAGCGGCCACCCCCCAACAAAAGGACTTATCATGAAACGCCCCCGGATCGGTGGAGCCGTCTACATCCTTCCTAACCTGCTCACCGCCGGCAACCTCTTTTGGGGCTTCTGGGCGATCAACAAGGCCCTGCTGGGCGAGTTTGCCTGGGCTGGGTCGGCCTTGCTGCTAGCAGCCGTGTTCGACGTCCTCGATGGCCGCGTCGCGCGCTTGACCAAGGGGACCAGCGAATTTGGCGTGCAATTTGATTCGCTCTGCGACCTGGTGTCGTTTGGCTGCGCACCGGCGATGATCATGTATCAATTCGGACTGAACGCCTACGGTCGTATCGGTTGGCTGATCTGCTTCCTGTTTATGGCTTGCGGTGCCCTGCGGTTGGCTAGGTTTAACGTACAGAGCGCGATCGGCAAAGCCTCGGGTGATTTCACTGGACTGCCGATACCGATGGCTGCCGCTGTCGTCGCCACCTATGTCATGTTCATGTCCTCGCTCAATCTCAACGATTTTGGCATCGACTGGCTGATGCAGTTCGCCCCTTACCTTAAGTCCCCGCACGCCGTGTCGGCGCCCTTGCTTGTGGCGGCTCCGCTACTGTCTTTGGCGATGGTCAGCAATGTCATCTACCGCAGCCATAAAGTGCTTAAAATCCACGGCGTCAAGCCGTTTCGGGTGTTGGCGATGGCGGTTTTTGTCATCGCTCTGATCGCTTTTCAGCCGGAAGCCGTGGGCTTTCTCTTCGCGATCGTCTATGCCCTTAGCGGACCCATGGAATGGGCCCTCGGCTGGAAAAAGCCGACCGAGGACGACGAGATCTTCTCCCCTGAATATGATCATTCCATCGAATCGGATGATTTACCTTCCGCTCAGCCTATAGAAGGGCCTTCTCAGCTATGACTCAGTTAAACATTGCCATTGTGGGCGCGACTGGTGCCGTCGGTCGCGAGATGATTAAGGATCTGGCAGAGAGCCAGCTGCCTGATTTTAAACTTGGGCTGTTTGCATCGCCTCGTTCGCGCGGCGTTAAGGTGCCGTTTCGCGGGCACAGCATTGAGGTCCAGAGCTTTAACTCAGAGGCCCTGCGCGGCTACCGCTACATCATGATGAGCGCGGGTGGTGCGTTTTCTCGGGAACATAGCCGGGGCTTGGTCGCCGCAGGATCGACGGTCATCGACAATAGCAGCGCCTGGCGCATGGACCCGTCGACGCCGCTAGTGGTCCCCGAGGTCAATCCCGAAGTGTTGCGTGGCGACCAGCCGCAGCTGATCGCCAATCCCAACTGTTCGACCATCCAAATGGTCGTCGCGCTCAAGCCCCTGCAGGACCGCTTCGGCCTCGATATGGTGCAAGTCGCGACCTACCAGTCGGTATCGGGAACTGGACAAAAGGGCATTTCCGAGCTTGCGGCGCAGCTCGAGGCGCAGATGAAGTTTCAAGATCCAGAGCCGAAGGCCTATGCTCAGCCGATCCTTTTCAATTGTCTGCCTGGCATCGATGTCTTCGATGCCGAAGGACATTGCTATGAGGAGGTCAAGATGGTCCAGGAGACGCGCAAGATCCTCGGACTGCCCCAGCTCGAGGTGCTGGCGTCGACGGTCCGGGTATCGACCTTTCACTGCCATGGCGAGGTGGTCCATGTCCGTCTAAAGCGGGCGGTGAGCCGTAAAGAGGCGCTTGATGCCCTGCGCGACGCGCCATCAGTGGTTTTGGTCGAGGAAGATGATCACAAAGCCCTGCCCACACCGCGTTCGACCGCCGGTGATCCCCGCGTCTTTGTCAGTCGGGTGCGGTTGATGCATGGACAATCTACCTCCCACTGGCTGCAATTTTGGAATGTCGCTGATAATCTGAAGAAAGGGGCAGCCACTAACGCCGTTCAGATCCTCGAGAAGCTCGTTGGGGCGGTGCATTGATTTTTCGCTGAGGTGAGATGCATGCGGGACTTCGGGATAACCGTGACGGCCAAACCAGCAGTCATCAGTGGGTGGCTGCTTGGTGGCCTCGTTTTGGTTTGGCTCGGTCTGAGCACCGCGCCGCTCCATGCTGCGGAAGAAGAGGTCCAAAGCAGCATCGAGTTTGCTCCCGATGATCCCGTCGACGTGCCACCGCAACCGGCCGGGCCACCGCCGGAACGCGGTGACGCTGCCAAGCCAGACTCCAATGAACCGCCGCTTTTGCAGTCCCGCCGAAAATACGATACCAAGGATGGCAACGGTAGACCCTCCGAGCATCCGGTCTTGTCGGTACGCGGTCAAAATCGCGAGGAGTCGGTGTTTGGCGCCTATCGCATTCGCCTAAGCTACGCCATACCGAAGTTTAACGATGGCTTAAAGGGCTACAAGACCGCATACGGATCGCCCAGTGGCTACCCTGAGCTTGGTGCTGATTGGTTTGCCTGGGATTGGTATGCGACGCTCGGTATTGGACTGCGCGGAGGATACTACTCGGTGAATGGCCATGCCTATCAGCGCAATGATGGGGTCACCAAGACCGATCCCAAGACATTTAATGAGAGCGACCTCCATATCGATCCCAACGGTCCAACCTCCCTGACCTTGGTCCCGTTGAAACTGCTGGCGACAGCAGAGATGACGCCGTTTCGCCGCAAGTGGGTGGTTCTCGATGGGTGGGCCGGCTACGAGCGTATGTACTTTCAGGAAGTGCGTAAGGTCGTTGCCGGGACCACGGCGACATCGACGCCGACGACGACTCCAACAACGACCACCGGCAGCGGCGCGACCGCGGCTCCGGTGGATACCGCCCTGGTCAATCGCGGTTGGATCAACTCGACCGTGGTCGGGGCTGCAGTGAATATCTTGCTGAACCCAATTGATCAGGAATCCAGCTACGCCGCGCACACCGGCATGGGTATTGGTTCCATTTACCTCACCGGCTATGCCGAGTGGATTCGTGCGATCAATCGCAGCACGCTGTCCTTTGGCCGCACCGTCTACGGCATTGCCTTTACCTTTGAGACCTCGAATTGATAGCCAGCGATCTTCCGGCTTATCGCCTCGATTTGCAGTATTTGGGCACGTCTTTTCTTGGCTGGCAGAGCCAACCCCAAGGCACGGCCGTGCAGGATCACCTGGAGAAGGCGCTTAGCACCATGCTGCGCCATCCGGTGCGCGTCACTGGCGCCGCGCGGACCGATACTGGAGTTCATGCTGAGCAACAGGTGGCGGTCTTTCGCACCGCGGTCGCCTACGATGAGCGTAAGTGGCTGAAGAGCCTTCAGGGCTTGCTGCCGTCCAGCGTCGGCGTCGCCAGTATCCGCACCGTGGGGTCGGACTTTCACCCGATTCGGTCGGCCCAGGCTAAGGTTTATCGTTATCGTCTGTGGCTTGGCGTGACGCGCAACCCGCTGATTGCGCCGTTTGCCTGGCAGATCGTCTCGGATCTCGATGTGACGGCCCTCGCCGAGGCGGCGCGCGACTTCGTTGGGCTGCACGATTTCACCTCGTTTTGCGCCATTGATTCGACGGCGAAGACGCGGCAACGGGAGATCTATGAACTGGTGGTGGAGCAACAGGGTCCTCTGGTGGATATTTGGGTAAGCGGCAGCGGGTTTTTAAAGCAGATGGTGCGGACGATGGTCGGCACCTTGGTCGACGTTGGCCTAGGTAAGCGCGACGCCAAGTCCTTGCCCGCGGTGCTTACGGCCAAGGACAGGCAGGCGGCGGGGATGACGGCGCCGGCGCTTGGGCTGTCGCTGGTGCAGATATGTTATGGCGAGCGGCCAACGGTCGCAGAACTTCGGACTCGGCTAAGCGCAGGGTTTTGTGTGAAGCTTTGGCCTTGAACGGTATAGTGATGGGGACGCGGTTTGTTTAGGCCGCCATGACTCGTTTGTCGGAACACATCGACCGCCTCTCCGCTTCATAAGGAGCCTCGTCATGGGTCGCTTATCTGGCTCTTTACTCACCGCAGTCTTGGCCGTGACTGCTTGCAAAAGCACGGGCAACGAGTCCAAGTCGGAGCCGGCTTCGCCGTCTGGCGCTGCGGCGGGGACTGCGCCGTCCGATGGCCAGGTGACCGATATCACCAAAGTCCCCGTCAGTATGTGGTCTTCGGCCCAGCGGCAGTCCACGGCCAGTTACTACTTCCTCGTCGGCGAATACGTCACTTTGAAGGAGCGCGACGCCAAAAAATCGCTGCAACTCTTTGAAACTGCCTACAGCCTCGACCCCAATCCGTTCTTGGGCGGCAAGATGTTGGCGGCGAAGGCAGCGGCCGGCGATCGCCCAGAAGCGATGCTTGAGGCGCGCAAGATGGTCCTTCTGTATCCGCGCGATGCCCAGCTGCGGTTTTTTTACGGTGAGATGTTGACCCAAGCCGGTGAACTCACCGAGGCCGTGACGCAGCTGGAAAAATGCGTCGAACTCGACCCCCACTACGAAGCCGCTTACTTGCAGCTCGCCGATCTGTACCAAAACATGAAGCAGAGCGCCAAGGCGATCGTTGTGGCTAAGGAGCTGGTTAAGAATGCCGCCGGCTCTGTCGCAGGATGGTCGCAGCTCAGTCGCTTGTATCTGGTCAATGGCCAGGTCAAGAACTCCTTGGTTCCTGCCCGCCGTGCCTGGGAGATGCAGAGCGCGAATCCCCAGCTGACGCAGATCTACGCCATCTCGCTGCAGTTAAACGGCAAGATGAAGCAAGCCGTACGGATGTACGAGCAGCTCTACCGTTTAGATCCCACCGACGAAGAACTGACCTCGCGCATGGTCGAGCTGTACCGGGAGCTTGGCAATCTCGAGAGTGCGATTCAACTGCTCGACGAGATGATCAAGCAAGGCGGGCAAAGTAAGCCGGCTGTGCAGATGCAAAAGGCGATTCTGCTGTGGGAGCTCAAGCGCAACACCGAGGCGACGCAGCTGCTCGACGAACTGGTCCGCGCCTACCCGGAATCCGACCGGGTGCATTATCTAGCCGGCTTTAGCCATGAGCGGCTGCAGCAGTTCGATCAGGCTTTGGTCTACTATCACGGCATCGCCGAAGGCTCGCCGTTGTATAAGGACGGACAATTTCGCACGCTCTTGATCCTCAAAGAGCAAAAGAAAAAAGACGAGGCCTATGCTCTGGCGCAAAAGCTCCGTGACCTGCCGCAGGCAAGCTGGGAGGTGCTTGGCATTCTCGCCGATGTGTTCGCTGACACGCAGCACTACGCCGAAGCCTTGGCGGTGATCGAGGATGGCATCAAGCGCTTTCCCGATCGGTATCGATTGCTCTTTTTGAAAGGGGTGTATCAGGAGAAGGCGGGAGACCGAGACGGCTGCATTCAAACCATGCGACTCGTGCTCAAGGTCGATCCCGACAATAGCAGCGCCTACAATTTTCTTGGCTATCTCTATGCCGAGAAGGGCGAAAATCTCGTCGAGGCGGAAAAGCTGGTACAAAAATCCCTAGCCCTAAAGCCCGACGACGGCTTCTATTTGGATTCCCTTGGCTGGGTGTATTTTCAAAAGGGTGAGCTGGGCAAGGCGGCCGCGACCCTCGACAAGGCGGCCCGCCTAGAGCCGAAGGAGGGCGTGATCTATGAGCATCTGGGCGACGTCAGAAATGCCCAAGGTGATAAGAAAGCCGCGCATGAACTTTACCGAAAGGCCCTAGGTGCCAACCTGGACGATCAAGACCGCTCGCGCATCGAGGCCAAAGCCAAGGTCATAGCGAGTCCTAGCCCATGAATATCCTCGCGAGTGCGATACGGCGCGCGCTTGGCTTGGCCGTTCTCATCTTGGTGAGTAGCGCCTGCCAGACCTTGCCGCCACCGCCGAAGCCAGTGTTGCCAGCGGCCGTAGCCGGTTTGTTTAGCGGCTGCGGCCCGGGCGATGGTGCCGTCACGCTGCAGCTATACGCCGACGGAGCCCTGGCTGGATCGCTGGAAACGAGCTGGATGGCGCGCAGTGCGGATGAATGGCAGGTGGAGCTGATTGATCCACTTGGACGCACCATGCTGAAGGTCCACAACCATGGAACAAGGCTCGACTTTGCTGGGCCGCTCGCCGCGCGGATGCCAACGGTCAGCGTCGATGCTGCCGGCACGCTGGCCCTAAATGGTCATCCGACGGGTATTCAACTGCGCGAAGTCCCCTGTTTACTCGCGTTTACTTATCCTAAAGCGTGGCTCTCGGCATTGGCGGAGCGCGAAGGTGAGGGCGGCAAGGTTCGCTACCTTTTTCGTCAGCCGGAGCGGAGCATGGAGCTTGAAGTTTCGTCCACTCAGCCGTCTGGCCCGACTTGCACTGACATCTTTTGGCGCGAATACCTTATACTTAGTCGCAAGCTGACGTGGTGCCTATCCGGGACCAAGCGCCGTAAGGCCAGCTTGGTGGGACTTAGCGATTATAAACTTACGTGGGTGCAGATCGATGACTGATGGCATCAACCATAGCTGCAGCGTGCGACTCCTCGAGGCTTTGGCAGCTAAGGGCGTGGTCAGCGCCACCAACCGCCAGGTGGTGCAAGGGTTTATGCAGACCTGGGATGTCAGCGCTTATCACGGCCTGCTCTTGACCAAGCTGCTCGCTGAAGAGGAGTTGGCTGACGCCCTGGCTATGGCCCTGAAGCTGCCGCGAGTCTATCATTTTGTTGGTGCCCAGCTCGATCTAGTCGCCTTGAGCGTGATCGACTTCAACCGAGCGAGAGGCTGGGAGTGCTTACCCATAAAGGGATCCGATGGTGGCCTGGTGGTGGTCTTTGCCGATGCCAGTCGAAGTGACCGGATTAGCGAGATCAAACAGGGGCTTAAGCAGGAATTCACCTTGGCAGTGGCAACGCTTAGCGCTACTCTTAAAGCGATTGACGAGCTCTATCCGCTGGCGGCCCAGCTACCAAGTCTCTATGGCCGGTGAGCCCAGGTACCCCGCACGCAGATTCAGACGGTGATTCAATGACCGAACCCTTGCTCCGCGTCGACCACTTGGTGACCAGCTTTCGTACGGAGCGCGGCACCATCCGCGCGGTCGACGATATCAGCTTTACCGTGAATAAAGGCCAAACCGTTGGTTTGGTTGGCGAGAGCGGCTGCGGCAAGAGCGTGACCTCGCTATCGATCCTGCGTCTGATCCAGTCGCCGCCAGGCGCCATTGCTGATACTAGTCGGATCCTGCTTGGCGACACCGACATCCTCAAGCTCAGCGAAGCGGGCATGCGGGGAGTCCGCGGTAACCGCATCAGTATGATCTTTCAAGAGCCGATGACGAGCCTCAATCCGGTGTTTACCATCGGCGATCAAATCGGTGAGGTGTTTCGGATCCATCTTGGCGATAGCAAGAAGGTCGCACGGGAAAAGGCCATCGCCATGCTGCGACTCGTGCGCATGCCGGCGCCAGAGCAGCGCGTCGACGAGTATCCGCATCAGCTCTCGGGCGGCATGCGCCAACGCGTGATGATCGCGATGGCGTTGGCCTGTCGGCCCGAGTTGTTGATCGCCGATGAACCGACGACCGCGCTTGACGTCACCATTCAGGCGCAGATTCTCGACTTGATGGCGCAGCTGCAGCAAGAATTAAACATGGCTATTTTACTGATCACCCATGACCTCGGCGTCGTCGCCGAGGTGTGCGACTTCGTGCTCGTCATGTACGCGGGCAAGATCGTTGAAAAAGCCAGTGTCGAGCAGATTTTTCGCACGCCTAAGCATCCGTATACGGTGGGGCTGCTCGGCAGTATTCCTCGTCTTGGCCACAAGACGGAGTACCTTCCGACGATTGAAGGCGCAGTGCCGAGTTTGGCCGATTTGCCGCGCGGCTGCCGGTTTCAGGCGCGTTGCACCAAGGTTCATGACCGTTGCCTGCGGCAAGAACCGACCCTTGAAGATGTCGGAGCCGAGCAGCAGGTGGCGTGTTGGTTGCATGTAAAAGGCGGCGATGATCGGATAGATTGAAGCAATTGTTTGGCCGAGGTGCCCATACTATGCAAGAGTCTCCCCTGCTTGAAGTCAGGCAGCTAAAAAAGCATTTTCCGATCAAGGGCGGACTGCTCGGTCGGACTGTGGAAAGGGTGCATGCTGTAGACGGCGTCAGTTTAACCCTGCGTCGGGGGGAAACGCTTGGACTCGTCGGCGAGTCGGGCTGTGGTAAGTCGACGCTTGGCCGGACCATCCTACGCCTCTACGAACCCACCTCTGGCCAACTGAGCTTTGCTGGCGTCGATTTGCTTGGACTCAGCCCGAAGCAGCTGCGTCATCAGCGGCGCGACATGCAGATCATCTTCCAAGACCCATTCTCCTCGCTCAATCCACGTATGACCGTTGGTCACGTGTTGGCCGAACCATTTTTGATCCACCGCATTGGCACGCGGCAGGAACTGGATGGTCGCATCCGCACCTTGCTGGAAACGGTTGGGCTACCCGCTGAGGCGGCCGACAGGTATCCGCATGAATTTTCTGGTGGGCAACGCCAGCGCATCGGCATTGCCAGGGCGATTGCCTTAAATCCCAAGCTGATCGTCGCCGATGAACCGGTCAGTGCGCTCGACGTGTCGATCCAGTCGCAGATTCTCAACCTACTCGTGGACCTGCGCAAAAACCTCGGTCTATCCTATCTTTTTGTCGCCCATGATCTGGCGGTGATCGAACATATCAGCGACCAGGTGGCGGTGATGTATTTGGGTAAGATCGTCGAGTACACCTCCGGTGATGAGTTGTATGCGAAGCCGTCGCATCCCTATACCAGAGCACTGATCTCCGCGATTCCTGTGCCAAGCCTGGACGTCAAGAAGGCCCGTCAAGTGCTAAAAGGCGACGTGCCTAGTCCGATTAATCCGCCGAGCGGCTGTCATTTTCATCCGCGTTGCCCACTCGCGACCAAGCGGTGCAGTGTCGAGGCGCCTGAGTTGCGCGACATTGGCACCGCTAAAAAACAACATTTGGTTTCCTGTCACTATGCCCAGTAACCTGTCACACCCATTGGTCGTTTGTCTGACCGGCGGCGGCACCGCCGGGCATGTAACGCCGCATTTTGCCTTGCTCCCGGGGATCAAGGCGCGGGGATGGCGGGTGTTTTACATTGGTTCGAGTGGGATCGAACGCGGCCTGGTCGAGGCTCAAGGAATCCCCTTTACCGAGGTGGCCACTGGTAAACTCCGGCGCTACCGTAGCTGGCGCAACGTCGCCGATGTGTTTAAGGTCGCTCTAGGCTGTGTCCAAGCCCTGATGTTGTTGTTGAAGCAGCGGCCAAATGTCGTGTTTAGCAAGGGGGGCTTTGTCGCCGTCCCGGTCGCATGGGCAGCCTGGCTGCTGCGCATACCAGTCGTATCGCATGAGTCGGACGTGACCCCGGGCCTGGCGACGCGACTCATCCAGCCCGTTGCCAAACGCATCGTCTACACCTTCGCTGAGACGGGAGCACTGCTGCGCGGGCCTAGCGAGCAAGTGGGCACTCCGGTGCGCGACGACCTTCTGCGCGGCGACCGGGCACGTGGCCTAAAATTATGTGGCTTTAGTGAGGACGTGGCCGTCGCGCCGGACCTGCCCACCTATCTGGTCATGGGAGGCAGCCAGGGCGCGCTCAAGATCAATACAGCCTTGTTGGAGATTTTGCCGTCGCTTTTGGCTCATGCCAGGGTGATTCACCTGACTGGCGCTGGCAAAGGACTGGCCTTTAGCCATCCGCGCTACAGGGGATTTGAATTTGTTGGCCCAGAGCTCAAGGATTTATTTGCCGCCGCTGATTTTGTCGTCAGTCGGGCGGGGGCCAACTCCATCTTTGAAATACTTAGCCTTAGAAAGCCGATGTTGCTTATCCCCCTGGAACAGGGTAGCCGTGGCGATCAAGCGGTCAATGCGGCGGCCTTTGCGAAAGCCGGCTGGGCGCTGGTGCAGCGAGAGGGCGACTTGAGCGCTGCGGTGTTTGGGCAAAGGCTGCAGGATTTGGCCGAGGCGGCACCGGCGATGGTGCAAAAGCAGTCCGAGTACGATGGGAAGGGGGCCGCGGTGAAGATTCTTGATGTACTTTCTGCCGTGGCGACCCCGGTGAGCCCACCGCCTCCTTGAGGCGCGACCAACCGATGGGAGTGACCGATGGGGGTGATGCAGATGATTAGATCGTTTTTGCCGGCGCTGTGCCTTGCCTTCGTGTTAGGGAATCCACTTGCCGCCGTTGCTTCGGCGCAGGCGACGACCGACGCCACTGCGCAAAGTGGCTACCAGGAAGCGGTGCGGTCGCAGATGCAGGAACTTGTTCGCAGCGCCATTGCTGATTTTTTTAGGCAAAATGGCCGCGATGTACCTGGACAGATCGATGTTAAAAGTCGCGCTGATTTTGATTTAACTAAGTCCGAGCCACGACTACGTGAGTTGGCGCTTGATGTGTCGATGACTTCGGACCAGCCGGCGGCGGTGCTGCGCGAAGCGCGTCAGCGCATTATGCGAACCTTGCGTGGCAATGGCTTTCGTTTTGAAGCGGCGTCGACACCAGCAGAGGCGCTGATGCCGCAGGTCAAACTGAATCTTGAAGTCGTCGGAGTCGAACGCCTCGACCAAGTCAATGGCGTCCGCGAATATGCCATCTTAGCCGCGCTTTGCGCTGGGTTTGTCGCCTTTGCCGTGGTCGCGATTTTGGTGGTCCTTCAGCCTTTGCGCCGTCGGCGCCGACCGAGTGGTGCCAAGCAGGGGACATCTACTGAGTCCTCAGACGAGCCTCTGCCAGGCAAATCATTGGCTGGGTCAGGGCCGCGTCCCGAGTGGCCGGTCGTAGGCCTGCCGCCGCTGCCGCGTGAGTCGATGCTGGTCCAAGGCGATGCAGGTGGACTGCCGCCATTGCACGCCGCCGCGTCGGTTTTAGACGTTGCCCAAGCGGACTTAGAACTTGTCTGAGCAGCTAGCACCCTTGGTCGTGGTGGGTGGGGGCGCGGCCGGATATTTTGCCGCCATTCGTTTGGCGGAGCTAGTCGCTGGGCGCCCGGTGATGTTGCTGGAGGCGACGCAAAAGGTTCTCACCAAGGTGAGGATTTCTGGCGGAGGTCGCTGCAATGTGACGCATCACTGCTTTGATCCTGGGACATTGACGGCAAATTATCCGCGTGGGGCCAGGGAGCTGCGCTCATGTTTTACGCGGTTTCAACCCCGCGACACGGTCGCCTGGTTTGCGGCGCGCGGCGTCCAGCTAAAGACCGAGGCCGATGGACGCATGTTTCCCATCACCGATGATTCGCGCACTATTTCTGACGCCCTCGAACTGGCGGCGCGCCAAGCGAGGGTGGAGGTGCGACTTGGTGCTAGCGTGCAGGCGCTGGAGCCACTGGAAACTTTAGCACCAGCGATGTCATCTTGCGGCCGCTTCAAGCTGCGCCTCAAGGATAGTCAGGAGCTGGTCGCAGCTGCCGTTTTACTCGCAACTGGAAGTGCGCCTGCGGGCTTGCAACTTGCATCATATGCGGGACATGTGGTCGATCCGCATGTGCCTTCGTTGTTTACCTTTAATGTCAAAGATGAGCGGATCTCTGGTCTTGCCGGTATCGCTTTTGCCGAGGTTAAGCTGAGTTTAGGCGTTGGTGACGGTAAAGAACGACTCGAACGCAGCGGCCCCTTGCTGATCACCCACTGGGGACTAAGCGGCCCAGCCGTCCTCAAGCTTTCTGCCTTTGGCGCGATCCTGCTTCATGCCAACGCTTATAAAGCGGAATTGAAGATCAACTTTTTACCTCAGTTGAGTGCGGCGCAGATCGAGCTTGAGCTGCGTAACTTCAAGCACAGTGCGGCAAAAAAGCAGGTGGCCAAGCACCCGCCCTTTCCCGAGTTGCCGCGGCGCTTCTGGCAGCAACTCGTCGTCAGCTTGAAGATCGACCCAGAGCTGGTCTATGCCGATTTGTCCAAGACGGATATCCAAAGCTTGGTGGTCGAGCTTAGTCAAGGGCGTTATGCGATTCATGGTAAGGGTGTCTTTAAGGATGAGTTCGTTTCGGCCGGTGGTGTGACCTTGAAGGAGGTTGATTTTCGCCGCATGGAAAGTCGCGTAGTGCCGGGCTTGTTCTTTGCCGGGGAGGTGCTGGCAGTTGATGGCATCACCGGTGGGTTTAACTTTCAGGCGGCTTGGACTACGGCTTGGATTGCGGCGACGGCGATGGCTGAGACGGTGACGGGGTCTTAGCTCGACTTTTGCCCTTTTTTAGGAGGTGTACCAAAGCCTCTGAACACGGGCGCATAGGTCGGTGAGATCCCGCGCACCGAAGTCCGCGTTTACTGCAGTGCCCCGGCGCACCGATGTCCGCGATTAGATTCGCGCCTAGAATCCAGCCATCCTGCCTTCCCGGCCTCCCAGTTTTTGGGCAGCGGCTTTTATTCCGCGCATCTGGGAGGAAGGAAAGGCAGGAGGGCAGCGTTTTTGCAGCAAAGCCACCCGACCATAGTAGCCTAGTGAAAGAGCCCACCGACAAAGTTGCCGACGCCATTGATCACAGACCCAACGGTATTGCCGACGGTATTCACTGCATTGCCGACCACATTGCCTACCGTCGTAACTACGGTGGCCGTGACGTTGAACACGCCGCTCATCACGCCGCCGACGACTTCCGCAGCGAATCCGAGTCCTTGTAAGATGCCAGAAGCAACTGCAGCAGTTACTTGGAATACATCTCGTAAGACCACGCCAATCACTGCAGCCGAAAAACCCACCACCTGCAAAACCCCCGCAGCCGCTTGTGCGCCGAGCTGGAAGACTCCGGCCAGGACCTGGCCAACCACCGCAGCTTCGTAGCCGAGTCCCTTTAATATCTCCGCGCAGAGGCGACCATCAGCTTGGAACGCGCCTTTCAAAATCTGCCCCAGGTCCATTGCTGAGATCCCAATCCCGTGCAACAGGCCAGCGGCCGCTGCGGCTGGAAGGCCAAAGATGTTCTTGAGGACGACGGCGATGTCGTAGCCAACACAGCCAATATGCTGCAAAGCGGCAACCGCAGCGCTGGCAGAAAGTTGAAACACGTCCTTCAGGACGCTACCAATTTCGTTTACACCGAAACCCAGCGCCCGGATCAGTGTGATCGCGGTGGCGACTGGCAGTGCAAACACCTGCTTTGCCACCAAGCCGAGCTCCAAGTGATGCACGTGGAGAGCAAACAGAGCGGAAAGAGTTGCCTCAGCCGAGAGGGCAAAAGTGCTTTTCAAGACCCAGCCGATTTCAACGACCGCCGCACCAACACCGATTAAGATCGCAGCCGATGCCTGAGCTGTTTGCGCAAACACGCCCCTAAGCTGCGTCCCGATTTCGAGCGTGGTAAAGCCAACAGTCCGTAAGACCTGAGCTGCAAGATCGGCCTTGATCAGGAATATATCCCTGAGGACTAGGGCGACTTCACCGGCGACAAAGCCGCTGGCGCGCAGGATTGGTGCTGACAACTGAGCGCTCAACTGAAACACCGATTTTAGAGCGTTAGCAACCTGGACGGCAGTGTACCCAGCTGAGTGCAGAACCGAGGCAGCGTCGTTGGCGCTGAGCTTAAAGATCGTCTTTAGCGCATTGCCGACGTCTTCCTCCTTGCATCCCATGCCGAATAGCAGGGCCACCAACGTGTCCACTTTCATCTGGTGCTTTTTGACAAGATACTGGGCCAGTTGCGCTATATTGTAGCCGGCTGCTAACAGGTCCCGGGCTTCTTTGTCGAGCTTGTCAGAAAAAACTGTGGCAATGGCTCCACCTACTTCGTCGATGCTGAATCCGATGTTTCGCAATAGAGGCACCACGGTATCGCTGTTCAATTCGCTGCGTTGATGCAAGTGGCGGCAGATGTCTTCAGCAGTAAAGCCAATGGACTTCAGCAAAGTACCAGTGTCTTCTAGCTTCAGGCTGAAGATGGTGGTGAGACTCGAGCTGATATCAGCGATCGGCGCGCCTAGCTTCTGCAAGAGAGAGCCAATTTGGTTGGCATCAGCGGCAAAAACCTTATGTGCCGCCAGCGCGATTTCGATATTCGTGCATCCGATCCTGTGTAGAATGTCGGTGGACTTGCCGATGTCTAGGTTCAACTTCGATTGGAGTCCCGAAGTAATGCTGGTCGCGTCGAATGCGGCGCTCAGCAGGGTTATTGCCGCATCTTCAGGTAGCATGGCGTAGGATTCATGCAATACATCGGTGATGTCGTCGGCGCTGAACCCTTGTGCCTTCATCAAGTTCGTCATCGCCTTGGCATCGTAGTTGTGCTGCGCCTTGACCGCATTGGCGATGGCCAGGGGCGACTGGCCGCTGCCTTTCAAGTCTTTCAGCTGCTGCTCTGCTGGAGTGGTCGCGATAGTCCGAGCATCCTCCGAACGCGCATGTTTGGAGGCGGTCCGTTGATCGGAGGTTGCGACCTTTTGACCGCAGCCAAGTACGGTGATTAATAGCAGCGCACCGACGTTGGCCATCATCCTGCTCTCTATGCTGCGTTTTAAATTCACGTGACGATCCTCCTAAAATAGTTTGTTTCGGTCTTGTTATGTGGTTCTTACAAATAGCCTTTCGGCATTTTTTTTCCGTAACTTTAAAATATTATGTAACTTAATGATTTTAATAGATTATCCAAATTTAATTGCGCGTAATATTTTGCCAATGCGCAAACAAATGACATCTGTTTGTAGTTTTTCTTCTGACGCCAATGAGGAGGTGAGTCGAACGTATACAGGAGGTCGTCTCCTTGCTTGACATAATTTAAATTAGTTAATAAAATTAATTTGTTGCAACCATTTTCAGCGTCAGATCTGAATGTTTATTGCGGTCTTGCTAAACTAAACTATGAAAAGTGACGATGGATGGTCTGAAGGTCTTTCTGACCTAGGGAGTGTTATGGAAGCGAAGCTAAGTGGAACTCTGCTGATCGTCGACGACGAGCCGGAAATCCGGGAAATCGTTGGCATGCATTTGACCGCTTTGGGCGTGACGCTGATCGAAGCAAGCGACGGGCATCATGCACTCGACATCCTGCGAACACAGCCAGTGGATGTGGTCGTTTCCGATCTGATGATGCCAAGGATGACGGGTCTGGCGCTACTGAGCAGTATGCGCTCGGAAGGCCTGATGCAACCATTTATCTTTCTCACTGCCTATCCTAGCCAAGACACGACCGTGCAGGCTTTGCGCTTGGGTGCCTTTGACTACCTGGAAAAGCCCTTTGAAGGTGACGAACTCCGCGGCTTTGTCAAAGAGGCCATGCGCGTCGCCAAGGAGATGAAGCGACTCAACGAGGGCGCGGCGCAGGCGACGGACACCGGTGGCGGGCACGAATCAGCGGCCCAGCAGATCCGTAAACTCCGCACTTTGCGCTACGAAGAAGCGCACGGCAAAAGCAACGAGCCGCTGGCGACCGGTAACCTGGCGCAGCGCAAAATAGAAGAGTTGTTTATCAGCGAAGCGACAGCACAGCTGCTGTTTTGCGGCGGCTCGATCAAAAATCTTAGCAATCCAGAAGAGCGGGCCATCGAGCTCGGCTATCTGTTTCGGGTCATGCAGGGGATCGCCGATGCCGCGGTACCGATTGGTGCAACCAGGTTGGTGGACTTGATGCGCGCTGCAGAGCATTTTTTCACCGCTCTCCGCGTTAGGCCACATATGGTTAGCCGCGAGCTGATCGAGCTGGCGACGAATTCAAACCAATCGCTGCAGGCGGCGGTCACCACCCTCGGTAAAGACGATGGATCGGTTGATGTCGACGCGACGATCGAGGCCTTTGCTCAAGCGACGGCAAAGGTCGAATCAGGCGGCTAGGCTCGACCATTAGGTCTTTCTCGTCGTCAGCATGGCCAAGGTGTGCCTGGCTTTGTCGCTCAGCAGTCCACTTTGGGCGGGAGGTGGCTGGGTGTTCGTTTGGCGCTGCTGCTGCGGCGCCTTGATGACGTTGGGTGTTGGTTTTGGTGCGCCTGGAATGTGCGGGGTGGCGCTTTGGCCGACTTGAGCTGGGACTTGCGTTGATACGCTTACGGCGCGGCCAAGGCCGGCAGGTGCTAGGGCCAGAGCCAGGCTCTCGTCGGCAAGCAGTAGGACGTGCAGCGTATCCTCAGTCGCCTGCTCCAGGGCTGCCAGGAAGGCTAGCCGCTCCTTGGTATGCGTGTGCTCCTCGTCCCAATGGTAGACGGTTAAGGCAAAGGCTTCGGCGGGATGGGTGGCATGGGCGGCACCAGTGAACAAACCGGCCGGCTTTGCCTTGCTCGTTGCGTGGTGCACCGAAGCCAGAGCGTCGATGAGGTGCGCACTGGCGCATAGCTCGCTGACCGCTTCGTCATGAATCTCTAGCGTGGGCACACTGGCCGCGGCGAATGCTGCAGTCCACTCCGTTGCGATGGTTTGACGGCGTTTCTTCAGCATCGCCAGCATGCCGGCTGCTGCCTTAGCCGCGACGGCCTGGTCTTTGATCAGCGTTAAACGCTGGCGCTTGGTCTCCCGGTAGCGAAGCAGGCTCGACACTTCACTGAGCAAGATGGCCGGGCTGCTTAGATCGACGGTCTTCTGGCTGCCGGTGGCCTTGCGCCAGTCGAGCAGCAGTCGCTCGACTTGGTTGAGCGCTGTGTGAAAGCGTTGCAGCCGATCGGCAGAGGCGTGATGTTTGGCCTCGAGCTGCGTCAGGGTCCCGTGGCCTGCGGCGAGCTTTAGCAGGTGGTTGAGGTCGATGTCTTCGGCTAGGTGCGATTGCTTGGCCAGGACCTGCCAGCGTTGCTTGAGCGTGCCAAAGCCCTGCACGAGTTGTTCGTAGGTGGCGTCGATCGTAGCCAAGGCGGCATCATGCTTTTTGTCGACCAAGGCCAGGTTTTCTTTGAGTTCGCCTAGGCGACCTAGGGTATAGGTGATGGCCATGTGCGCCGTCTCGAGGTCGGTGACTTCACGTTCGAGCGGGGTTTCTTCAAATTGCGCGCCGGGTGTCTCAGAGCGGCTTTTAAAGCGATCAAACCAGGTCTTTTGCTTGTCGGCGCTTAAACTCTCGACCTGCTGCAGGTGGGCCTTTTGTTTAAGACGTGCAGTGAGCGAGGCCAGGCATGAGGCGAGTTCTGCCTGGGTTTGCTGGTCACCGGTGAGGCCTCCGGCGGCGACTTCGAGGTAGCGGCGAAACAGTGGCTCGATCTGTTCAGCGACTTGCTGTCTGGCTTTGCCCATAGCTTGGATCAGACGGGCTTGGGCTTCGATATGGCTCAGTCCGGAGATGGCAGCATGGAAATCCACCGCCACGGTCTGGTGCTCGTCGCTGAGTCCGAGTTGGTGGCGTAGCTCGGCGCGCTCCGCCGTGACTTTGGCGAGGTCGTTCTGGAGCGCCTTGAGGGAGACGCCAGGTTGCAACAGCGGTTCAGCGGCCGCGGCTAACTGGTCGAGCAGTTCGACTTCTTGCACTAGAGAGGAGCACTGATTGCCGTCTTTTCCTAACAGCCCTTGGGCCTCGCTTTTCAGTTCGTTATATTGGCGGCAGAGTTCGCTATAGCGCAGGCGAAGCGGGTCGAGTTTGCGGCCTAAGGACGCGAGGTTTTTAGCTGTGGCGAGTGCGGGGCTGGCGAACCTCTGGGCACAGGTTTTTGCCACAGCGGTCATCTGCGCCTCGGTGGCGGCCTTTAAGCTGGCTTCTGGTGACACCGGTGCGCCTAGACGCGTCAGGCGGAGCTGGCCGTCTTGATCGTTACCGTCAGGACTTTGGCTGCGGATGTCGAAATGTCCAACCGTCAGGCGTTCGCTGGCATGCCATGGGGACGAGGCCTGGGTCAGCGGACCATCGAGGCAGGCCTCGGCGAGATCGCGCTCCGCTTCGGCAGCGGCGCACAAGGCGCCGTCTTTGGCGATACGCGTCTCTTTGCCGCGGCGCTGGATCAGCCAGGTGTGACCGCCATGGTCGCCGAGTTGCAAGGCGACTTCTTGCAGGAGCGGAGAGGGTATGCCAGTCAGTGCGTAGTCCAACGCGGCGGACACCTGTTTGAGCACTTGGCGGCTTGCGGTGACCGCCAGGTAGGCACGCAGGCGGCCGCTGGCATGGGTAAACTTCCAAGACTGCCAATCTTGCTCGCCGGTTGGGCGGTAGCGCACGAAGTACAAGATCAAAGTCTATCTCCCTGTATTGGCATGACTAAAGTATTGGTGGGTCGGTGCCGATAGGGTCTTCAAGTCGGACACCGGGAGCACGCTTTGAAGCAAGCGCTGTTGGATAATTTTAACTCAATGGATTCGGGCTCATTTGCCGAATTGCTGCATTCGCTTGGGTTTACTTCGGGCGCATTCTACCGTTTGGGCGCCAATGCTTTGGTGAAAGTCCTGAAGAGCGATGAACCAGAACAAGGCGTTTGGCCGGCCTCGGTAGCACTGACAGGTTATTATACCTCGGCTGACGACAGCTTGCCGCCTCGGGCCTGGGTACGCCTGGATAAACTCCCTATCAATCCTACATCATGGCCTAAAAACGCGGTTTTTTATGTTCCGGAGCAAGCGTTTGAAACCGAGAAGGTGCTCTTTGCCGGACTGATGGCCTCCGGTAAGCGGGTGCGTTCGGGTGAGCTGGACGGTCCTCTTGAGGCGATCTCGGCGCGTTTGCGGGCGTGGTTTCGCGAGCAAGACCTGCGTCATGCTCTTAGCGAAGGCGTCATCAAAGAGCATCTAAAGACGCTCGAAGTCGATCTGCGCATGGTGATCGATCACGAACTACGCACGCCGTTGGCTTCGATTTCAGGCTATACGGCGTTGATCGCCAGTGCTGAAAAAGATGCGGTGCCTGCCCTTTGCCTTGAATATGTCCAGGTGCTCGAGAGCGAAGTGGATCGCGCGGTCAAGGCGATCGATAAGATCTCGCTAGCACTTTACTCCGACCGGGGCCAGGAGTCGGAACCGCTGCTGGCAGTCTTTGACGGCGCCAGCGAAATCCTGCTCGCCTGCGCCAGGATGCAGGCCGAAGCAGCGGAGGTCGTCGGCCCGCTTAGCGCCAAAAATCTCAACCTTCATGCCCAAAAGGTGACCGATCATTCCTGCTTGATTCGAGCTGACCTGAGACTGTTTCAGACTGCGGTGTGGGAGGTGATGAAAAACGCCGCGGGGCACGCACGTACCGGCAAGGTCGGCGTGCAGATCTACGTGTCCGAGCATATGCTGGTGGTCGATATCGAAGATGATGGTTCGGGTGTCTCACACGGTGCCGAAGACCTGATTTTTATGCGCTTCTATCAAGACCCCAGCGAGTCGCATCGGCGCCGTGGCCGACGTGGCGTGGGTCTTGGCTTGTTTATCGCGCGGCAGATCGTCGAGCAACACATGGGACGCTTGTTGTTTATTCGGCAGAAAAATGGCAGTCTTTTTCGGTTTCTTTGGCCACTGGACGACGGGGGATCCCATGCCTAGAATCTTGGTGGTAGAAGACGAGATTCATATCCAGCGTTTGATTAAGCTGGTCCTGGAAAAACAGGCTTATACCGTCGAGTCCGTCGGGACCGGCGAGGATGCCTTGGAGTACCTGCTGAAGCATGAAAAACCAGATCTTATTTTGCTCGATATCATGATGCCTGGCATCGATGGCCTGCAAGTCCTACGCAAGATCAAAGGCAATGCCGATCACCGCGATATACCGGTCGTCATGCTGACCGCGTTGGCGCAGGAAAACGTCGTCATTCAGGGAATTAAGCTGGGCGCCAAAGACTACATCCGCAAGCCTTTCCACCCGACGGAACTGGTAAAGCGCTTGAGCAAGCACCTGGTCGCGGGATAGACTCCGCAGATGTCTGAGATGTCTGTTGCGCGTGGCGCCAATTTATCCTTTACCCGTCAAACCTTAGCCGCCTGGATGGGCCAGGCAGGCACGGCCGTCCTGCGTTTGCTGCCGGCCGAAATGGCCCATGACGTCGGCATGCTGCTGCTCGAACGCGGTCTACTCGACGTGCTGCCAGCACCCTATGTCGAGCCATTGACCGCCGGCCTCCAGGTGACTCTGCCGGGGATTGGCACCTTACCGCATCCCTTGGCTTTGGCTGCTGGCTTTGACAAGAACGCCAGGGCACCGCGGGGATTTGCCCGCATGGGCTTTGCCATGCTGGAGATCGGCACGGTGACGCCGCAGGCGCAGCCGGGTAATCCAAAACCACGCCTGTTTCGCCAGTCTGGGACTCGTGCCCTGATCAACCGCATGGGCTTTAATAGCGACGGTGCAGCGACGGTGGCGATGCGCCTGGCGGCACATAAGTGGCGCTTTGATCAGGTCCCGCTGGGCATCAACTGCGGTAAAAACAAGCTAACGCCCCAGGACCGCGCTGCCTCCGACTACCTGCAGGTGATGGAGGCTTTCAAGGACCTCGCCAGCTACTTTGTCGTCAATATCTCGTCGCCAAACACGCCTGGTCTGCGCGAGTTGGCGTCGCCGGCTTTTATTCACGAGCTTGCCGATGGCATTGGCGCGGGCCTGCCAAAGGTCTGGGTCAAACTCGATCCGGATATGGCTCGAAGGGACTTTCAGGAGTTGGTCGAGGTCATCGCCAAACGCGGGTTTCAGGGCATCATCGTCAGCAACACCCACCGCGTGACCTATCCGGAGGTGGGCGGCCAGAGCGGGCATCCGCTTGCGGCTCAAGCCACGGCGTGTCTGGAGTGGGCGCATGCAGTGCATCGGGGCGATCTGCCGATGATCGCCAGCGGCGGGGTTTTGACCGGTGCGGACGTCTATCAAAAGTTGATTCGCGGGGCTTTGGCCGTGCAGGTTTATACGGCACTAGTCTACGAGGGGCCTTGGGTCATCGCCAAGCTGCTTACCGAGTTGGCTGCGGAGTTACGCCTCCGCGGCGTCCACCATGTCCAGGACGTGATCGGGCGTTATTATCAGGATGGTTAACGGCGAGGAGTGAGCGTTGGAGCTTGAGACATTTAGACGGATTCGCGGCAACGTTCATGGCACGGTAGACGTCACGGCCTTAGAGGATCAGGTGATCGATCACCCGATCTTTCAGCGCCTAAGACGGGTTAAGCAGTTGGCATTTCTGTCGCTGGTGTTTCCCGGGGCCTCGCACTCCCGGTTTGAGCATTCGCTGGGCGTGCTCCAGCTGACCGCGGATACCTGGCATAAGATGCGCGCCAACCAGCAGCGCCTGGCTAACTCCTGCGGCCGCTACCGCAACTTTGCCGCCACCGAAAAGCGTGGCATCGGTCCCACGTCGCTAGTGCATGGCCTCTTGGCGCCGACCTTTGCCGTGATGGACGAGATCTTTTCTTGTGGTTACACGCAGCAAGCGCTGCGTTTGGCTGGACTGCTGCACGACATCGGTCACCCGCCTTTTTCCCACAGCGGCGAGCGTTTCCTTCCGACGTGGAAGCAGATGCTGCAGAGTCAAAAAGCCTCGGGTCCCGCGTACATCACCGAATATCTTGAGGAGAGCTGTCTCAAGATCGCGGCCTCGGGCCGTGATCCGGGTAAAGTCCGGGTCCGTCACGAGATCTATACACTACTGCTCGTCGAGCGCTTGATCGAAGACGTCAATCGGACCTACCAGGGGCCTTTTCGCATCAAAGCACGCGACATCATCAGTATCATGACCCCCGACATCGAGCCCGAGCCAGGCTCGCCTTTGATCAAGCACGGACTTTATCGCCTGTGCCACGAGCTAATCTCCGGGGAGGTCGATACCGACCGAATGGACTATCTGCTGCGCGACTCGCGCGAATGCGGCGTCGTTTATGGCATATTTGACGCGACGCGGATTCAAGATTCGCTGTCCTTATACTTTGATGAACGCGACCAAGGCGTGCACTTGGCCATCACCTTGTCTGGACTTGCGGCCTTCGAAGATTACCTGAGGGCGCGTCACTCCATGTACCTACAGCTATATTTTCATAAGACTTCGGTCGCTGCGGAGTCGATGATTCAGCATTTGGCGCTGACACTTGGCGACTGGACGATGCCGACCGATCCGCTCGCCTATGCCGAACTCGATGAATACAACATCGAGGCCGCGTTGTTAGCTGAAGCGGCAAAGCTGTCACCAGAGGCCTTTTTGCGCTGCCAAAGCTTGCTGCTCGATCTGCTGCGCAATCGGCGGCTATGGAAGCGCGTCTTCGAGGTCAGCTCTAAGGATCGTGCTTCGGGTGAACAAGCCACCGCAGCAGCCTGTTCGTTGCTACGCTCGATCGGACTGACCTTTGAGCAGGTGTCCTCGGAAAGTTCGCTTACGAGCTTTCGCACGCGCCGCGAGGATGAGCACAGCCTCAACTACCTACGCCTGATCAAGAAGGACGAAGATCAGTTTCCTCGGGTTGTGCCGATCGAAGACTACGCATCACCCTCGCTGATCGAGGGCGATACTCGGGTGCATATCAGTCGAATCTATGTGGAAGACAAGCTTGGCCCCGATGGTCAACATCAACCGGAGACGGCCAAACAGGCGATTCGCAGTCGCTCGCACTAAGGCCCGTTACGGACATGCTTTTAGCTAAGGGCGCTTGCGCTTCTTCTGGTGCTTCAGCATAAACTTCAGGCACTCCCGCGCCGACACCTCGTCATAACCAAAGCGTCGTTGCAATTCCCGGTAGGTTTGGGCGGCTTGCGCTTTGTCTTTGTCCGAGATGGAGCCCTCTTGGTCGGTGCCAATGGTGAGCATTGCCTGATAGATTTCCTGAACCACCCCCTGATGCTGGCCGTGGTAGTGCTCCTGAATCTTGGCGAGGATGTCCTGGAACAGCCCGGCCACATCGATATCCGCTGTCTTGTTGGCGATGCGCCATCCCGCCAGGCGGCTCAGCAGACTCTCGCGGTGCCGCTCGACCGCTCCAGTCACCCCGATGATCCTTTCGATCTCCTGCATCAGCGTTTGGTTGGCCGGCTCATACTGCTCGGACGCGGTGTTGTAGATCTTCTCGCGCTTGACCTCGGCGACGACGTTTTCGATATAGCGGACCAGCAGCTTCTCGTACTCTTCCTCCGCGACCATCGACATCGACTTGAGCGACTCAAGCTCGAAGATATCGGCGAACTCGTCCTTGATGACGGTGATAAAGAGGGTGGCGTCGTGATACTTGCCGCGGGGTTCAAATTGAAGGAACTCGTAGACCGTCCGATCTTTGACCATGCGCTCTAGCTCGTCAAAGACAGCCATCGGCGTTACGGTCGTATGCTGGGAATTTTGCGTGCAGCGCTGGAGGATCTGCTTGATCTCCCGGGGCGAGGCGCCAAAGCGTCCCTCGTAAACCACGAGTCCAACCGACTCATTGATCACTTTAGACTTCAACTCGCGCAGCTGACTCTCCTCGGCCTGTTTGAACGCCGGCTTGAGCGACTCCCCTTCGTAGAGGTGGGCCTTGCTGCGCGGATCCAGCCTTGCCACTAGGCCACGCTGGTTGGCCTCATAGTATTCCGGATCCGGTTGTTTATAGCGCGTCATCACCGCCCAGAGGCAGAGCAACTTCACGGAATGCGGGGCGAAGCTTTTGGTCTTGGCCAGCGCGACGAGGTCGCGATCGTAGATCCGCATCTCCTGCGACGGCCTGAGCAAGTAGGGCACCGTCACCATCTCAAAACGGCCGCGAAACGACGAAAAATCCGGCGATGTTTTAAACGTATCGAGGTGCTTTTCGTTGGTCGTCGCCATAAACACCATGTCGAGGTTGGCGGTCGACGAAGGTAGGCTGACGGAGGACTTCTCGACCGACGTCAGCAGGTATTTGAAGGTCTCTGCCGGGCGCTTCAGTAGATCGGAGAACTCAAGTAGCCCGCGGTTGGCCTCGATTAGCTCGCCCTGAGCCTCGTAGTAGCGGATATTATGCAGCACGGCCGGAAGATTCTGGATATTCCGGTCCATCGTCAGCTGCTTTTCGACCGCATCCACCGCCATCTGTGGCTCCACGGTCGAGATCCCGACCCGGTACTGCCTGGAGTAAAAGAAGCGTTCCACCTGCACGTGCCGTAGGACTTTTGCCAAATCTCCGTCATAGGCCGTCAGCAGGTTTTCCAAGATCAGCTGATTGCGTTTGGACAGCCCGGATTGGAGGATATGCGGCGGTATTTCGACGTCTTCGGCACGCTTACCCTCGTGCTGCGCCAGCCACTTGCGCAGCCAGGCTTCGCGCTGCGGCATCGGGATGAGAAAGATCGGGTTATCCTTGAAGTCCGAGTGGATCTTTGATGCGATCAAGGTGTCGTCGAGCATGGCATAGGAGTTGCCCTTGTCGTCGTCCTTGGCGCCCCCCGAGGCGAAGCCGATCGGACCGCTTTCACCCTTCATCGTCGCGGTCGCGACCTTCTCGGTGGGGAAGATCCAGTTGAAGCGATAGACAGCACCGGCCTCCAGCTCGCTGTACTTTTGCATTGCATGGGCAATCGATTCGACCGTCGAAGACTTGGCCGATCCGTTGGGTCCGTGCAGAAGGATGAGCTTATTGGCATAGCCTTGGCGCACGAAGGACTGCAGGACATTGTAGATCTCATCTTGGATCAGCTCGCCGCCGATGATGGCGCCACTCTTTTCCGTGCCGCTGTCAAACAGTTTGAAGCGGTGGACCGAGGCCGTCACGGTCTCGCCGCCGAGGACCTGCCGGCGCCCAAAATGGTCGAAGGTATCGCGGATGTATTCCGCCGCGCTGCGTAGCAGCGGCCTTGGATGGATCCTGAGCAGATCCAGATAGCCGTTGAACGGCAAAATGACCCGTTGCTTTTGGAACAAGTCACGGTACTGACGAGACAGTTCGCTGATCGCTTGGCTGGCGTCGAGATCCATCGTCCTGACCCTCGCTGAGTCTAAGTAAACTGCGGCATTTCTTGCATAATAGCTCATGACAACGGTTAAGTAAGTATCTATATTGAAGCATCTTCAATTTTTTACGCTACCGCTGCGGGTGAGGCTTATGAAAAAAGTCTTTGTTCTCGATACCAACGTCCTGCTGAGTAACCCCGACAGTATCTTTAAGTTCGACGACAACGACGTGGTCATTCCGATCTCGGTGATCGAGGAGATCGACACCTTCAAAAAGGACCAGAGCGAAACCGGCCGCAACGCCCGCGAGGTGTCCCGCATCCTAGACCGACTGCGCAAAAAGGGCGCGCTGTCCTCGGGCGTTCGCCTGTTCGACGAGCGCGCTGACAGCGGCAGTCTGTTTATTTACCTCGGCCACAACATGGAGATTCTCCCCGAGCTGCTCGCCGATGGTACCGACAACCATATTCTGGCCATCGCTCTGACCCTGCAAAAGCAGTTTGGCGAATCCCGGGCCGTCATCGTCATCACCAAAGACTCGAACCTGCGGATTAAATCCGATGCCTTTGGCATCCCAGCCGAGGATTTTGAGGCCGATAAAGTCGATATCGGTCACCTCTATAGCGGCATCCTTAACGTCAAGATCGATAGCTCCGCCATCAATAGCTTCTATACCAAGCGTGAGCTCGCCTTGCCCGGCACCGATATCATGCCAAACCAATTTATCGTCCTGGAAGACGACCGGGACGCGACCCAGTTCGTCTACGGTCGCTATGATCATCAAGAGCACGTGGTCCGCATGCTCGATCCCCACGCCGATGGTGTCTGGGGCATCTACCCGCGCAATATCGAACAAACCTTTGCCCTCGAGGCCCTGCTCGACGATACCATCAAGCTGGTGACCTTGAGCGGCAATGCCGGCACCGGTAAGACCCTGCTCGCCATTGCCGCCGGCTTGACCAAGACCACCGACGAGGACGAATACCATAAGCTCTTGGTGGCGCGTCCGGTCTTCCCTCTGGGCAAGGATATCGGCTTTCTTCCCGGCGATCTCAATGAGAAGCTCAATCCGTGGATGCAGCCGATTTACGATAATCTGGAATTGCTCTTAAGTGGCGGGACGCACACCCGGCAAAAGCGCCTGAGCAAGAACTATCAGGAACTGATCAATCAGGGCATGCTTCAGGTCGAGCCATTGACCTATATCCGGGGCCGCTCGCTGCCCAACATCTTCTTTGTCGTCGATGAGGCACAGAACCTCACGCCGCACGAGATCAAGACCATTTTGACCCGCGCCGGCGAAGGCACCAAGATCGTTCTGACGGGCGATCCTTACCAGATCGATAATCCCTATATCGATTCGCAGAACAACGGCCTCACCTATGTCATCGAGAAGTTCCGCCGCGAGCCGATTGCCGCCCACGTGACGCTCCGCAGAGGGGAGCGTAGTGAGCTGGCAACGGCGGCGGCGACTTTGCTCTAAAGGCTGCACTCTAGGGGCCGGTAAAGCTCTCAGGAGTTGACCTGCAGGTTGCAATGAAAGCCATCCTCACCGGTCGAGAGGTGGCCGCGACCTTGCAGCAGGCTTGTATACTCGGTGCACTCGGAAGGCTCTTCGGGGTAGCAAAAGGAATGCCGGTCGTCACTAAAGCCCGCTTTGATCAGGTCGGCTAGCTGGCTCGAGCTCAAGTAGGCTAGGGCAGCACAACTGCCGCCAGGACGGAACAGATCGTCCTCGACGCCGATCGCGCTATCGCTGATGGCCCCTTGGTCCTTGTCGTTTGCCGGCCCAACGCTGTCCTCGGCGCTGGCGTCGGATTGGGCATGGGCCATGGTGGCGCGGCTTAGGCTGAGTCCCAAACATGCTATCAGGACGAGACGAATGACCTTGCTGCAGTCCATATAACCTCCTCTAATAATAAGAACCTGGTTTTGGCTCCTATGATCACATCTCGGGAGGCTTGAGATGAAACTTAAACAGGCAGCTTTTTACCAGGCCGCAGGCCTTGTTAAAGCGGTTCATTTGGCCTAAACTTCGGGCTGTTCATACCTGATTAGGCGGGTGTCCGGTCGTCGGTCATGCGTTCAGTCGGGTGGTCTATCGGTTTCTTAGAGCATTTGTTCTAACAGATCAAAGGAGTTACGGTATGCCTAAGCATCGCTTGGGCGCTTTTATGGCTTTGGCCATCATGGTCATCGCTGGAGCGCTCGTCAGTGTCCCCGCAGTCTTGTCCACCGGCGCAGCTGCGCTGCCCCCTCCAGCCCCGATCAATGGTGGTGACACCGCCTGGATGATCGTCGCCACCGCCATGGTCTTGCTGATGACGCCCGGCCTAGCCTTTTTCTACGGCGGCATGGTGAGTAAGCAGCATGTCACCTCCACCATGTTTCAAAGTTTTATCGCCATGGGTGTCGTCAGTCTGCTGTGGGTCGTCGTCGGCTTTAGTCTGTCCTTCGGCACGTCGATTCATGGTTTAATCGGTGATCCCCGGACCTTTTTCATGTTCCGTGACGTTGGTTTGACGACCAGCGCCACATTGGCTCCGACCATTCCGCTGGCCTTGTTCGCGCTGTTTCAAATGAAGTTCGCGATTATCACGCCAGCTCTCGTGACGGGGTCCTTTGCCGAGAGGATCAAGTTTTCGTCGTTTATTTGGTTCATGATTCTTTTCACCTTGTTTGTTTATACGCCGCTGGCGCACTGGACCTGGCATCCAGATGGGTTCTTGCACAAATGGGGTGTCCTCGATTTTGCCGGTGGCACCGTCGTGCATATGGCTGCTGGTTTTGCTGGTTTGGCTGGAGCCATGGCGGTTAGCCATGGGCCGAAAAAGGGAGCCACTGCCAAACTGGGTCATACGCCGCAAGTCCCAGCCAACATTCCCTTCGTGTTGCTCGGAACCGGTTTGCTCTGGTTCGGCTGGTTTGGTTTCAACGCTGGTTCGGAACTGGCCGTGGACGGCGGGGCCGTGTCGGCCTTTTTGACCACCAATACCGCCGCTGCCGCCGCCATGGTCGCGTGGCTGCTCACCGACCTACTGATGGGGCGCAAAGTCACGGCCTTGAACGCGGCAATTGGTGCCGTGGTCGGTCTCGTGGCAGTCACTCCCGCCGCTGGCTTCGTCAACGTCGGTGCCAGTATCGCCATCGGAACGGTGGCCGCACTGGTCTCCAACCTCATGCTAAATGCGCAGTGGCTGAAGGCCCGCATCCCAGACACCCTGGACGTCTTCGCTTGCCACGGCGTTGGTGGGATCGTCGGCATGATCCTGACTGCGGTGTTTGCGCTCAAAGGCGGTTTGATCACCGGTGATGCAACCCTGCTGCTCAAGCATCTCGCGGCAGCGGTGTTGGTCGCCGTCTATACCTTTGGTGTGTCGGCGCTGCTCTATAGAGTCGTCGGC
>JAPLFX010000178.1 GCA_026390445.1 Pseudomonadota bacterium
ACACAAACATCCAAAGTCGTTGGAGGCTCCTCGTATGGTTCGTCGTCACTCAGTCTCGGTTCGCCAGTCGACCCTTCTACTCACCGCTGCGGTCTTGAGTGCTTGCGGTGGGCACATGGTCAACTCCGGATCAAAACACGGCAGTAGTGACGCTAGCGCGTCTGACCAAGAGCTTGTCGAGGTGCCACCACGCGGTTACTACGATGCGCTGGTTGCCAACACTATGCAATTGATCGACAACAGCACGACCAATGCTTCTGGCACCACAGCAACGCCAGTAGCCCCAACACCCGCTGCAGCCGCAGCTCCGGCAACCACGCCGGCGGCGAGTTCGCCGGCAGCATTGGTGCGGCTTTGGATTAACTTCGACGGTGCGACCGTCAAAAAGGGCTACGACGCAGGCTCTTCTTTCTTACTTTGCAAGGACTCCGTCACCATCGCTCCCATCGCGACATTGTCTGACGGCGACAAAGCCTCTATCGTCGCTGGAGTTCAGGGATATTTCACCGCCGCAAAGGTTGCTCTCGAAGTTACAGCAACCAAGCCCTCTTCGGGAAGCTTTACAACCATTGAGGTTGGCGGGTCCCTCGCTGACCTAGGCTGTGCCGACCACGGCGAATACGGCGCGTCGCCACTGGACCTCGGCAATGCCAATAAAAATGATATCGCCTTTGCGTTTAACAAAGCTGGTATCAGCGACCAACAACTTGCCGTAAACATCGCTCACTTGGCTGGCCACACCTACGGCTTGGCTACGGCCGCTGACCCAATTGATATCATGGCTGTCTCACCAGCCATTGATACCAAAGGGTTCGGCACCAGCCCTGTCGTCGGCTCCACCGACAGTCAAAACGAGCCAGAAATTCTGCAAAAGGCCATTTCTTCGACCACTCCTTCGGCAACGACCCCACCAGTAGAAACAACCTTGCCACCGGTCATCGCCGCCATCCCAGGCATTGACCTGGTCATCGCCGAGATTGCAAAATTGACTGGTGACAAGGGCCTTGGCTCGCTTCTACCGCTTATCAAGGCGCTCCTGCCAATCGCCGCACAGATCGATCCAAACGACATCGAAAGCGTCCTTAAAGATAACGGTATCTACACAGCCGGGTCTGGTAACACGGTGACGAATACCGTGAGCGGAAACAACATCAATATCACCATCAACATCATCAATAGTGGCAACACCACCAACCAATCGAGCTTGCCACCCCAGCCCGTCGCAACTGACAGCAGCAGCAGCAGCTGCAGTGATAAACATAAAGAACGGGGCTGTGCCTGGATCTTTGCCATCCGAGACCACATCAAAAATAAATTCGAACACGGTGGACCATCATGTCGCACTCCATCTCCAGCCCCGACCGCGAACCACAGCGGCACGGCCGACTCGACGACTACGGTAAGCGCTGGCACGCCAAAAGCCCCAGCCACTGCAGCAGCACCAGCCGACCCAGCAAAGACCGCCACCGCAGCGACCCCAGTTGATCTAGCAACAGCACCAAAAATCGCTGCGCTGGTCAACAGCGTCCCAGACGCGATGAAAGTGACAGGCAGCCTCACCCCGAGTGAGCAAAAATCAGTCGGCAATATGCTGAAAGCCGGATGTGCCCATGGTTACCTTAGCTTGGTCGGCAACCTCTAGAGATATTGCGACGATGATGTTCCGATGATCGAGCCGCGGTGGGCACTGAGCCCATCGCGGCTTCAACCTTTATAGCGTTGCCGACGCCGCCAGGTGGTGATGAAACCGGAGCGCAGTAGCCCCCATAAGGTCCCGGCAATCAATCCGGAGATGTGCTCGGTGTTCGCAACGTTTGGCCCCATCAGGCCAACCAGACAAATCAGCAACCAGCCAATCATGAACATGACGGTATTGCTGGCCATGACGTAGCGGGTACCAGCCTCGTAACGACTCATCATCCAAACATAGCCGAGCAAAGCATAAACCACCCCAGACATGCCCATAAAGTGCGGGCCAACCAGCAAATATTGCGCGCAGTTGACCAAGATCGCCAAGAGCAAAAGCAAACAGCTGTAGTAGCGTTTACCTTCATTGACCTCGATGGACCCACCCAGCTGATACAGCCACATCATATTGAACAGTAAATGCAGCGGGCCATTATGGATGAATACTGGCGTCACCAAGCGCCACACCTGACCATGCGAAATTTCCGGAAAGTCGGCGCCTAGGTAGCGCGAAAAATAAAAGACATCGAGCAGACTTTCGAGCCGCGGTGTCATCTTAAGCAGGGTCAAAAACGCGGAGACGACGATGATACCGATCGTGATGGATACGCGGCGGGCATCGCTGGCACCAAAAACCTCGCTGCGGACATCGATATAACGACTCCGCCCGGCTGTAGCAGGGGCAGCAGCCTTAGCCGGCGGTGGTGCCACGACATCAAAAATGGGCGCCTCAGGTGCAGCCCGATAAGCACGGTAGTGCTCGTCGGCAGCCGCCACATGATCCTCGTCGATCACCCAAACCGCAAAGCGCTCCTCGCCATCGTCACGCAGCTCCGAGCTAATGCCCTGAGCCGCCAGAAACCCAACAAAGCGGTCCGCTCGCCGGCGCCCGAGGATTTCGCCTACTTGCCTCATCGTTGCAACTCCTGAGCAATGCGCTGTACCAAGTCGCCGTCCCGCTTGGCGTCGAATACCGGGGCCTGATCCCAATCATAGAACCAAAACGGCTTGGTGATCAGGCCAGGTGGTTCATCCCTATAGCGCGGGACGACATGGGCATGCAATGCTGGCTCGAGATTGCCAAGCATCTCGTAGTTGATGCGTACGGCACCTGTCACCTTCAAGAGGACGTCTCCAACCACGGCCATGTCGGCGAGAAACTGCGCCCTAGCGGCGCCGCTCAACGCGTTTAGATGGGGCACGACAGGATCAGGCAACAGCAGGCAGTAGGCTTTGACCACCTGCTTTTCCGCGAGTACCACCCAGCCGGAGCTTAGTTTATGCACCACGGTGGGCAGCTGCCCATTCCTGGCGGCCTCGACTTGGCGATGAATGAAAGTCGGCACGATGCAACTCCTCCAGACTTGCGGATTTGGCTGGAAGTAGCCTACCATTGTCCGCAACAGGTTGAATGTTCCATTCTTTCATATAGCGAGGGAGCGCATGAGCTCAACGGCACTTGGCATCGTCGGCGGATTAGTCGTAGGAGCGGCCTTAGGTTTTGGTGCGGCAACCGTCTACAAAGGCAATCACGCAGGGGAAAACATCACCTTGCTCGAGGTCGACGGGACCAAATACCGCGAAGCGGACCTCCCCGCTGACATCCGCTCCGGCTATTACGATATTAAGGCCGAGGAGCACGACCGCGGCAATGCCCTGCTTGGGCAATTCGCCCTGCAGCTCGCCTTGGCCAAAGATAAAGACAAGAACGTCAAAGCCGACGCCTTGCCACCTTTCGACCAGCTAGTCGAAGCCCCAGCGCCGACGGAGCAAGAACTTCAGGCGCTGTTTGAAGCCAACAAAGCGCGCCTACCTCCAGATGCCACCTTTGAGAAAATCAAGCCAGACATTGAGCGCTTTGTCCGTAATCAAAAATTGTCCGAAACACTACGCGCGAAAAATGACGAGCTATCAGCCAAAAAACGCGTCGTTTTGCTGACTCCTGAACCAGCATCGCCAAAAGTTACCCTAGTTCTTGACCCCTATGCAGCAAAAGGTGCCGCAACTGCCAGCAACACCCTCGTTGAAGTGGCCGACTACCTTTGCCCACACTGCCAATCTTCGGAGCCTGAGGTTGAAGCCACTGTTAAGGAGCTGGGCGACAAATACCGCTTCGTTCATGTGCCGTTCAGCCTACGTCCAGAAGGTTTGAGCGGAACGCTCGCCCG
>JAPLFX010000064.1 GCA_026390445.1 Pseudomonadota bacterium
GGGTGTTTCATATGGGTACAGCGGCTGCACCTATCAATCCGGCGATTTTACCGGTGCGGATATCTCTGACCGACATCACGGCGACCAACTGTCCTAATGCTTGGCTACCGTCGACCACGACTCGCAACCGGGGGCCTAACCCGGAGTGTATCGGGAAGAATGGACCTGGCGATTGGGTTAGCGAGCGTTTGGGTGATGCCGTCGATTTTTTGCAGAACACGTCGCAAAGAGTCGCCTTTGATGCTTATCGCTGCTGGGCGATCTCCTCTACCGGGGTCCTTGCCGACCAGGTGAAGCCGCTTTTGGATAAGATGGTGTTTACCGAGATGAAGCCGAACACGGGCGTTGTCGACCTTCTCGCCAAGCACGCCTTCTGCATGTGGAACTACCTGGCGTCCGTCGCATTGCCTCCACCCTTAGTCGATGGGGCCGCGAGCGCCTCGGCGGTGCATCTAGCCGATGTCCCTCCGGCCAATTGCAACGAGCTTGGGGTGGACGGTGCTGATAAGGCTCCACGCGGGGTGTCGGCGAGCGCAACGACTGAGCGCGTGCGGCAACTCATGAGCGGCGCCGTCTATTTTGTCCAGACTAAAGAAAGCGTCGGCCCCTCCAACACTAATTATACCGTGACGTGCAAGACCAAATGATATTCTCAGGTCCCCGAGCTTAGTTTTGTAACCTCGTCGACTTGTCCCTGGTATAAGGGACTCTGGTGGCAATGGCCCAGAGCCCTAGTGAACTCAGGGCGCACAACGTCATGGGGGATGCTATGGCATGCAATGGTGGTTTTGGGGCGTGGGCACTAGTATTTGCGTTTGCCACGTCTGTGGCCGCAGCCAAAGACCTCAGTCAATTCAAAAAGCCGAGCGCCGCAGAGCTGCGTAAGCAGCTTAGCCCGGAGCAGTTTCAGGTGACGCAGGAGGCCGCCACGGAGCGCTCCTTTCACAACCAGTACTGGGATCATCACGAGCCGGGCATCTATGTCGACGTGGTCTCAGGAGAGCCGCTGTTCAGTTCACTGGACAAATTCGACTCCGGCACGGGATGGCCGAGTTTTACCAAGCCACTTGAACCCGGCAACATCGTCAGGCGCGAGGATCGGCAGTTTTTTTCGGTACGCACTGAGGTTCGGTCAAAGCACGCAGACTCGCATCTCGGTCACGTGTTTGACGATGGTCCCAAGCCAACTGGACAGCGCTATTGCATGAACTCCGCCGCGCTGCGCTTTATTCCCGCGGCCAAGTTGAGCTCCGAAGGCTACGCTGACTATCAGCCGCTCTTTGCCAGCGGGGCGCCTGCCTTGGGTCAGGCCGCTGCCGCAGTCGCCGCGCCGAATGGCGGGCTGGCGACGGCGGTCTTTGCTGGAGGGTGTTTTTGGTGCATGGAGAAGCCGTTTGACCAGTTGCCTGGTGTGACCCTAGTGTTGCCGGGATACACGGGTGGCAGCAAAGACAAGCCGACCTATGAAGAGGTCTCCGCCGGCGGGACTGGCCACGCCGAGTCGGTGCAGGTGACTTATGATCCAAACAAGATCAGTTACGACAAGCTTCTTGAGGTGTTTTGGCATCAAATCGATCCGACAGCCCCCAATGCGCAATTTTGTGACCATGGTTCGCAATATCGCGGTGCCATCTTTTATCAGACCGAAGCCGAACGACAAAAGGCCGAAGCATCAAAGGCCGAGCTGGAAAAGACGGGTCGTTTTAAGAGCAAGATCGTCACCGAAATCACCAAGGCCTCCACATTTTATCCGGCTGAGGAGTACCATCAGCACTACTACAAAAAAAATCCGGTTCGCTATCGCTACTATCGGCATAGCTGCGGCCGCGATCAATACTTGGACAGCATCTGGGGAGCAGGGCGTGAACGCGATTGAAATTCCGGCGAGCCTTGGGTTGGTCCATGCGTCTTAGTCCCGCAGTGATGAAATGGCTGCCTCCGGTCGGTTACGGACTCTTATTGCTGAGTCTCCAGTTACTGGTGGCTGTCCCTTATATTGGACATGCCATTTACCTCGGTGATCAATTGGATCAGACCAATGCATTCTTGCTGTTGGTCAAGGGCCATTGGGAGTTCTTCTACGGTCCCTTTATGTCCGGCACGACACCGCCCGCTCACTGCCTTGGACCGCTTGGAGCCGTGCTGTTTGGGTTGCCGACTTGGCTTGGTGCTAATCCCGATCAGCTGCATGGGCTGTTCATCGTCTTGGTGTCTTCAGGTATCCTCATCTTATTTCGTGAGCTTTACCTTCAGGACCGCGGCCTGGGTTATCTTTGGACGGCGGCCCTGCTCCTGATGCCGTCCTACTGGTGGCATCACTCGATGCTGTGGGCGAACGCATTTTTGCTACCGCTGACCTGCATTGAGCTGGCGTGCTTTCTGCGGCTTTGGCGCAAGCCGTCGTGGACTGCGTGGGTCGTGCTGCTGGCGGTCTTCGTGTTTGGCCTCCATATTCATTCGTCGGCGATTCTCGGTTTGGTCTTGGTCGTCTTAGGCGCCTCCATCGTCGCGATAGCTCGGCATAAACGGCCTGCGGACATGGTCCACAAGCTCATTGCGATAGGCTTAGTGGTGGCCGCGACGGTACCCTATTTGATCGCCGAAAGCTCGACACATGGCGCCAATTTTAAAGCAATTTTGGCGAATCTTGGACAATTTGGCGCGAAGCCAGACCACCGCGAGGGGCTTGACGCGGCGGTGCAAGCATCGACCAAGTTATGGACCTCATTTTTAGCGCCTTTTGACTTGAACCATCCGGCTCTTTGGCAGCTTCTGGTTTTGGTCTTGCTTGGCGGATTTTGCGTCATCCAAATCACCAGATCGGCAAGGGAGCTTTACCAAAAGCGCCTTGGCGCCAATACCATCAGTCTGATGTGGCTCACATGGGCGCTGGTGCTTGCGTTTCAGTTGGCGTTTTATGTGGCGATGAATCGTGAGTTATTGTCGCCGCATTATACTTCGTTTTTAATTCCGTATTATGCGTTCCCTTGGGCCGCAGCGGCGAAGGCCTTGACGACCACGCCCAGACGGATCAGTCAGCCTTGGTTGCAGCCAGGGCTGGCCGTGGTGGTGGCCCTTCTGGCGGCCTGGATCCTGCCGCGTGAGCCCTCTTTAAGCAATTGGAACTATACCAATATCACGTCCGCACTGAGCCAGATCTGCAGCGAGTTTGGCAGCCTGAACACGCAGGAGGACGGTCCGTTTCGTGCCTATGATGAGCGCATCGATCCGCTGTTGATGTTCGTGGGCAAGAGGTATGTACCGACCTGCCAGTTTTCTAAAGATAGCCGCCATCTGTTGGTCCCAGCTCTGCAAGCTCATCCAGATGCGACATCTTTTGCCGGGAAATCCTACAAATTGGTGCGTGCTGTGCCGCCCGGCATCGGTGTCTACCGAGAACAATGACATCGCCACAGGATTAGAGGATCTGTGGGAGAAATTCCTGCATTTTCTTGCTGTCCACGGGACCGATCTCTTTGTGGCGGATGATCCCTTGCTTATCGATGAAGAAGGTCTCGGGCACCCCGGATACGCCGTAGTCGATGGCCGCCTTGCCGTCTTCGTCGAGGCCAAGGACATAGGTTTTGCCGTAATAGGCGGCAAAGCGCTTGGCATCCTCAGGAGTGTCTTGGATGGCGATGCCGACGACGATGACCTTGTCCTTTTCGCTCTGCCAAAAGTGCTCGAATTCTCGGGCCTCTTCGCGGCAGCTGACGCACCAGCTGGCCCAAAAGTTGAGGATCACTGGGTGGCCCCGGAGGTCGGCAAGGGTGAAGTGATCTTGACCCTTGGCCCCGGGCACCCATTCGTTGCCCTGCACGAATGCGACTTTAAACGGCAACGCCGCCTTGTCGATGTTGGCTGGCGGTACTTTGGACTGGTCTAGCTTGAGTGCATACCCCAAAAGCCCGATAAGCGAGGCGGCTGAGATAGCGATCAGAGCACTGACGACATAGTGGCGGTGGCGTCCGGCAGCGATCGCTGCTTTGGCGCCAGGTGCAGCAGTGGAGATGTCCTCGGCCATAGCCTTCACTTCCTGTCGCTTGATTGCTGGCCTTTAAACAGGCTTTTTTCGAGCAAAACCTTGTCCATCGACTTGTGGTCGGTACCGGGCTTTTTGTACTCCTCCGAGTGCTTGACCAAGAGGTTGCGTGACACCATCGATTTGCCGGCATCCCCCAGGCGCCCCTCGACGACGACCCCCTGGCCTTCTTTGAACATATCAGGAGGGGTGCCGCTATGGTGAACCTTGATCTCGTGACCGTCCATGTCGGTCATGGTGAAGTCCAAGGACATTTGCTCGGCTTGCCAATGGACTGTTCCTGGCATGACCATGCCGCCGACTTTGATCGTTTGACTTTCGAGCTCTGCGGCCTTCGCTGAGGCTTCTGCCGGGGTGTAAAAGTAGATGAGATTGTCACCGAGGCTAAGAAATGAGATGCCGACAATCGCCGCAGCGATCACGACACCACCGACGATCCAGCGGACGTTGCCCTTTTTGGCCATGGCTTAGCTCCTAGATGGGTGGGATGGCAGCTGAATGGGGCTGTTGTACGGCGGCGACGAGCTGCCGCAGTTTGACCCGCTGCAGCAAGCACCAATGGGCGTAGCCTAGCAGCGCCAATGCCCCGAGGCTGTACGCCATGATGATGAATGGCTGGGCGTCAGTGGCGATGCCGGTGATGTTGTTCATCGTGAGGACTCCTAGGTTTGCAGCTGATCGAACGATGCGGCCTCTAAGGTGTCAGCCAGGCGTATATTGCGGCTGCGAAAACGGATCAGCCAAGCTCCATAAAGGCAGAGGATGACCATTCCGAGGACCAAGGTCCAGAGGATCTCTGGCTCCATGGTCGACCCGCCTGCACGCAGCATGCTCGGGGGTTGATGCAGTGTCCGCCACCAAGTGACACTCTTATAGATAATAGGTACATCAGCAAAGATGAGAATTCCCAAAACGGCGCAGGCGCGGATCCGACTCGGACCAGCCGGCATGGCGGCGTACAAAAGTAGATATCCACAGTAAAGCAGGGCCAGGAGAAAGGTCGTTGTTAGCCGTGCGTCCCAAGTCCACCAGGTGCCCCAGGTGGGGCGACCCCAAATCGATCCGGTCGCCAACGTTAGGACGGTAAATAGTAGACCGACCTCGGCGGTCGCCTTGGCCAGGGCCAGGGAGCCCTCCGACCGTTGCTTGAGGCCAAGGACGCTGAACACCGCTAGTGCCGCCGAACTGGCGAAAGCGGTGATAGCGCTGGGTACGTGCAGGAACATGATGCGGTAGACTTCACCTTGGTGTTCATCCACCGGAGCATAGTAGAAGGCGGCAAGCCAGTGGCCGACCACCATGGCTAGCAGGATGGCGCCTAAATAGAGCTCGCGTCGGTCTTCGGCAGTGATCATCGATGTTAACTCTCGTCGACTAGTTCGGTGAAGAGAAGGGCGCCTAAGGTGATGTAGATCACGTCAAAGCCAAGCAGCAGGCCTAGCCAAGCCCGGACGTCAGCAGTGATCTGGCCAGAACTAAGATAGAGCTGGGAGGATTGCACCGCTGCCAACAGCACGGGAGTCGCCAGTGGAAAATATAGCAGAGGATAGAGGATTTGGCGTGCATTGGCTTTCAGGGTCATGGCGGACAGCAGGACGCCAAGTGCTGCCAACCCAGCTAGTGCCATGGCCGCGACACCCACCACAACCCAGGAGAACAGCGGCTGGCTGGGGCTTTGATTGACAAAGGCGGCAAAGGCCAAGGTCGGACCCAAGGTCGCGCTGCCCATGGCCAAGACCAAGGTGTATTTAGCCAAAAACCAGGCGGTGTGGTCGACCGGATAGGTGCGCATGAGGTCGAAGACGCGGTCTTGGCGATCGGGCTCGAACAAGCGCGAGAAATTGATCTGCAGCGCAAACAAAGCGGTGAGGAAGGTCTCCGCCAAGTAAATATGGACGCGCAGGGCAGGCTCGACGTCACCGATGGCAAAGGCGAACAGCAGGAGCGTGGTCAGAGCAAATAAGACCGGTGAAACCAGCCGCTCGAGGTCGGCCAGCTCGGCTTGGATGCCTTGGCTGACCAAGGTGCGGTAATGGCGCCAAAACGGGCTGTTCATCATGCGGCCCCAGCCGTGCCCGATTTGCTGCCGATGACCACGGTCTTCGTGATCAGCCCTGCGAACGGGAGTAGGTCGTGGCTGACCATCAGGGCAAAGCCACCTTTCGCCAAATGCTGTGCCAGCATGGTTGTGAAGATCGTCATGGCCTCGGCGTCGAGTCCGTAGACCGGTTCGTCGAGTAGCCAACCAATCGCTGGCGATAGTTGCAGGCGCGCGAGCGCCAAGCGTCTTTTCATTCCGGTGGAGAATTTTTCGACGGCAAACCCATCACGCAGTAGGGGATGATTGAGGTTCCATGGCGTCAGGGCGGTCCAGATCTCGGGGGGGCTAAGGTTGAGTCCCCTGAGTCGTGACCAGAACTGGAGATTCTGCGTCGCTCCCATCTTTAAGTACAGCCCGTTGGCCTCGGCTGGTAAGTATTCCAAGGCGTCGCGGCGATCCTGGATCGGCCCATGGGAGCCATGATACGCGACGGTTCCAGCCCCTGGCGTCAACAGTCCAGCGACGGTTGCCAAAAACGTGGATTTGCCCGCACCGTTTGGTCCGGCGATGTGCACCAATTCACCCGCGCCAACCCGCAGCGACAGGTCGTGGAAGAGTCTACGGTGGCGAAAGGCGAAGCTGAGTTTAGTGATTTCCAACATCGTCCTACAGCATATCAATGTCTGCGCAGGCGGTCTGTCAAAATTCGGCAACGTTGACGAAGGCCGTGGCACTGGCACGGCGCTCAACGACTCGGCTGCTGTCGGCGGAGATGTCGACGGAATAGACGCTGACGTCAAAACCAATCAAACCCAGATGCAGGGCCAGTCCGGCCGAAGGTCCGGCAGCCGTGTAGCCAGCGCGCAAGGCAAAGACGCTGTAGCTCCCCGGCCGTTTTCCCAGCAGCAGCTCCATCCCCAGGTGGTATTTTTTGCTAAACGGGGTGGATTTACGTTCGAGTCTGTCGGCCTCGGCGACAAAGTTCATCACGCCAAATCGGCCCAGATGCGGCGACAGGGAAAAGGACGACTGGAGGTCCTGTTTGATGCGCAGTTGCTCGCCACCTTTGGCTTTGAAGGTGGCATCGCCGGCGTTTTTGACGTTCAGTCCGAACGTCGGCGAGCCACGATAGTTCATACGCCAGATCGCACCGACGTTGTTGCCTGTTCCGCTGTAGGTCTGCGAGGCAGCCTTGAGCGCCTCTTTACGCTTGCTGGCGTCGATGATGTCCGCGTACATGAGGGCTCCCTCGGTCTCTTGGCGGGTGGCCGCGTAGCCGAAGTAGCCGAGCGAGATACCACCGTCCGGGCTTTGCACACTTAGGCCGTAGCCAATTCCATTCATGTTTCGGTAATGAGTGTCGAGGATGCCGCTATTTTCGCCGCGTGGAGTGGTCGCCATCTGTGTGTCGCTAAACGGCAGCACCATGCCTCGCCCGAGCACCATGCCTGTGGCCACGTTGGCCCTGGCGTAGTTGCGCTCATCAGCATGTGAATCGATGACTGTTTGGCCGACGGCGCCGTCGTTGGAGGCCCCGCTCTTCTTTAAATCATGGATCAGGGTCGGAGCGTGCTGGTTGGCCTCGACGGTGACGGCGGGGAAGTAAAATTTTCGGATGAGGGGTGCTTGTGCTTCAGCTTTTTGATTCAAGCCGCCAATGCCCGCGGGGTTGTGAAAAGCGGCATCAAGGTCATCGGCTACCGTCCCGATCGCACCGCCCATAGCGTTCGCGCGTGGTGAGGGAATCGGATCCTCGTCGATCACCGACAAGACTTTTTTGTTTGGCGGTGGCAAAGGCGCCGCCGCGTCCGCTACAGCAGTCTCGCCGTAACAGAGAACAAATAAACCGATGAGGCCGACGCATCGCATGGCTGGTGGTATCTCCTGAGGAGGTGATCTCTGCCATGGTCAAGGTCGGTATAACGCGTTTATTCTTTAGGTCCTTTTGAACTTTTTTATAGGTATCAGAGGCTTAGGGCCTCGGTTTGGCTTGGTTGGATAAATCCTGCCCTCCAGCCTTCCCGTCCTCCCAGTTTTTGGGCTGCGGCTTTATTCCGCGCAACTGGGAGGACGGGAAGGCTGGAGGGCGGGATTTATGCAACCAAGCCCTTCGGTTTGCGGGGCGGGCTAAGCGCCTGTCTCGTGCGCTTTTGACTCCAAATACTCGTCGTAATTGCCCTCGTAGGTGCGCAGCTCGCCATCGCGAATCTCGAAGACCCGGTTGGTGATCTGCCGCAGAAAGTGGCGATCATGGCTAACGACCAGTACCGTGCCTTCGAAGGCCTGGACTGCCTTCATGAGGATCTCGCGCGACTCGATGTCCAAGTGGTTGGTCGGTTCATCGAGCACGAGAAAGTTGAGCGGGCTGGCCAAGATCATGGCTAGCAGCACGCGGCTGCGCTCACCGCCCGACAGCACGCCGATCTTTTTGTCGACGTCGTCGCCACTGAACAAAAAGGCCCCGAGGAGGTTTCTGATGTAGCCGACGGTGCCGTCGGGTAGTCGGCTTGAGACCTCCTCGAAGATGGTCTTTTTCGGATCCAGGGTGTCCAAGGCATGTTGGCTAAAGTAGCCGGTGCGGACACTGGCACCGATCGTTACGGCGCCTCCAGTGGCGTCGGTTTCGCCGACGATCGTCTTTAGCAGCGTCGACTTGCCGGCGCCGTTGACCCCGGTGAGGGCGATTTTATGCAGCCTTTGGACCACTCCAGAAACGCCGCGAAACACCAGCTTTTGGCTGCCGTCTTCGCGCGTCCAGGTCTTGCTTAGGTCGCTCATGCGAACGACATCGTTGCCGCTGCGCGGCGGCTGGGCAAATTCAAAGTTGATGGTCTTAACCTCTGGCGGAGCTTCAAGCCGGTCGATCTTATCGAGTTTCTTCACCCGTGACTGGACCTGGGCGGCGTGCGAGGCCCGGGCGGCGAACTTGGCGATAAAGTCCTCCTCCTTGGCGAGCATGTCTTGCTGCCGCTTGTGCGCTGCGATGACCTGCTCGCGGCGCTGTACCCGTTCGCGTAGGTAGAACTCATAGTTCCCGCTATAAACAGTTACCTGCTTGTTAGCGATCTCGACGATGCGGCCGACCAGGCGGTTCATAAATTCGCGGTCATGACTGGTCATGACGATCGCGCCTTTGTACGCTTGCAACCACTCTTCAAGCCAGATGATGGACTCGATATCCAGATGGTTGGTTGGTTCGTCCATGAGCAAAACATCTGGCTGCAGCGTCAGAATCCTAGCTAGGGCGATACGCATCTTCCAGCCGCCGCTAAACTGTTCAACCGGTCGGTCGTAGTCTGCAGGGCCAATCCCCAGGCCGGTGAGCACCGACTTGGCGCGGGACTCGAGGTCGTAACCGCCGCGTTGCTGATACTCCATCTGGGCGTCGCCGTAGCGTTCCATCAAGGCCTCGAAAGCCTCTGGTGCGAGCTTTTCGGCATCGCCACTGGCCAGCAGGGCTTCGGCTTCCTGGATGACGATGCCGAGGTCCGCCACGCGACCGGCGCCAGCGACGACTTCAGCCAGGGCCGAGCGGCCGCGCATCTCGCCGACATCCTGAGCAAAATAGCCAATCACGGTATTGGGCTGGATGACGACGCTGCCGCCGTCGGCCTGGTCCTCACCGACGATGAGGCGAAAAATCGTCGTTTTGCCGGCGCCATTTGGTCCGACCAAACCGATGCGGTCGCCCGGGCGGACCAGAAAGGAGGCGTTTTCATAGAGGACGCGCTGACCTTGGCGTTTGGTCAAATTAGTCAGATGAATCATCGATCTATGAGCTCCGAAGGCAATCGAGACAAGCTGGGGTCACCGCGTGTTGAGCCGAGATGACATGGACAAGGCCCTAGGCGTTACCACATTGCACCATCTTGCTCGAAGGTTTTCTCAAACGTGAGGTCTAGAGCTGTGCAGCGCCGGAGCTGGTCAGCGACTCAAAGAAGCGCCGCTGATGGCGTAAGGCGCTAAGAAAAGGCTCGTAAAAGGTCTCCTGGCGCCGCTTGAAGCCAACCTCAATCTCGTACTCAGCCAGGCGCAGGGGCATCTCTTGCAGCCAGTCCTTGAACGACTTGTGCTGCGAGACAACCTGGCGAACCGCCCCTGGCAAGGCATTGATAAGGGCTCGGACGCTGAGGTTTTTCCCTTGTCCAGCGGCGACGTGGCGCATCAGTCCGTCGGCTTCTTTGAGGCGAAACTCGAGGTCAGCGATGCGCTGGTCGAGAATGCGCATTTGCTTATGGACGACGTATTTCGGTGCCATCACCTGGTTCAGGCTCACCAACTCGGCCTCGGTCAGCATGTCCATGGTAGCCAGGTGGCGGCGGATCAAGTCGCTGTAGGTTTCAATGTAGGATTGCACGAACATCATTTCGGCAGCTGGCAGCTGGCAAGGTTGGTCGGCGAAGGCCATGATCAAGCCGACGACGCCCTTGGCGGTCAGACGAAAGACGGGGCGCCCGTTGTCGCTGATGCGCTCAGCCCAACCAAATCGACTATAGCGGCTCAGAATCCGCAGGATTTGCACGGTTTGAAACTGCACTTCAGCCCCAACCCGATACGCCTGGAAGATGTCGCGCATCAGGTCGATATGAAACAAGATGTGTTTGGCGCGAAACTTCGGGTTGAGCAGCGACGTGGTGAGGATCGCGGCGGAAATGATCAAGGGCTCACGGTCGGCCACGGTCTTTTTGTGCTGGAGCACGGTCGAGCTTGAAGTCGTCATGAGGGTATACCCTAATTAGGCGCTTAAAAGTCGAAATCGGCATTGATTCACCCGGAGGGCTGACGATTTTTAACAGGTGCGCCTAGGGCATGCAATATACGTAAAGTTACAACGTAAAGCTTTAGGCCAAATCCCGGCTTTATTTACTGGCGCCATTGTCCAAGGCTGAGGCCGACTGCACCATCTCTGGGTGCCAGCGCAGCCGAATCTTGACGAAGTCGTAGTTTTTATCGGCTTTATTTTGGTTGATGAGCGTACCCAGCGGAGCCTTGCGTTCGCCGCCGATGTCGGCGGCCTCGAAGTCAACCTTGCTTTGGTCCTTGGATTTAAGCGTCGCCTCGCCGTTAAGGTGGCGGGCTTTCATGCCTTTGGGCGCAGCGCTGGTGCTACCTTTGCCACTGCCCTTAGCCTTCTTCGCATCATCAGCCTGGGCGCTGGCGCTCAGCCCAGAACAGGTCAGACCTGCGATCAGGATGAAGATTTTGCCAAACTGCATAAAACTCCCCTTTCTGCGGCAAGGGCTCATGCTTCTATCGGTAGAACCGCAGGAAACTTGAGCCATTTTTCTGAACCGTAGAAGATTATTGAGCTTTCAAGGCGTATAATAAAGACACTGCCCATCCGCTGCCAAGGTCGATCATACCACAGTCGCCCGCTTTAGTTTGTGTCCCGGTCCGAGAGGAGGCTTCGATGAATCTGCGTTCACGCATCATGTTGGGAAGACTGCGTTTGCTGCTAGGGGCGGGATTGATCTGCTGTGTGGCAGAGGGTGAGGGTTTGGCGACGACGGCAGTTAGGCCGGTGACGACCCCTTTCATTCGCGGCTCCGATGCGCTGAGTCATATGCGCGTCGATCCCAAGGGCCGCTTTCTCGCCTATGTTGGTGACTCGGGTCTTGGTCTTTACATGGTCGACCTGAAGTCTAAGGGAATTTTTCAAGTCTCGGATGGCCAAATCGGCGCCAGCTTCGTCTGGTCACCAGACGGCTATCGTTTGCTCTATCGCGAACAGAGCGTGGCTGCAGATGGGCAGATCAGCAGCGAAGTGAAGGCTTATGATGCGGCTTTGGCCAAGAGCGTGTCGCTGGATAAGCTATCCTATCCAACCGGCTTTCTGACCCTTGACCCGCGCGACCTTCGGCTGCAGCTGCTGGGGCCACAAGGTATTCACACCAAGCGCATCTACTTTCCCGGTCAGCGCCTGGCGCGGTGGCAGATCGCCCAGCGCAACGAGAACGGAAAGTTCTTGGCGACACAGCAAGGCATGCTGTGGGAGACCCAGGCCGGCTTCGCGCTGCGCCGTCTTGACGATGACCAATCCGGAGTCGAATCCTTCGATATATCTCCAGAGGGTGGCTCGGTCGCTTGGGCGACCAAGGCAGGGCGGGTATACATTAGCAAGGGTGGTAAGGCACCGCGCTTGATCGGCCACGGCCGGGATCCACGCTGGCATCCTGAGAAACCCATGCTGGTTTATTCCGGCGCGCGGATGGTTGGCAATACGGTGATCGGTTACGACCTGCGCCTTGCAGACGAGGACGGAGCCGGTCGCTTCTTGACGTCGACGCAGTACGTCGACGAGCGCTGGCCGCAGTGGCACCCGCGTGGGCACCAGATCATTTATACGATCGCCAAAACGACCGATATTTTCCTACTGGATTTCACGCCATGAAGCACATTCTGCTAGGTCTGGTCGTCGCCACCAGCGGGGCCTTCGCCAACGCTGCGACCCTGCTTAAAGGTGATATTCCGACCGGTGAGAGGGTGCAACGCCTCAGCGCCTACTTTTCGCCAAAGCCTGGCGAGCAGGTCACCCTGCGGCAAGACGAAGTCCGCGATTTTCATCGGCGCGTCGCGCCGGATCTTTTACGCGGCATCATCACGGTGCGTCCGCCTAGTGGATTTTGCCTGCGCATCACCAGGGACGAAGGCGAGGCCGACGATGTCGTATGTAAACCCACTACTTTGAGCTTTCGCTTTAGCGATCTCGACCCAAACGGCCGTCTGACTTGGCAGATAAAGACCGGCGATGGCGACTTTGGCACTGCACTGAGTTGGCCGTCACCCTATCGGATCGGTAGCGTCATTCCCTTTACCAAAGATCCCGCCAAGGATCCGCCTGACCATGTGTATTTGAGCAGCTGCAGAGCCGAACGCGGGCCGACCGGCCGCAGTGTTCGCCTTGGCCTGCTCAGCGGCGAAACCTGGATGATCTACCTGCCTGACACCGACGAGTATCTGACAACCGCAGGCGAAGCCGCCAACCTGGACGTCGATTTCATGGCGGCAAAACGTGGTGTCAAAGAGGCTGCCCTGGATAAGTCGGATGGGAAAAAAGAGGGCGAGGCAAAGGCGGAGGATGGCAAGAAGGACGGCGAGGCGAGCAAAGGCGCTGAAAAGGCCAAGGATGCCGCCGCCGATGCCCGCGACGACCGCAGAATCTGGGCGATTCCCGCCCGCAACG
>JAPLFX010000196.1 GCA_026390445.1 Pseudomonadota bacterium
TCCTGGCCAGGTCAAGGTCTTGGCCGTGGAGTCCACCTTTGCTTCTTACCGGGACCTAGCTCAGGCCAAACTTGCTGATGTTTGGCTGACTTGGCCCTTTCAGGTGCCCCTTTCCTATCTGATCAGCCATGGGGACAGCCCGGTGGCCTATGCGCCTCGGCTACGGCTGCCCTTTTTGTCCATTCACGGGACCGTCGATCCGGTCATTCCTCTGGCCGAGGGCAAGGCCCTCTACGATGCGGTCGGGTCCAAGGACAAAGAGTTCTGGTCGCTGCCGGGCGAGGGCCACACTCCTGCCTTTGCTGCCGAAGAAACCCAGTGGCAACAGCCATTTATCAAGTTTCTGTGCGGTCACGCCGGGCGCTGTTAAGGGGGTATAAGCGTGGCGTCCTGGGCAGCCCTGGCTGGCTTTTGCCGCCGCCAGGGTCCGAGACGGCCTCGGGCGGCTGCCGGCTTAGGCGTATAGAACTTATTAATTTAGAACACTTAAGTGCGCCACGGCCGCGGCGGTAAAAAAAAAGTGTGTAATAGAAGAATCATGGTCTTACTGTGCACGTAGTTTTTTGGTAATAGGTACGCCTGTTAAACGCAAACAGGGGATAAGGATCTATGAAAGCTGAAACTACAGAGCATGTTTTACGGCAAAAAATCGTTGGTCGCTTTCTGCGCGAAAAGCGTTCGAAGGCTGGCCTCACCCAATGGGACGTAGCGCATCACTTGAAGTACTCGACGGCGCAGTTCATCAGCAACTGGGAGCGCGGCGTTTCGTTGCCACCGCTCGAAGTGCTGCCGAAGCTGACGGCGTTGTTTGGCGTCGTAAACAGGGAATTTATCGACACCATGCACCACTACCAAGAGCAAGTCTTGAAGCTGGACAAAAAGCACTTGGTCGAAGCTTTTCGCGCTAGTCGTTAGTCGGTAGGCGTTAGCTTGGACCTGAGCGCGTTGGTGAGTGGCGCGGTCAGCTAAGTAAGGCGACAAGATCGTCGCGACTTAGTGCACTGAAACCGGCACCCGCGTCATCAACCGCCGCTCTGGCTAAGCCGCGCTTAGCCTCCTGCAATGCGAGGATCCGCTCCTCGACCGTCCCCAGAGCGACCAGGCGCTGAATCAGCACTGGTCGCTCTTGGCCGATGCGGTGCGCCCGGTCCGCCGCCTGGTCTTCTGCAGCAGGGTTCCACCACGGATCGGCGATGATGACGTGGTCGGCAGCCGTAAGATTTAATCCGACGCCCCCAGCCTTGAGCGACATGATGAGCACTTGTGGCCCATCTGGTTGTTGGAATGCGCTGACGATCGCACCGCGATCTGCGGTGGAGCCGTCGAGGCGCAGATAAGTGATGCTGGCTTCTTCAAGCGCTGGCTGCATGAGGTCGAGGAAGCTCGTCCACTGCGAGAACACCAGTGTCTTATGGCCGTTCTCGCCGCTAGCTAACAAAGTGGAAATCAGCAGCGACAGTTTCGCCGAAGCCTCGCCGTGGACCCCTGGCAGGAGGTCAGGGTGACATGCAGCCTGGCGCAAGCGAAGCAGCGCTTCGAGAGCGGCGATCACCGATCCCCCTGCGGCGAGTTTGTCCAGCACCTCCTGTCGCGTGGCGGCCAACACCATGTCGTAGCGCGCACGCTCCGAAGGTGATAGCTCGGCGTAAAGCACCGTCTCGGTACGTGCTGGTAAGTCGGCGGCGACGTCTTGCTTGAGCCGGCGCAGAAAGCACGGTTTAATCCGCCGCCGCAGCGCGCTTGCGCGTTGGGCATCACCGTCCATGATGGGCTTCGCGTAGTGCTCTTGAAAAAACCGTCGGTCGCCTAAAAGGCCGCGGTTTAGTAGATGCATCAGGCTCCAAAGGTCTTCGAGGCGGTTTTCAACCGGTGTGCCACTTAGTCCGACGCGAAAGGCAGCGTTGATGCGCGCAGCGGCAAGGGTGGCCAAGCTGTCAGGATTTTTTAGATTCTGGGCCTCGTCCAACACCAGCATATCCCATGCCTGGTCAGCCAGAGGGTCTTGGTCCAGGCGCAGCACGGCGTAGGTCGTAAAGACCACATCCGCTTGCGGATCTAGCTGCCGCGTTGGACCATGGTAAACGCAGCGCTTTAAATCCGGGCGAAATTTGTCGGCCTCTGCCCGCCAGTTAAACAGCACGCTGGTCGGTGCGACGACCAAGGTTCGTCCCTGACCACTTGGCGGCATCACGGCGAGGGCCTGGAGCGTTTTGCCTAGACCCATGTCGTCGGCTAACAAGGCGCCAACGCTCAAGTCCTGAAGTGCGCTGAGCCAGTGCACGCCCTCTTCCTGATAGCCGCGTAGCGTCGCAAGGTGGAGCTTAGACCTCGCTCCTTGGGGGCTGGCGAGCGTTGCTTGCTGCAGTTTGCGACACAGTTCGCTCAGGCCATCTGGAAGGCTCTGGCCAAAACTCTCGCTGACTTCGGCGAGGAGCGGGAGGGCTGCGACCGGCAATGGTTTGGAGCCGTCGCCGCGAGCCGCGAGGAAGGCTAACAGTCGCTCACCGTGTGTGGCGAGCCAGGTCGTGGGCAAGGGCGCCATGCCGCCACCGAGCAGCGGCACCAGAGCGTCGCCACGACGCCAGGCCTGTAGGACTCGCGCCGGGTCCGCGCTTTTGGCCTCGCCACTAGCTGGAGCCGAGTGAAAGCCGACGCTGCCGCCTTGGGCCTGGGACAAATGCGGCGACAGCTCGGGATAGACGGTAAAATAGGCCTTGCCATTGCCCGTCGTCGGCAAGGGATAGGCGGCTAGTCGCTGCACAAAGCGCACTGCATCGGCGCTGTTTAGCTGCACGAGTTGATCGACCTCAAGCTGCAGGCGACGCCTGAGCTCGTCTTGCAGTCGTGATTCCTCGCCTGGATCACGCCTCGGTACGCGGTCGCCAGAAAGGATCCATTGGCCGTTTTTAAGCCGCCCCACCGATGGTTGGCCATAGTGCAGCTGGGCCTCCACCGTCAGGCCATCCACCGCGGGCAAAACCTGGAGGTCGAGCTGGATATGCGCCCAAGCTGCGGTCTCCGTCGTCGGCAGGTTGCGCGCGCGCGACGAGACAGGCATCAGCTCACGGAGAGCTGGCAAGAGGTCTGAAGCGACACCAGCGAGTTCGCTGCGCGGGAAAAACCGGCCATCTCGGACCAGTTCACGCTGTGCCGGGGTCAACCCGGGGAGCACGACTGGCCGCAGCTCGGCGCCACAAAGTGCGACGCCATTGGCAAAGAGTTCGCTGATCGCCTCGTCCTGCTGGATCTTGACGCGTACCCCTGGGCCGTCGTCGACGGCTAGGGCGGCCAGGCCGACCGGTTTGGGATTGAGACCGATGCTCTTGCCGTCCAGCTGCACATCGAGGCCATCGACCGCGAGGGCTTTGATCAGCGCTGGCCAGCGCGCTGCCGGCAACGCGCCGCGGCGGTCGCTGGCCAGCGCTGATTCGACCTGCATATCCCCAGCGGTCGCGCTGACTGCAGGTCCCTTGACGCGGCCCGAGGTCAGCGCCGTGAGCGCCGTGGTCAGCAAGGTCTCGGTCTGCGCATCTTTAATATAGCGTTCAAACTCTAGACCCTGAGCGCTGCGCCGCAGTCTATAGATCAGCTTACCGCTGCCGAGCGCCGAACGCGGCAGCTCTTTGCCGGCTTCGCGAGCGCGCTTGAGCGCGATCACGGCGGCGACCACGTGCGCGCATGGATCATCGTCGCCGCCGCAGGAGCAGTGCCAGTCGCCGTCGCCGATGGCTAAGGTGACGATGGGGCTGACGCCGCTGGATTTGTTGAGCACTCGCAGCTTTAATTCGCCGCCTTGCTCGCCGTCGCCGGTGACCGCATCCAGGCGTGCGAGTTCGACGCCCTTGGACCAAAGGGCGGGGCCAGCTTCTTCGCGGATGCGCTTAAAGAACGATTCCAATTCCATCAGCGGACTTCTAGCACAAACCTTGGATGACTTTCCAGCCGCTTGCTGCCCTCTTGGTGACACCGTGGCAGATGTAGTCGGACCCGACGTCTAGCTGGGAACAGTGCCAGGACTCACCGTCGAGGGCCAAAACGGCGCTACCGGTCATCCGTTCCATGGGCAGGTTTAAGCCCTCACCACGGCACTTGGCGACGGCCTCCTTTTTCGTCCAAAAGGCCAGTAATTGTCGGTCTGGATTGGCGGCAGTGGCGACTTCTTGCAGCTGGGCGTGGTCTAGAGTCGCGGCTAGGTCGGTGATTGGCACGGGACGAAGGCGTTCCACGTCGATACCGATCCGGGTGCCCTTGGCCATCGCACAGACGACGACGTCGCCGGAGTGCGAGATGTTAAAATTCAGGTCGAGATGCGGCAGGAACGGCTTACCGTAGGTCGTATAGCGGAGGTTATGTAACTCCCCAGCGCTGTGGCCAAATAGCTCGAGTCCCTGATGCAGCAGGAGACGCCCGACCAGTGAGGCGCGTTGGTCGGCACCGCGTTTGCGCGCAAGGATGCGTTGCTGCTCCGCCAGCGGCAGCGAGTTTAGATCGGCGGCGAAGCGTGGCCCCGTCCAGGCCTCTGTCGAGCTGTGCAGCACGAGCACCAAGCCTGGTTCTTGGTGCGGACTGGGGGGCGTTCCTAGATGTTGATGCGGACGATTCAAAGGGCCACCACATAGGTCACGGAATAGACCGGGCTGGTTTCGTTGACGGTGGTGAATTGGACATAAACAGTGTGGATGCCGACGGTCGCAGGTAGTGCATAGCTGTTCACCGTCGCCGAAAAGGCCTGAATGGCCGTGGCCGAGGTCGGCGGAACATCGTTGCTCAGGCGCATGCCGGTGACGTTGGGCAAGGCGGTGAGGTTGAGCGTGGCCGAGGTCGCATCGACGGCATGAACGGAGGTGATCCCGTCGACAGTCGTGACACCAAGGGTGTTGTTTGGGAAGGCTAGTGAGATCGCCTGCATCGTCGTTGGAAAAGGTTGGTAGAAGACGTTCTGGCAGCGCGCGTTGCTATAGGTACCAAGTGCGGTATTGGAGAAGTTGACGCAGATCATGTGCGCGCCAGTGCCGCTGAGAATCCAAGGATAGGTCGCTACCGTGGGCTGCGACGGAACGGAGCGCGTCGCGGTCGGCTGGGTGCAATTCGGGACCGAGGCGAGGCAGTCCCAAATCTGCATAAACGACTGGCCAACGCCGAAGTTTTGCGGTGTAGTGATGTTTAGCTGCACATTCGGATTGGCTGAAGCAAGGATTGGAGTACCGCCCAGATCACTGATCATCAGACCACCGGTATTGGGATTGTCAGGCTCGATATTGACCGTTTGCTGGTAGACCGAGGACGCAGCTAAATTTGAATCCTGGAACTGCACATAGATCACCTGCGCCCCAGTGCCGTTGACACGGTAGTTGAAATTCGGCACCGGTGTCAGCCACGAGGTGGTCGGCAGGAGGGACGCCGTGACCAGGAGTAATGGCGATTCAAAGATGCGAAAGCCGATCGCATTTGG
>JAPLFX010000006.1 GCA_026390445.1 Pseudomonadota bacterium
CTCGATTTTTTGCCCGAGCAGCTCCCCTGGCTGATAGCCGAGCATATGCTCTAATTGCTCGTTCGCGAGGATGATTTGGCCATCAGCATTGCAGGCCAAAATCCCGTCCGGGGCAGCCCGGAGTAGGCCACGAACGATGGATTCTTCGAGTTGCCGTTGCGTCATGGCCTTACTCATACCTTCCTGCAAAGCGCACGTCAGCACATTCCGTAAGGCCAAAGCCTTGCCTTCAACGACCACTGGCACACGTAAATCAAACGATACGGCCTAGCAAAACTGTGCTAATTGAAGCAGTGCGCGTCAAATGCGCCAATTATCCCGGGGCAGTCGTCAAATAATATCCAGCAATTACATGGTATTAAAGAAAACGTTTGATGTTTTGCTTTGGCACCATTGTTGCTCTGTAAGCAGGCACTGCGCATCGACGCTCCGCAACTAGGCCAGGGGTCCTTATGAACAAGCCAACAGACCATCGCGAGCAGGTGTTGGCAACCATGAGCACCTGGGTTGCCTCTATAGCGGACCATATCAATAACCCGATCGCTGGCATTTCGACAGCGGTGGCCATGCTCGAACGCGAGATGGCTGAATACCGCGCCAGCGGCTCCTTTCACCAAGACTTGGTCGATGACTCGCTGAGCCGCATCCGCTACCGACTGCATACGCTCGGCGACTATGTCGCCGAGCTCACAGAGGTGTCGCGCCCCGTACAAATGATGCCGCTCTGCGTCCGCGTTGCAGATGCCTTCAACTTATCCGGCATGCTGCGGCACGAAGGCGCAGGCATCAGCATCGAGTGCCTGATCGCAGCCAATGCCCAGGTCGTCACCGCCGATCCCGTCCGCCTCAAAGCCACCCTGAAAGCGCTGGTGCTCAATAGTCTAGAGGCCGCGGACGGCATTGGTAAACCAGCGCCGCGACTGCGCCTGACGGCTCGAAGAGAGCCCCAAGAGATCCCTCCCGGTGTCATCCTGATGGTCGAAGACAATGGTCCGGGATTTAACGCCCAAGACCTCGGCCGTGTCACGGAGCCCTTCTTTACGACTAAAGAGGCCAGTAGTGGCCTTGGCCTAGCGACCGCCAAGCGCTTCACCGAGGCGCACGGTGGTCAACTAAACCTTGGTACGTCCATCGATCTAGGGGGGGCGGCGGTCAGCCTCTTTCTGCCAGACCGTAAGACCCGACCGTCGCCCCACACGAAAGTGAGTAGAGCATGACTAAACAAGCACTTTCCAATCTACTACTAAAACGCGTCAGGGTGTTGGTTGTCGATGACGAAGACCTCCTCGCCTGGGGTATCGATACCGAACTTAGCAGCTTGGGCGCTGAGATTCTACGTGCCGGAAGCATCCGCGAGGCGCTGGAGCGGCTACCGGCTTTTGCCCCGGATCTAGTCATTTCCGATCTTCGCCTACCCGACGGCAACGGCCTCGAGCTGATGAAAAAATGGCGCTTGGAGCGGCCGGAGATGCCGGTCATCTTAATCACGGCGCACGGCGCGATCGACAGCGCGATCACCGCTCTTCGCCTCGGCGCCTTTGACTATCTGCAAAAGCCCTTCGACATGAAGGACCTGATCGCTGCCGTCCACCGCGCCGCGGAAGCAGCCAAGCTACGGCAAAAAATCACCAGTCTGGTCGGCCACGAGGCGCGTATCCCCGACGTGGAGATCATCGGCAATACACCGGCGATGCACGAGCTAGTGGAACAACTGCAAAGACTCGCGCGTAGTAGGGCCAACACCGCACTGATTCTTGGCGATAGCGGCACGGGCAAGGAGCTGGCGGCACGGGCGATCCACCAATGGAGCGAACGCAGGAGCCTACCCTTTGTCGAGATCAATTGCGCTTCAATCCCGGAGACCCTGCTAGAGAGTGAACTGTTTGGCTATGAGAAAGGCGCATTCACCGATGCTCGGGAGCGTAAACTCGGACTCTTTGAAGTGGCTAAAGGCGGCAGTATCCTGCTTGACGAGCTAGGTGAAATGCCCGCGCCCATGCAGGCAAAGCTTCTGCGAGTGCTCGAGTACCGACGGTTTAAACGCCTCGGTGGAACCAAAGACCTGGAGTTTACCGGACGCATCATCGCCGCAACCAACCGCAATTTACTGGCTGACGTCGAGGCCGGACGTTTTCGAGCCGACCTCTATTACCGCTTAAGTGCCTTGCCGGTGCAATTGCCGCTGTTGCGCGAACGCCTAGATGACCTGGGACTACTGACGCAATTTTTTCTTAGTCAGCTGAGCACCGAGCTAGGCATACAGACCCCGAGCCTCTCGACCGCGGCCTTGGCCTGCCTACGCGCGCACTCGTGGCCAGGCAATGTCCGCGAGCTCAAAAACGTCCTCCAACGCGCCTTGGTCTTTCATGAACCCAGGATCCTCGAACCGCAGCATATTAAAATCGATGTTTTAGCCGCAGGCAAAAGGGCCGGCGCCACGCAGGAGACGACGGTGCTGGTCGATCCACTGGAGCCGAGGACTGAGGCCCCAAGCGCGGTGGTTGAGACCGTCGCCCCCTATGTCCCTGTCTTAACCGTTCCATCGACGCCACGATCGACCTCGACCTTTGCAGCCGAAGGGGCACCCCAGCCGGCCCTGCCTGGTGACTTTCATCTGCCAACGCAGGGCATCAACTTGGATGACCTCGAAAAGAGCCTCTTGCTGCAGGCGCTCGACCGCTCTCGCAACAATCAAACCCGCGCCGCACAGCTTCTCGGCATCACGCGCCATACCCTACGCTACCGGTTGGAGAAGCACGGCGTGGCTGAAGCGGGACCGAACTAGCAAAATTGCCATGAAGTTACAGGGGCCCTAAGAAGCCCTTGCCCTTTTTGAGAGGGGAACGGTGTACCATAGCCCCCCCGGTCAAAGTCGAGCTACGCACATTCCAGCGCCTTTTGCAGGATCGCATGACCCTCCGCAGCTTGGCCGCTGCTCAGGTAGAGCTGCCCAAGGGTCATCATGAGGGTATGATTTTCGCCGACTTGATCGATCACCCGCCGCAGCACGGCGTCCAGCCAAAAAATAGCCTCCTCGTTCAAGCCGAGGCGGCGAAATACTAGCCCAATACCGAGCATGGTTTCACCGTCGCCATCGTCTAGGGCCAATGCCTTGCGGAAGTACATCAGGGCCTCCTCATTGGCATGACCCTGCCAAGAGACATAGCCCATCCCACGCAGACACAGGACGTTGCGCTCATCGATGCGCAGACCCTCGGTGAAGGCGGCGAGAGCCCCTTCAATTTGACCGGAAGCATAGAGAATGTCACCCTTCAGCCGGTGCAGCTCAGCCTTAACGCTTGGCAAGCGCAGATCAAGAAGCAGAGCCTCTTCGATGCGCATCAGTGCATCAGCAGCAGCGCCGCGCTGGATTTCAGCTTCGACTGCCGCCAAGATCGCCGTCGGCGTCAGCAAATGCCCCTCTTTGGTCTTGGCATAGCGCAGCACTTCTTCGACCTCGCTAGCGAACTTTGGACCGACGATGGCATGGGAGTGGTGAGCATGGATGTGACCGCTCAGCCGACTGCGCTGGGCGTCAACCGCGACGGGACTAAGCAAGAGCTGCTGCAGTTGCGCCGCCAAACTCAAATGACTATCGTCGGCAAAGACCAGGCCGAGTCCTCCAGCGAACTCCGCCGCGACTGAACCCGCACCGACCATCGGCAAAATTCCACAAGCCATACCTTCAAGAAGCCGCAGTGGTATCTCTTCATGGTGGTCGGTCGGCAATGGCCGAGGCTGCATTTGTACATCGCAGGCAGAATACATATCGACCAAAAATGGTTCAGCATCTTGATGCATAAACATCACTTGTTTGCCAAGACCAAGATCATAAGATCGGTACTTCAGATCCATGGTTAGCGGCCCTGTACCAGCGATCAAAAGGCGTAGATGCGCCGCCTTGACACCCATTTGCTTACGGCATAAGGCCATCGCCTTGATCAGTTCATCTGGCCTGTTGTGTGCGGCCAAATCACCGTAGAGTAGTACGACGACATCAGATTCGGGGATCCCAATATATTCGCGGAATTTTTTTCGTCCAGCGGCACTCGGCTTAAACCGCGACAGGTTAACAATGGGAGCGATGCGACCAATCGACTCTGACGGTACGTTATCAAGGCGCAGGTTGCACTCTGCGGCGTGCGAGGTCGCCCAAAAGCGCTCGGACTTGTTGCAGATATCAAACTGGATAGCCCTGATATTGACAAACCTTTCATAGAAGTACGGCTGAAACTCATTGACTACCACGCTCATCGGTATGCCGTAGCGACGTGCAGCACGGACCGCTTGGAAAGTCGCAAGTCGCGAGGTTTCAATGCCAATGATCAGGTCCACTTCGGCGAGTTCTTCTTCGAGTCCGCGCATAAATCCTGGCATGTCATGGATATTGTCAAAGACCCGAATCTTCAAACCTGTATCGTGGCGAGCTAAAAGATGTTCACTTTGCAAGGCGTAGACACAGACATCAAAGGCCTCCTTTAGAGGTTCAAATAAAGCTAAAAAGCGCGGCTGCATCACATCACCTGCGACGATGCCGATCTTGGGTTTTCGCTCCATCTGTGCCTCCTATGATACGTCTATCGATCATCATTTAATGACTGAGACTTTTTGCTGGTTGACCGGAAATAACCTCGGACGGCTGACTGTGGATGATAAAGCGCTGCCGCAGCGGCGTTTTCAGATCCGGACTCTGGACATACAAGCCAAAGGCCAGCTCTGGACTCACCAGGCTCTTTCCGGCTTTGATATCGAGGTACACATGCTTTCTCTCGCCAACGCCTAAGCTGTCGATCGAGGCTGAATCATGCACCACCTGGACCTGACTACCGGCCAGGTTAACCATCTTAATATCGAGATCTGCTGCATCGATATCGCCATCGTTAAGCAGATCGATCCGAACTCGAGCCTTTTCATTGCGCTCCAAGGAACCAGCGATGTACCCTCCCGACTCACCTACGAGTTCGGTATGGGCAGAAATCTTCGCGACTAATCGCTCGTTGACATTGAGATTGAAATCGCTGGCAGCACCCCGCACCGGCCAAGCATCGAGCGCTAGTCCAACCCGCAAAGCTAAAGTCGTCGGATCAAAATAACTGGGCACAGTGATCTGCACGTTGCCAGACTGATGGGCCCCAGCCGGAATTTCGCCAAGAAGGACTTCCTTCGTGTCAAACCCGCTTACCTCTGAGCGAATGAACAGCGAGGCATGGGCCAGCGGCACGGATTCATGGTTGTCGATGGTGTAATTGAGCGTCACCGCTTCGCCTGGCACGATCTCGTGCGGGTTTTTCTCGCTAAGCCGGATTTCAACCTTGGGAATGAGCGGATTCTGTCGCGTCTTCCAGTCAACATGATGCTTTGCCTTGAGCCAAGTCACAGCCTCCACATCAAGGGCACTAGCAGCACTGTTAAGTACTGGTCCGGCGAGTCCCAGCCAGTGCGATGCGCGTTGGGTCCCGGCGGGCAAACGATCGCCGTATGCTGAATGCACCTTGTCGATGATTTTTACCGCAAAATCCATCTCCCGGTCCGGCCCAGGGGTATCGCTGCTAGAGCTGCTGGCATCGCTGTCGCGGAGATAGTACGACCGGCGCAGCTCCGCATGTTCATTGGCTGGGGTACCAGCTTGGCCCGGCAGGTCGTTGACAAGATGGTTCTTCAAAAAGCGTTCGTTTTTGTAGCGATAGCTACCAAACATGTGATCATTATCGTCGTTCTTGGCGATCGGCTGCAGCCAGACATCTGGGATAATGCCGACATTTTGGATGGAGCGACCGGCAGGGGTGTAGTACCTGGCAATGGTGAGCTTCAAGGCCCTCTCACTTGGTAGCTCGAATACGGTCTGCACTGAGCCTTTACCAAAACTTGGTTGGCCGACCACGACCGCTCGCTGATGGTCTTGCAAGGCACCAGCGACGATCTCACTCGCTGACGCCGAATCGCCATCGATGAGGACGACGATCGGATAGCCCATCTCATCAAAGCCACTTCCGGCGCGCTCAACTTCCTCGCGTCGCCCTTTTGTCGTGACAATCACTCCCGAATCAAGAAATAAGTCAGCAACCTGGACAGCTTGATCAAGGAGTCCACCCGGGTTAGAGCGGAGGTCTAAGACGAGGCCGTTGAGAATGCCGTGGTGCTTTAGCTTGTATTTCTTAATCGCACTCAGAACTTCACGCGACGTCCGACTAGCGAAGCTTTCGATCGTTAAATGCAAGACCTTAAGTCCACCTTTATCGATCTCCTTTGCCGTCACCGATGCGACCCAGGCTCGCCACGCATGTATTCGACCAAATCGTCGAGTGAGAACCCGTAGGTAAACATGCCGCCAATGCCGAGGATATGATCAAAGCGACGGATACCGGCGCGCTGCGCTGGACTGTGCGGCAATGGCTTGATCACCGTCAGGAGGTTGTCACGAATGCCGACTAAAACACCGAGCCCACCAAAAGATCCCTCGGTGCCCTGGCGCAGCTCGCGGTAAGCATCCGGTGAAAGCAGAGCACTGTGAGCATCAAGCTCCGCTAGCATGCCGTTTAGCAACATGATCGACCCGGAGGCATTTTTCTCGAAGGACTCACCGGTTGCTAAACTAAGGTGGTGACGGTCGAGCAGCCTTGAAATCGCGGCAACGATCGCGACGACCTCCTGGTACGAGGGTTGTTCCCTTATGGTAAAGATCTGACGATCCTCCTCGTCCACTTGCACCCACACGGCGCCGGAACTCGAGCCGGTATGAATCCGCTCGTGTGTGCTGATGGCTGCCAAGGCCGAATCGAGAAGGCCCCGATTGTCGACCCGAGCTGCATCGACGTAATAGCTTTGGATGATAGAAAGGATGGAATCACTGAGGAGAGCGCTGCTGAGCTGCTCCTCGGTATTTGGCGTAACCGCAAGACTTGAACGCGCACCTGGAGGCTTGGCTGTGAACTGCACCCGGCCAACCAAAGCAATGCGGTAGACCATGCCTACCATCAACGCTAGACCCAGGGCAGCGAGAGGAATGCTCAGCCACAAGCGACCTTTTGGTTTGCGTTGGGGATGATTTGGTTGTGGAGTGTCATGCTGCATAACTTGCCTATCGGCGGCCTAGGCAAGCCCATTAGCCACTCGGCAAAAAAGGCCTACCCAGGGCCCGATTTGGCAAGTTTGCAACTCTTTTTAGGATTTTTTTATCCCCGATTCTATTGATTATTTCGGAGATATTTGTCTATCTATAAAATATTTTTTACTAAATCAAAAAATTTATTGTCCGAATGACTTCTCAAGCACGGCGGCCAGCTCTTACGGAGCACCGCGTGGAACTTGGGAGCATTCATGTTCAAGCAAAACCTTCGCTCGCTGCTCAGCCCTCTAGCCATCATTCTGGTCACGGCGATATCCCTTCCTGCCAGGGCAGCTGCAACCAGTGAGGGCGATCTAGAGGTGCGGGTGTGGACCTCAGATGAACAGGATTTAGCGAGCCTAGAGCAGGAAGTGACCCATCTGATGCAACAAGATGCACATTCTGTGCTCGCGCACCAACTGCTGTCCCACCTCATGGTGCGGCAGTTTACCCGTGATCCAAGCGACCTCTATGTGCTCAGGCAAGCCGCCGACCTCGCCCAACAAGCGGTCGATTTAGAGCCAGATAACCCACGCGGCTACAGCGCCCTCGCCGATATCCTGGATCTAATGGGCAATGCCGAGCGTGGCCTGACCCTCCTAAAAGAAGCCGAGGCCAGAGGTATCAAGCCAAACTGGCGATTTGCCTTCACCAGGGCCCGCCTCATGGCTGACAAATCTCCAGGCTCCGCCATCATCAGCGAACTAAATAAAGCGATGAAGCTACCAAACAGTGAAGCACGGATCGTCGTTCCCTACGTAGTCGCACTACTTCAAGCCGACTCCAGCGGGCATGAACTGGTAAAAAAGTTAAAGGCCTGGGACCGAGAGTTCCCTTCGGCCCTGTTTGAGCTGACGACGGCGATCACCCTTACCGAGCTGGGTGACGTCAATGAGGCCCATGCTATCTATAAACACATGCTGACCAATGCACCGCACGATCGCGAGGCGATGGTCAACGACGCCATCATTCTCTACCGCGATCTACACCAGGGGCCAAAGGGCATCGCTTTATTTCAACGTGTGCTGACGGAGCATGGTTCAAGTCTAAGCAGTGACACACGCAGCATGATCAGCGCGCATCTTGGCGCGGCGCTGCTGCAACAAAAGAAGTGGCCAGAGGCCCGGTCGCACTTCGTCAACGCCATCGCCGCGGTCCCAGGCACCTCTAGTCTGATCGATTTTATGGCGCGCGCCTACCGCGCCGCCAAGCAGCCACAGCAGCTAGTCATCACTTTGCACCAGCTCAATGACACCGTGCGTGGAACCAGCATTCTCCACGCGCTTCTTGGCGAAACCCTATCCGAACAACTAGCACAGCATGATGACGCGGTTCATGCTTTCGCCGATGCTTTAGTCCTCGACCCTGATCGCAGCGACTACTATAACGGGATGGGACTAGCACTCTACCGCAACAAGTCTTACGGTGATGCACTGAAGGCCTTTGCACTCGCCACCGAAGTCGATCCCAATGATGCGACCGCTCGCTACAACGAAGCCTGTGTCTTAGCTGTGGTTGGTCGCAACGAAGAAGCCCTAAGTCTCCTTGCTGAGGCGATCAGCATCGACCCCCGACTGATGGCAACAGCCAAGGCCGATACCGACTTTGCCAGGTTAAAGTCGTCGGCGCGGTTCAATACCCTGGTACAGGGTGCAGGCACCGAGGCCGAAGACGCAAGTTCCTTGGCGCACTAAGTGCGCATGGTTCGCGGGTAGAGTAAGAACGGCCTGACAAGGTTGATATAGTCCGAAATCCCAGCATGCCAAAACGGGTCTGTGGCCGAGAAGACGTTCGGAGAGAGGTGTTCTTCAACCTCGCGCGAGCCGACGATGAGTTTGATCGCCAAGGTATCAAACTCGTACTCATAGGGATTACGCTGCCAGTCAAAAGCGCCCTCGCCTAGGTCCATACACGCTTTGATCAGTGCCAGCGTCAGCTCATAGCTACGGACTTTGGTTGGGTCGAGCACGTGGATCTGCAAGCCACCGCACTCCTGTCCTTGCCACTTTTGCGCAGTCGGTTGAAACGACGCTTCGCGCAAGTAGACGCCAGGAGTTTGGCCGAGCAAATCATGGATCCGTTTGATCAAAGCCGCGCCGCTTTTGATATAAGGCGCACCAGCATATTGAAATGGCAGCGAGGTGCCTCGACCTTCGGAAATATTGGTCCCTTCGAGTATGACCATGCCAGGATAAACATAGACAGAATCGGGAGTCGGTAGATTCGGTGAGGTCAGAACCCAGGACCGCCCAAGGTCACACCAATAAGACCAAGGCTGCCATCCGCTCAAAGGGATCACTTCAAGGTCGGCACCAATGCTGGCGTTAAACAGGCGGGCAGCTTCGGCAGCGGTCAGTCCGTGCCGCATCGGGATGGGAAACTGGCCGACGAAGGAGTGAGCATCGTCATCTAAGACGCGGCCCTCAAGAACTTCGCCGCCGACGGGATTGGGCCGATCGAGGACGACGATCTTTTTACCATCGCGTTTTGCCGCGCGTAAACACCCGGCAATGGTCGATTTCCAGGTGTAGATCCGACAGCCGGTGATCTGCAGATCGATGATCAACGTGTCTAAACCAGCCAGCATGACTTGGGTCGGCTCGCGCGTTTCGGAATACAGACTAAAGACCTCAAGCCCGGTCGCGACGTGACGGGTATGACCGGTCTCGATCATATTGTCCTGAACTGTACCGGCAAATCCATGCTGCGGGCCAAACAGCGCGACGAGGCGGGGACCAAGCAGCTGCCGCAGGACGGTCCACGTCGGCACGAAGTCCTTGGTCACCGAGGCTTGGTTGCAAAGTAGCCCACAGCGGCCCCAGCCACTTGCTTGCACGGGCGCTAAAGCTAGGCGCTCGATACCCATCTGGAGGCTTGCGCTCATGCCAAAAGCTCCTTGGGGACCTAGGCTTTGATGTGCTTAATGAGCGCGTTTAAGCACTCTTCAACGCTCTTGCCGCTAACCGACGCGAGGACATGGCTCTTGTCAGTGGAATGCTCGCCGTGGCCGGTAAAGGTGCCATCGGCAAAGGCATCGACTTCGAGTTTGTAGGTGTTGCCTTTGTACATAAAAGCAAAATCATGGATTTGAAACAACTTCGCCCCGTCTGGCACCGTCACCTTGTTCCAATTCATCAGGCAGCGCTCCTCACTCGTGATTCATCAGGCCTGTTCCCAGTATGCCAGATTTCACGGCGGGCTGCAGCGCCACCAAGCA
>JAPLFX010000023.1 GCA_026390445.1 Pseudomonadota bacterium
GCAGCGGCCATCGCTCACAACCGAAATATCAACTTCCGAGAGCAGTGGTTCGTTCCGTTTAACCTTCAGGTCAATGCCCTTGAGCGGCTATACCGCCACCTTGATACCGCTCGAATTCCACCTGTCCCAGTGCCCTCACAGCTCGCAGAAGTGGCGTTAAACGTAGGCTCCAGCCCACCTGTGGCGGCTGAGCCGATTGCCACGCAGTTATTACACTTAATCACAAAGCCAGCTGGGGACCTTACGTCGGCACCGTTGCTCCAGGCATTGCAGCGCGCTTTTGATGCCGATAAGAGTGCCGGGCAAAAACCGATCGTCCTCGTCGTCTTGATGGAATCGATGCGCCCTGCGGAGACCGGCTACTTCGCACCGCAGGCAGGCCCCAGTTTGACCCCGACACTTGATAAGCTCGCCAGTGAAGGCGTGGCATTCACGCACGCCTATTCGACTGGTTCAGTTACTAGAGGGGCTCAGGAAGCAACCTTCTGTGGCTATCTAGGCAGTCGAAGCACCTCGCTGATGCGTGGAGAAGCCTCAGCTCGCATGGTCTGCTTGCCGGACTTGATCGACGCGGGACCAGGCCACCCCAAGGATGGTGTCGTAGCTTGGCTCCATGGTGGCGACCAGCGCTTTGACGGCCAGGTTGAGTTTTGGCGCAGCCATGGCATCACTGAATTTATGTCATTGGACGACTTTCCCAGCGAGGCTCCCCGCAACGGCTGGGGCATCGGCGACAAGACCTTCTTCAGGGCTGCGGCCGCAAGACTCATCGCGCTGAGACAAAGGACGAAGGCAGCTTATGTCCTCGGCATGGCGTTGTCGGTTTCAAACCACATCCCTTGGGCCTTGCCTTCGGACGCGGGCGAAGAGAGCCACCTGCCTCGGGCCATGGGGCACCCCAGCTACGCCACTACGGCGTATGCTGACGCCGCGCTGGGCGAACTTGTCGCGACACTGCACAGCTCCGGACTGTGGAACCACACCTTGATCATCGTAGCTAGCGACCATGGCACCCTGTTGCCGCCGCTCTTTGATCTCTACCAAGGACAGAATCACCCGGACCTTCAGTTGGCATCGCACATCAATCTGCTACTCAGCGGCGGCCTCATGCACCGCGCACTCGAGACCCAGGGCCAAGCCAATCTTCGCATCGATCGCCTCGTCAGTCAGGCCGATGTCGCGCCTCTCATAGCGGACGTGTTATCGATCTCCGGACGTTTTATGGCAGAGGACCCGCTGCTACCAGAACGCCACCTACCAGTCCTGTCCGATTTGGAACAGGACTTGTTTGACCATGAGTCGGGTCGGGCGTTCAGCTCCGGCGACCTCACTACGGTCGAGACCAACGTTCACGCCCTGAAGCCAGACGAACGCAAGGCTTTGCTTTTTTACCAAAGCTTTCTTCAGTATATCTATCAGCCGCGCTAGGACACCTTCTTAGCGCTCTTTGCCGGACGTTCCTCGGGAAACACACTGTAGAAAATCTTCTTCTCGTCTTCCATCGTGTAAGAGCGAAAGACAAAGGTTTTAAGCTCCTTGGTAAAGCGCTCAACACCTGACTCCTTGCAACGCTCTTCGAAGTCAGTCAGAAGGTAAGTTAAGCTAGTCTGCAGAGCGTTAAGAGCGGTGGCCACATGTTCAATCTTTTGGGCGATCACATCGTCCCTCGACAACGACCCCATCATGCTGATCAACATACCCTGAAGGTCGCCGTCTAGCGTCTCCATAGCCTCCATGTGCTTGGAGAACAAGCCCGAGCTGCGACGTAGTTTGTCTCCCCCTTCATTGCCATTGACCGCAGTGAATACCGTCGACGATCCTGTCTTGGTCGGCACCGCAGCTAGGGTTGGCACCGCAGATGTCCCACCCGAGGCCGCCATCTCCATAATCTCATTCACTTCGTTCTGCACCGAGTCCATGATCTTTGAAGCTTCGGCGTCCGGATTGGTATAAGTCGCGACCAGCACCTCATTAGCCTCGCGCTTTTTCGCCGCCGTTTTCTCACTGATTTCAGTAATGCCCTGCATGACCCCGTCAACGGTCTCGCGCATGGTGCCCTGGATACTCTGCAGGCTCTTTTCAAGTAAATCGGTGTAGCTGCGAATGAAGGTGATGAGATTTCTCGTCGATTGTTTGTCGATCGAAGTAGACATAATGGTACGTCCTTGGTGAGGATTTAGGCTTCAACCCACTAGTTTATGAACAACGGCCACGAGCTGCTCTGGTTTAAACGGCTTGACTAGCCAGCCCTTTGCGCCAGCGGCTTTTGCTCGCTCCACGAGCTCGCCGGACCCCTCTGTGGTTAACATGACGATCGGTGGGTGGGTTAGGGTCGCGTCGCCCTTGATTGCTTCCACCATTTCCAGACCGTTCATATTCGGCATGTTGACGTCGCTGATGATCATCGCGACCTCAGGGTGTGCCCTGAGCTTGACGATGCCATCCTTTCCGTCTTCGGCCTCAACCACTTCGAAGCCGCCCTTGCTCAGGGTAAAATTAACCTGCTGACGGATCGTCCGCGAGTCGTCAACAATAAGAACTTTCTTGCCCATGGTGTCCCCCCCCCGCGATCAATCGCAATGGACCTATCGGTCATCGCGACGCAAACGTTAGCAAGAAAATTAAAGGCACCATGGGCGCGTCGCTAACCAAATGTAATACCTGACTATTTTACTAGTATTGCCGATAACTTTTTTCTTCTCGGAGCAACGAGCCGGCCTTAGCGTTAATCCGCGATTTGATCGCTGCGCGCTGGTCGTTGGTCACGTAAACGGCGCGGGCTAGGGCGATAAACTCAGCGTCGAAGGCTTTTGCCCGCTCCTTATCGCGAATGTCATCCTCAATCCGCCAGAGTTCCGCATTGATTCGCTCCAGATCAAGAGCGTCTGGGCTGGTAAGATCGATACGCGCGGCGATACAAACTTGGGTGAGTGCCGCTAGTTCGGCTCTGATATTGACTAGCTTCGAGGCGTCTTTAATCTCTCGCTGCTTAATATTAAGGATGGTGACCTTGTCGACAAGTTCGCCAACCGAAATCGGCACCAACACTTCGCTCATTTTGATCGAGACCTCACGCTAAAACAAAAACCCTGCATCCATGACCCTGGATCCTGATATAATGACGAAAACCCGGTTGCTTAGCAAATAAGGCGTGCCGCATTGATTCCGAGACTGCGCATCATCCGACCTTCCAGTCGTGAGGCCACGGACCTGCTTTCCGGGCGGCTGGTGGCCCTGCGTCAGCTCGGCTTTAGTGTCCTCTACGAAGATCTACCCCAAGACCCTAACTGGTCCTACACGGCCGCAACAGCCGCTGATAGAGCCCTGGCACTAAGCACTGCTTTGACGGAAGTCGACTCCGACGTCATCGTCTGCGCTAGGGGTGGATATGGGGCTAGCGACCTGCTACCGCTGCTGCCGTGGGACACTTTAAAAAGTCAGCGGCCAAAGCTGATCGTTGGCTTTTCCGATGTATCGGCGCTCCATGGAGCTTTTTATGCTCGCTTAGGCTGGCCAGGTATGCACGGGCCGATGCCCGCAACGGTTCTATGGGGCAAAGACGACGTCACAAGCGATACCGAAGCTTTGCTGCTTAACCTACGGGAATGGATCGAAGGCAAATCAATGACCGGCTCATTGCCCATCAGTCCGGTCGCCCATGCAACTCCTGGGCCCATCCACGGGCGTTTATTCGGAGGCTGCTTTACGGTCTTGACCAATCTCATTGGCACCCCATTTTTCCCGAGCACTCTCGCAGATCACATCCTATTTCTCGAAGATACCGATGAGCATCCAGGACGCCTGACCAGGGCATTTAATCAATGGTTGCAGGCTGGGTTGTTAACCGGCATCCGTGCACTAGTGATTGGTCACTTGCGCAACCTAGGGCCAAACATTCCGGACAGTGCTGCCTTCATGCTGGCCCAGTTCGCCAGCCGCTCGAACCTCCCCGTCTTCCACAGCCCGAGCTTCGGTCACACGAGTCCAAACTTTCCGCTGGCGATTGGCGCCAATGCTAGCATCCACGCGGGGCGGCTCTCCTGGCATCTCGACCAAGCGAGCCGCCGGCCCAGCTATAACCAGGATCCGAAGACATGAGTATCCATCTTAAGCAGGGCGCCCAAATTTACTTTCTGGGTATCGGCGGAACCGGCATGGCCTCGGTCGCAGGTTTGTGCCAAGAGGCCGGCTTTGTCGTCAGCGGCAGCGATGGAGCCCTCTATCCACCGATGTCGACCATGCTCGCTGACCTAAAGATCCCGGTGCGAACGCCCTATGCGCCGAGTAACCTGAGCGACCAGCACCCTGACCTCGTCGTCGTCGCCAATGCCTTGTCGCGTGGTCACCCCGAGCTTGAAGCGATGCTCAAATCGGGCCTACCATATACCAGCTTTCCACAACTGCTGGGTGACGTTTTTCTAGCCGAACGCACCAGCTGCGTCGTTGCCGGAACGCATGGCAAAACCACGACAACCTCGCTCCTCAGCCACGTGCTGTTCGAGCTCGGCGAAGACCCAAGCTTTATCATTGGCGGCATCCCTCGCAACTTTCCCAGGAGCATGCGCCTTGGCCAAAGCCGCCTGTTTGTGATCGAAGGCGACGAATATGACACGGCTTTCTTTGACAAAGGGCCAAAATTCCTCCACTACCACCCGAAGCACCTGATCCTAAACAACCTCGAATACGATCACGCAGATATCTACCCAAACCTCGAAGCAATTGCCGCCCAGTTCGAACATGTGGTCAACCTGGTGCCAAACAAGCGCCAGGTCATCGCCAACGTCGATGACACCGGCATATCCGATCTGATCAACCGCATGGGGCTAAGCGACGAAGTGATGCGCGTGGCGACGCTGGGCGTTTCGCCACGCGCCGATGTTTCTGTCAAGTCATACAAAGCACAGGCCTTGGACGCGGGTACGCAGCTCTGGACCGCGCAAATCGAGACGCCTCAACTCGGTGAACTCACCATTTCGACGCACCTTTCAGGCCGCCACAACCTGGCCAACATTGCCCAGGTCATCGCCTGCCTCATCAGTCTGGAGGACTCCGGAGAGCTAAAGCAGCGCCTGGCCGCCCCGAGTCTAGCTGCCGCCATCAAGTCCTTCCAAAACGTCCAACGCCGCCTCGACCTCCTGGCTAGTCGCGGCGGCATCGACATCTATGAAGACTTCGCCCACCATCCAACCGCGGTTCGCTTGGTCATCGAAGGATTTCGCGCCGCATACCCCAAAAAGCGCTTGCTGGTGGCGTTCGAGCCACGCAGCGCTAGCCAACGCCGGAATGTCTTCCAACAGGCCTTCGCCGCAGCACTTGGACTTGCCGACCACGTCTTTATCGGTGAATGCATGCAGGACCAGCGCATCCCCGCATCGCTGCGCATGAACACCCAACAGCTGGCACAACAGGCGGGTCCTAGGGCGCAAAGCTTCGCGACCAACGACGCCCTACTCGCCGGCCTGAAGGCCGAGTTGACCCCAGGTGACGCGGTCATTTTCATGTCAAGCGGCAGCTTTTCCGGAGTCCAACATCGCCTAGCAAAAGACTTGGGCTGATTATGCGAAAGTAGTAGCCAACAGGACGCGGATCGAATACCTAAATTGCGCCAGATGCTTGCTGCATGAGCCCAGACCTGCGATATTAAGAAATGCAAACTTGCATTTCGAATTACTTAGAGGCAGAGTGCTGGTCAAGCTGTTTGAGCCTGTATCATTTCACCGCGGAATGTTCCGTGGGGATAAAGGTAAATTCCCAAAGGACTGCTCGGTTTTAGGAGAAGACTCACATGTTGTTGAAGAAGACGAAACAAGTTCTTGCCATCGCCACCATGCTATTCGGCATCGGCACCTTCGGTTGCACCGACGATGACAAGAAGCCAGAGGAGCCCGTGCAGCCTGCTGCTCAGGTCGAACCAGCCAAGAAGCCTGAGCCTGCGCCGGCTCCAGAAGCTTTTGGCCCCAAAACCGTGTACTTCGCCTTCGACGACTACACGCTGAATGCGGATGCCCAAGGCAACCTGCAGGCCCTAGCTGACCACCTGAAAAAGGCGCAAACTTCGGTCGTTCAGGTCGAAGGTCACTGCGATGAGCGCGGTTCTGTTGAGTACAATTTGGCTCTTGGTGAGCGTCGCGCCCAATCGGTCAAAAACTACCTAACGCAACTCGGCGTTGACGGCGCCCGCCTGTCCACGATCAGCTACGGCGAAGAAAAGCCCGCTGTGGAAGGCCACGACGAAGCTGCTTGGGCGAAAAATCGCCGCGCTGAATTCACGATTACCAATCAATAATTGGTTCTGGACTCACAAGAAAAGCCAGAGGTTGCTCGCAACCTCTGGCTTTTCTTGTTGATTCCACTGAGTCAGGCTTGCATTTTAGCCATGACGGGGCTATTCTTTTCATCTTATTACTAAGTTGACCGCCCCCTCGCACGGGGTGTGTTAGTGTCATTTAAAGACCCGTGCTTGGGTCGTTGCAAAGGAGTTGGTCCGTGGACATCGCCATCGGGAGTTTGGTGGCTGTCGTCGGAGTTTTGTTTGGCCTGTTCGTGGTCGGCGTGTTTTTGCACAAAAAGCAGCTGGCGGTCGCCTTCAAGAAAGCGGAAGACGAAGCTAAACAGCTACGCGAGGAAGCCCGCAAGGAAGCAGATACGATCGTCAAGCAAGCGCTCAAGGACGCCAAAGACGAGGCTCGAACTAGGCGCCAGCAGTTCGAGGATGAACAAAAAAACAGGCGCGGCGAGATCAACAAGCTCGAGGCCAAGATTAAGCAGCGAGAACAGCAGCTTGAAAAGAAGCTCGAGCTGGTCGAGAAGCGCGAGAGCGAGCTGAGTACGACCGAGCAGCGCCTGAGCCAGGAAGAACTGCACTTCCAAAAGATGAACGCAGAGTGCGGCGAAACGCTTGAAAATGCTCGGCGGACCCTACAGAACGTGGCGAAGATGTCGGCGGAAGAAGCCAAGCGCGAGCTTATTCGAACCCTTGAGGACGAAGCCCGCAAAGAGGCACGCGGACGGCTGCAGCAGATTGAAGAGCAAGCGCGCAAAGACGCCGAGGAGCGTGCCCGCAGCGTCGTCAGCCTAGCGGTTCAGCGCGTGGCCGGCGAATTCGTCAGCGACGCCACGATCTCCGTCGTGTCGCTGCCAAGCGATGACATGAAGGGACGCATTATCGGGCGCGAAGGCCGCAACATCCGGGCGCTTGAACAGGCGACCGGAGTTGATTTGATTATCGACGACACCCCTGAAGCTGTCATCCTTTCCTGCTTCAATCCGATTCGTCGGGAAATCGCTAAAATCTCGCTTGAAAGGCTGGTAGCCGACGGGCGCATTCACCCCGCGCGCATCGAGGAAACGGCCAAGCGAGTGACCACGGAGTTTGATCAGATCATCCGCGAGGCCGGCGAGCAGGCTGCTTTTGATATCGGCATTACCGACCTGCACCCCGAGCTCATCAAGCACCTCGGACGACTCAAGTATCGTACGGTTGGTGTCCAGACGATCTTGCAGCACGCAGTCGAAACAGCACAGCTGTGCGGTATTATGGCTTCGGAGATGGGACTAAACGTCAAGCGGGCCAAGCGCTGCGGCCTGTTGCATGACATTGGCAAGGCGGTTGATCAGGACACTGAAGGGCACCATGCTCAGATCGGCGCCGACCTTTGTGCTCGCTGTGACGAATCTGAGGTCGTCGTTGACGCCATTCGCCTACATCACGATGATGATATCAACCAGGCCAGCCCATACGCAGTCGTCCTACACACAGCTAACGTGCTGTCTTCCAAGCGGCCGGGTGCACGCCGTGAGGTCATGGAAACCTACCTGACGCGCCTTGGTGACATGGAGAAATTAATTAAGGGCTTTGAGGGTATTGAAGATGCCTATGTCATGCAAGCCGGCAACGAAGTGCGTGCCATGGTCAAACCCTCAGGTGTCTCTGACCACGACTGCACCGACCTTGCCAATGACATCGCGGCCAAGCTGAGGCAGGAGATTACCTTTCCCGGCCAGGTCCGAGTCACGGTTGTTCGCGAGAGCCGAGTGACGGACTTCGCTAAATGACCCGTATCCTCGCGATGGGCGATATCATGGGCAAAGCAGGGCGCCTGTGCCTCGATGCCATGTTACCTCGCCTGCGCTTAGAGCACGCTCCAGACATCGTGCTGGTCAACGGAGAGAATGCTGCAGGTGGTTTTGGTCTAACCGAAAAGGTCTACAAAGGCTTTATCGACGGCAACGGCATCGATGCAGTGACCATGGGCAACCATTGGCATGACAAACGCGAAATCTATGACTACTTCCCTCGAGCCGAGCGTTTGGTGCTTCCAGCAAATATGGGCAATGTCGAACGTGAAGACATGGGCCTAAAGATCATCACCGCAAAGAACGGCGTGCGTTTCGCCGTGATGAACGTCATCGGCCGCGCCTTTATGGTCGAAGGCAATCGAGATATCTTCAAGGCCCTAGATAAAATGATCCAGCAGATTCCGTCCGCAGTGCGGCTGCGCATCGTCGATATTCATGCCGAGGCGACCAGTGAGAAGCAATGCCTCGCTTGGTATTTGTGCGGCAAGGTTTCACTGGTATATGGAACCCACTCCCACGTCCCAACAGCCGACGAGCGGATCCTTGAAGGCAAGACTGGTTTCATCACCGACCTGGGCATGACGGGTGCCTATGACTCTGTCATCGGCATCCGCAAAGAAGCCGCCATGCTGCGGATGATGACTGGTGAGAAGAAAAAATTTGAACCCGCAACAGGCGATCCATGGCTGTGCGGCATAGTGGCTGATATTGACGAAGCGACTGGGCATTGCACAGCGGTCAAACGACTGCGGCTGGAAATGGACCGCATCAATGCTTAAGTCCATCAAGGGTCACCGTCCCACCCACCTCTGGAATTACCTGGAAGCCGCAGCTGCTTGCTGGGAGGATGGGCCTGTGGCAATCTGCCTATCCATATACGTGTAACGCGAAGGCATGCCCCTGGGGCGGCAACCGACCCTGCTGAGGAAAGATCTTGATGAAGCTTACAAAGCTGAAGCTGCTAGTTGCACCGGCCCTCGGATTATTGATTGGCGCCACTGGTGCCTCGGCTTTCTGGGCTGACGGCGACGGCCACTATGCCCTGCGCGGCGCCACGGAGCAACATCCCGCGTTTCAGCACGGTAGCGGCATTTACCAGGCGGTCGAGCAATCGTTTCGCCTGACTGGAGAGGCCCGTTTTAACGACCAGCTGAGCCTGTTTCTCGAACTCGGCATCTTTGATGACCCCCGTCGCGCGTACTTGGGCGATGTCGGCCAGCCTCAGGAGTGCCCAAACAACACCACCGGCACCACGGCCAATCCTTGTTCGGGCCAGCATCAAAATACTGGAGAGCCTGGTTATAGAGCCTACGCTCCTCGGATCAACAAGGCTTTCGTCCGCTATGCGTTTGACTACTGTATCCTCGACGCTGGTCGACGGGGACGCAATTGGGGTCTAGGCATGTTCCTAGATGATGGGTCCAAACCATTCGCCACCTCAGCGTCGGTGTTCGACGGAGTGACCTGTAACGTCAACCTGCAAAAATCCCAAACATTGGGCTTCAGCATTGGCTACGATAAGCTCGCTGAAACCGGTACTCCTGTCGATCCCAACTGGCGAGCAAACGAGCCTGGGACAGCGTCGCGTGGATTTGGTCCAAATGACCAGTTTGATGATCTCGACCAATATTTTTTCACGGTTGAGTATGATGACCGCAAAGCCAACGCAGGCTCCTTCTTTACCAAACAGATTGGACTATATTTCGCCCAGGTCAAAGGCGCTGATTACAAGGTCATTAACCCACAAAAGGATCCCAATGACCCAACGAAAGGGACAATCCTTAAGGAAACCGGCGGTGACGGCACCGACTTGAAATTTCTCGATCTCTACACCGGCTTTTATGTTGGGGATTTGGCGATCAAAAACGAGGTTCTATTCCGCATGGGCAAGTCGTCAGATCCCAACTGGACTAGGCTCGGAGGGGCCTCCTCCAACAACTCAACCAGCGAACTTCCTTCGAACAAACTTGATTCGGTCGCGCTGGCCGGCACTTTCGAATGGACGATTGCACACTCCGGCGCAGCCCTCGGCCCTGCAGAGTTTAACAAGGGCGACATGAAGCGCCACGTCTTGTTCGTCAACTATGCCTATGCGCCTGGCGACAGCGACGGCTATCGCAACTTCGACGATGCACCGGCCGCCCCTGCCTCCCTGGCCAAAGCCGTGACCGAAAGCTTGACCCGTGCCAAGCGCAGCACTTCCGTCAAGGCTATCGAACTTAACCGCAACTTTAAGCCAGCACTATTGCTGTTCAATGCCCATCCCGATGCAGACTATATGGTCGTGGACGGCTCGTTTAATCCCTCACGCATGGTCAATGCCACTTTGTTTGGCGCCGGCTATCGATACGAGAGCATGGAAACCGGCAATTTTGAGGCAAAGCTGTTGACAGCATCACTGAATGAGGGGCCACCTCGTGAAATACGCGACTACTATAATGCCATCAAGGATTCGAAGGCAGACCTCGACAACAACGGCCAGCGCCCAGCCGGATTCTACGGCCGCAGTCTTGGCTACGAATTAGATCTTTCCTACTCCTACAGGGTTGGGCGCGAAGTCGAGCTGGGTGTCGCCGGAGCAGTGGCCTTGCCTGGGAAGGCCTGGCAGGTCCGCACGGGCTCTTCGCCTGCGACCGACTTGTTGTTGCAAACCTCGGCCATATTTCACTTTTAGGACGGACTATAGCCCCACTTCCAGGGACGGAGTCGTTTTATGCTTTCCGGTTCCGACAATGCGGCAAATCAGCGCCTCGACCAGGCGTCCGTGGTCGATTTTCTGACGTCGACCGCAGGGGCCTTGTGCGATTATGGTGTGATTAGCACTAAGGATACGGACAATCTTCGACTCGCTCTCAGCGGTATCGCCAATGCTCCAAGCGAACGCTCACTTTTGGTCGAATTGGACCTGCAAAAAGCCGACTTTCTTGCCCTGCTCACGGTTCGTTTTGGCACTGTCGGAGTTTGTCTAAACCTGCTTCGACATACACTCCGCTCGCCGCTGGAGGATACCTCCAGGATCCTTTTGAACTTCGGCCAGGCCTTAGTTAAAAAGGCCGAGCTCATGTTCAACCGCCCGTTTCGCATCTATCGTGGCGTGCTCTGCGTGCGCCAAACACTGTTTTCCTCAGTGTTAGTCGATTTCGGCGAAACCCTAGAACAAGCGAGCGTGCTTCTTGGCACAGCGCTGCAAGACTTGGGAACCATGAATCCCAACGATCTTGCAGGAGCTGACGAGAGCGACTTGGCCTTGGATGAGGCGATTGCCCAAGCGCTTGGCTTTCGCGGCTTGCTTCGCTTGACTCTGCCAGTGCAAAGCGAGACTGAAGCAAAGCACAAGATCGCTCAATCTCTGGAAATGGTCGCTGAGGCCGCCACCCACTTGGCGGAGCAGCTCGCCGCGAATACGGGTGAAGAGCTTGCCCATGACGTGCTAGCCGCCTGTGAGGGTTTGCTCGCTGAATGCCAGCGCCTCAATCTCCTGGAGTTCCCCCGCAGCGACAGCCTCCTGGTCTGGGAGGTGCGACGACGCCATCTGATCAGCTGCATCACGTCACTCAATGCGGCCTTGGCAGAGGTATCAAGGGCTAGTTTGGCGGCCATCGGTCCTGACCTAACCAACACCATGGGCCCGCTGCCGGAATCAGCAAAGCGTCGGCTGACCTACGACTTGATGGTCACAGGAGTGACTCCGGCTGCGGCAGCCGAAGCCGTCCAGGACTTACTCGCCTACCTAGGCGCGAACAAGGTCGAACCGCACACCCTTCTGCCCGCCGAACTACACCGCATCCATCGGCAATTACTCCCACAAACCCTGGATAGCCTAAAGGCATTCAAGGCTGATGCAGCACTCATGGCTGGAGCTGGCCGTGACAAGAAACTGACGATGGAACGCGTGGTGCGCCTCAGTAAAAGCTTTCAAAATGCAGCGAGCCAGACCGCTGCCACAGCTTCACTGCTAATGATTTTGCTTATTCTCAGTTCCTGTGGTCTAAAAACAAGGCTAGAGAGCAGTATTACGGAGATGCGCCCCGATATACCCTTTCGGATCGCCGCTCCAGTCAAACCTGTTGACGCTACGAAGTCCGGTAAGGACACTCGAGGCACAACTCAACCAGGGCTGGGAGATTCCCCAAATGACCACGCCACACAGGTCCAACCTTGACGATATGCACGGTGTCTGGACCGCCTTAGTCACCCCGTTCCGCGCTGATCAACAAATCGACTGGGATGCCTTCGAAAAGCTCCTCGCCCTACAGGACGAGGCCGGCGTGACTGGAGTCGTCATCGCTGGCACGACGGGCGAGTCGCCAACGTTGAGCGTGCAGGAAAAACTGTCCTTAATCCGCAAAGCGAGGGCCTTTTTGAGTCCCCGCACCCGACTTATGGCTGGTACTGGCGACAACAATACCCAGCAAAGCATCGAGCTGTCGCGCCTCGCACAAGACAGTGGCGCCGATAGCCTATTGGTGGTCACACCACCCTACAATAAGCCCTCGACCGCCGGCTTGGTCCAGCACTACAGGGCTATTGCCCAAGCAGTAGACATTCCCTTGTGCCTCTACCACGTGCCTGGTCGTACTGCACATATGCTGCAAGTCGATCAGTTGGCGGAAATATGCGAAGCTGCGGGCATCAAGGCGGTGAAAGAGGCTAGCGGTGATCTGGCTTTTTTTGCTCGTAGCCAGATGCGAACAAAAGGCACTTTTCTTTCCGGGGACGATCCCACCTATCTCGCCAGCCTTGCCGTTGGCGGCAAAGGGATTATCAGCGTTGCCTCAAATATCTTTCCGCGCGCCTTTGTAGCCCTCACAAACGCCTTTTTTCATGGTGATATTGAGCGCTCCCAAGCTATTTTCCAAACGCTGCTTCCAGCCATCGATGTCCTGTTTTGCGAGGTCAATCCGTGTCCGCTAAAGGCGGCCCTGACTGGTCTTAATCTGTGCAAAAATGTTCTTCGCCTACCGCTTGCGCCGATCAGCGAAGCCAACAATGTCCATGTCAGGGCCGTGATTGGCGCAACGCAGGAAACCCTTAAAAGGATCCTCGCCGATGCCTGAGCTACATGCACGGAGGCCTAGTCTTTGGCTCCATGGCTCGACCGGCCGCATGGGACAAGAAATCCGTAAGGCCTGTGCTGACGAGCAGCACTCTGGACTGCATTTGATTGGCGGCAGCAGCCGTAGGTTTGAAGATTTCTGCGGTACCGGCAAGGTCCACGGCGGGCTGGTGGTCACAGCACCAAACCTCGGGCACTCTCTGCGCCAGGTCGAATGGGACCTATTACTCGACTTCTCAACCCTAGCTGGCAATCACTTACTGCTGGAGGCATTGGCCCAGGCTGCGCCCCTTAAAGGCCAGGCCATAGTCATTGGGACGACTGGGTTAAGCCGGGCAGACCTAAGCCAGTGGCGGACAGTCGCCGCGGATCATCACCTGCGCCTTCTTTTTGCTCCAAACACCAGCGTTGGGATCCTGCTGTCGGTAAAGGCTGCGTTATTGGCTGCTGGCCCACTTAGCCGATTGGGTTTTGATATTGAAATCGTCGAGACTCACCACCGACTTAAGAAGGACGCTCCCAGCGGCACGGCAAAGTTTCTTGCGGACACCATTGCTGAAGGAGTCGGCGGGCTCGAAGTCATCACCAACCGGAGCGACGCGCGCAAAACCGGTGAGCTTGGAGTTCATGCCATCCGTGGCGGCGGAGTCTTCGGCGAGCACACGATCCGGATGATCGGTGATAGCGAAGAGATCGCCATCACGCATCGTGCGTTTTCGCGCGGCCTGTTTGCCCATGGCGCGCTGGTCCTTGGCCGTTGGCTTCTGCGCCAACCACCAGGCGCCTACGGCATTCTAGACGTCAATCTAAAAGACCTGGGTGTGCACTAGTCGTTCGTAGGTGCTGGGGCTTGCGCAATGCCCTAGCCGCGCTTGAGAAAGATGAAATACTCACTCGGCTCCGCATCCAGTTCCATCGACTCGCCGCACTTGCTACAGACTCTCTCATGCACCAAAATATCACCGTGCTCGTCCAAAGCGAGCTTGGCACTGTCCCAAAGCTCAGACTCGGTCCGCTTACAGGAGCTGCAATAGTAGGGGACGTAGAATGTCCTGATAGCATCGCCAGTTGGCTCCTTGCCGACCAGCTGCGGGATGACATTGACGTTGCCAATAAACTCTGGCGTGGCTTCAAAAAATTCGACCTTGCGCGGACTCCACGCCAAAGAAAACGCCAGTAGTTTCCGCACGCCGATACTGTTGATCGAATCGATTTTACCGATATTTAGACGTAGAGGACTTGAGGACTGCTTTAAACTATCAAACTCCGAAAACTCGTCCATCCTTCCGGAAAGATGATAAACGCCGTTTTTTAGGAGGATGTCCACTCAATGTACCTCAGGTCGGAACAATGCCGTGCAGAGCACTCTAACTGACCTTCTTGGTATCGGTGTCTTAGAGTGAAGCTTTAGTCACATGGACGCCAAGCTTGACATTTTTTCATACGCCCCTAGCTGCCGCCAAATATATTCTTTGTTAACAGTGGGTTGCAGTGCTCGCGGGGTTCCGAGGGGGCCCTCCAGACAGCAAATATCCGCTACTAGGATAAGACTCTACGCTGGCCCTGCCCACATCAACACTCCCCGCAAACCAAGCAGGATTAGGGCAGATACCGTAGCATGGTACCAAGACGCATGTAAGACGTCGTCTCGTTGTAGACCATGACAGTGTCGGAATTGAGCCAATAACCAGCTTTAGTTTGTACCTGAAGGCTGTATGTGCCAGCTGGAACGTTAAAGAATAGTGCTTTCGTCAAAGGGGCGTCGCTAAAGTACCATCCGTCCCCGACATCGTGCCCGTCCTGATCAACCAAACGCATCGAGATTGTTTCTTGAGTGGCACCCTCAGGCGCCGCGAATTCAGCCAATACCGAGCCCATCTCAGGGTCATGGACTACCTGTGCATTTAGCGACATATCGTCGATGAAGCCGCGAGGTATGAGCGGCGTTACGGTTTGCTCATCGCCCGCCCGGTAGGTATACACCACCGGCTCAAACTCGGCCGCTCGGGCAAAGGCACGGACCTTCCCTTGATGACTAACCAAGCCATCGGCATTGGCAACTCGACCCGGAGCCACTTGGGGTAGGGGTGCGTCGCTGCCCAAAGGCAATAGATCAATCATGTCGACCTGCTGGTAATGGGCGGCAGTCGAAACGTCACTGCTCAGTTGCTCCTGTGCAGTCGCCATGCTGGCGAACTGCGTGGCAAAAGTAGTCACGGCACTTAGATCGATGTGCTCCTCAAGATGCCGGTTGGCGAACGCGGAAAGCGGCAACGTCGCGACCCAATCGCCATGCTTGAACAGACTGATCGCCATAGGACCTGGAGCCACATTAAAATAGCAGAATCGGCCATCCGATCCCGTCGCACTCATGGTGCGATCAAGGAACCCGAATTTGTTGAAATAAAATGGCCCCTCTGCAGCCACATCGATCTGAACTGCAATGTCTGCTGCGGGACCCAAATGCCCCCCACCATCGCGGTCACTTACCACGGAACAATACGAGCCATGGGTTGATTGCTGGACGCTAGATGCAATCGCCGTCAGAGCATCGAATGCGAAACTACGCATCACCCTTATCCTCGTGACCCCACCCATCAAATCTTCGGTTGAGATCTCAGCAATGGCCGGTCGGTACTGGCCACTTGGATCATCGATACGCAGCATAAACCGCGCCTGGCGCGGCATATCGCGGATGGTTAAATGTCCAGTAGCATCTGTTTTAGAAATAAATTCAGTTCCTAAAACTCGAACCGACACCCCAGAAACCGGATAGATCAGACCCTCTCCAGGATTCGAGCGGTCATCGATTAATTGCACTTGAGCGGTCGTATAGCCTATCTTTTCTTTTGCATTGTAAAAGCGGCGACCATCACTTGCCTGACGCAGCAAGGAGCGAGCGGTCTCGGCAATGCTCGTCTTCAAAGACGGCGCAGTCGGATTCACCTCGTCGCTCGAAACGTCGCCCGCACTGACCGGAGCAGGTGCAGGGTCCGCCTGCGTGGCCTGCTCAAGGCCCGGATAAGTCGCGCTCGCCCCGGTGACTTTAACGACGCCGTTAAGGCTAACCAATGCCTTCGGAACCGTCAGATTTGGGCCCCTGGATGCCCCCGATTCAACCCGTACTTGGATAATATACATCCGACCGTTGGCGACAGCGTAGAGCTCTGTACTGCCAGCCTTACGGGCAGTGAGTTCCGTTGCTGCGGCGCTCAATTCGGCGATCTTTTGGTCGCGCACGAACAGCTGCAGGCCAGATTCCTCACCAGTAGCCAGACGCACCGTCACCTTGTCCCCTGCTTTGGTAAAGGTCAATGACTCCGGACTAAAGACCAGACCTCCAGCCGAAGCGGAGACCGTCAACACCGGGTTTACGAGGCCTGCCGGAGACTCTAAACTTGACCCAGCCGGCTCCGCCTCTTGGCGCTGGCTAGGCTTCAGCTTAGCTGGGACTTTGGCTGGGGTTTCAGTCAACGAGTCCACATTGATCGAACCCGTAGCAATCAAATCATCGACGCGAATGACATTCGAGCTACTCTTAAGCTTGGCTGCTGCTTTTCGATTGGTTGCAACCGTTGGTGCGCTTGGCTGTTCGAACGTGGCCGTGGTCCACTGCATAAGTTGACCGGTCATCGCAGCGCTGTCCGTCGCCAACACAGTCTGCGACTTCGCCGCTGTCGAGGTCAATAATGACATCGCCAGCAGGGGTGTGAGCAACTTGATGTCGCGGGAGTAGTCCATGGGCTCCAGAGCACTTGTCATGAAGATTTACAGGCCGCCAGACGACGGCACCTTATATATCGGCGCAGATATGCAAAACATGAGGGGGCACAAGAATTCGTTGCGGAAGAGAAGGCAAGAAGCGGGGAAACCAAGCGGACCCTTCCTCCATTTTACCCCCTCTGCCACCCTTTAGACAACGGGCCACCCTCCAGCGGCGACATCGATCGTCGTCTACCAAACCAATTTTTATAGATTTTCTGCCAAGTCATGTGCTTTCATCAAGCCGCAACGGGAAACCAGTCTCACGGCTTAGCAAGTCGCGGCTTGAGGACCTCGCTGACGACCTTGCCGTCAGCCGCCGTCCCAAGTCGGGCTAGAACCTGCTTCATGAGCGGTCCAAACTCTCGATCTTCGGTGCCACGTAAAACCTCATCCACC
>JAPLFX010000147.1 GCA_026390445.1 Pseudomonadota bacterium
GCTCCTATCAGACCTGCATGGATGGTCCGTCTGGCGGCAGCAGCGAATGCCGCAATGGCGGCGACGCCTGTAGCCTGGATAGCGACTGTTGCTCTTCGTATTGCGCGTCCTATGGTGCCTGCGGCTGAACCAGTCCGGACCTTCTTGGGCATGAATATCAGCCTGTTATAGGGGCGCGGCGGCGTTGTTGCATCAATCCTGCCCGTTCCTACACTGGTCGTATCTGACTTCCTCGACCTTTTTTTGATTGCTGTTCGAGGTTTGGTGGACCAATCGCCAATCGTCATTACCGAGCCCGGCATTAGAAAAATAGATACAGAACACCGATTCACGGCACATGATGCTTGGCGCATCATTTCGTCGCCTCATGCAGCGATACCTTCCCAATCCTCCGCCGGCGGAGCCACGCGTAGGGCCTGGCACCTTTTTAGGTACATCGTGGTTGGATAGTCGTCGGGCCGCTTTTTGGCAAGTGCCTGGAACATCTTGATCGCGCTGTCCCAGTTGCGTGCTCGGTACTGCTCGACGGCAGCCGAAAAGGTGTGGATGAAGTCTTTGTTTACCGACGAAATGTCACCGCGCTCGGCGACGAGTTCATATATCGTGGTAACTTCTGACTTGCCCTTGACGCGGGTAAAGTCGAGAATCCGCGCTTCGATGTCGTCTTTGGCCAAATCGTAGGTTGCCGCGCTGATGATAATGCCCGTCTTATAGGTCTTGTTGATGCCTTCGAGTCGACTTGCGAGATTGACTGTGTCGCCAATGACGGTGTAGTTGAGGCGCTGTTCCGACCCCATATTGCCGACAATGACGTCACCGGTGTTGATGCCGATGCGCGTGGCCAGAATGGGGCGACCTTGCGCAGCCCAGGCCTTGCCTAGCTCGTCAATTCGGGCCTGAATCCGCAATGCGGCGACACAGGCAGCAGATGCATGTCCCTTTATCTCGATAGGGGCGCCCCAGAACGCCATGACCGAGTCGCCGATGTATTTATCGACGGTTCCCTTATAGTCCATAATGATGTGCGTGACGGCGTCTAGGTACATCGATAGTTGCGTGGCGAGTTCGGTTGGCTTCAATGCCTCGGAGATGCTTGTGAAGTCTTCGATGTCGGAGAACATTACGGTGAGTTCGCGCCTAACACCATTGATCTGGGCCTCCTGATTTGTTTCGATCAGCTGACGTACTAGTTGGGCCGGGACGTACTTTTTGAATGAGTTCAGACCGTTTTTCATGCTGGCAATGGCACTGACTAGGTTTTGTAGTTCTTTAAGATGCGCCTGCACCGTGACTCGTTCATCGAGTTGAAAGTTCTTAATCTTTTCAGTCTCCGCGACGAGTCCATTGACTGGGACGGTGATTTGTCTGTAGAGGACGAGGATAATGAGCGATGACAGAACCAAGCCGAGAAGGCAGATGGCGGCTGATGATATCAGGACGTGGCGGATCTTAGCATAGTAATCCGTCGGGTAGGCGTGTTTAATGTAGATTGCGACATCATTGGAGAAGTTTTTGATGGGTATGTAAACGCTGACGGACTGCGCACTCGCGTCCATCATATAGTGGGGTTGATCGGAGTGGATCTTTGCAAAAGCGACCTCTGGAATGTTTAGGTGCTCATTGCGGGCCTGGTCGTCTGTCTCGTTGAGGGCGGCAATGATCACTTTGTCACCACCGACAGTGTTGATCGAACGGCTCAGGTTGATCGCTGCCCAAGACCCAGGAAAGTTGCCGTTCAGCTTTTCGAGAAATTTGGCTCCGAAGCTAGAGCCAAACTCGACGCATCCCTGATAGACGTCATGGAAGAGGATCGGTGCTACGGCACGAAAGCCGTAGCCAGACTTACCTTGTTCAAGTCCCTGAATCAAAGCGCGCTCGATGTTGCACTTGACCACGGTGGGACGGTAGGTTGAGTTGACCTCGCCAAATTCACTCGGGTTATGAACGCGCAGGAACGTCACCATCCCGTCGGCGGTGGGGATATTAAATTGCAGTTGTTGCAGTCCGTAGGGTTTCAGATCATTAAAAGTCCGCTGTGCGGCCTCCAGCAGTTTGTCGCGATTTCGTTCACTGAAGGCCTGTGCCACCGAATCGTTATTAGCGATGGCCAGTACCGAAAGCACGACTCGCGACGCCTCCTGGGTGATTTCATTGGCGACGTATCGAGCCATTCCGTTGGCACGTTCGGCTTCGCGTTTGTCGAGTGAGTCGATGATGATCATGGTAAAGAGCGTCGACAAACCAATTAGCAGCAACTGGATCACCACCAGTACGGAGAGGAATGAAAACTTTAACCTAAACGCCGGTATGAACCTGCGTAAACCCAGTGCCATGCTGTCTCCCTTCGGCTGCGACCAATGCTGGCTCGTTCAGCTGTCTAGCTATCGGCAGGAGTTCACTAAAAACTAAATAGAACCAGCCGAATCCAAGGGCCTGGTGCCAGGTGCTTTGCTAAACGGTTGGCTGTAATTTACTGATAGTATTTAGTTATTTTAGGGTCTTGCTGGGTGATCTGGCGTGGTGTGCGACCTGGCTATCTCAGGCTAGTGTTGAAAGTGTCGATATACTCGCTGCCGCTACCTGGTCGGTTCTGGTGCAATTCCGCATAGGTCATTCATAAAACCGCTCTAAAAATCCTTCTGGCCAATCCTGCCGGGTAAAGTCTGGGAAAATAGTACCCGACTGCGCGAATGGGCAGGGTGATCTTCAGCTACGAATGTTTATTTTTAGTCCTGGGGATACAAGCGCCGCCACCATCAAAAACTGCAATCTTCCTGTGCCAACCACCGCCACAACTGACCTGAGTGTTCGCCAGCGTTGCCCAGATATTCCGTCTGTAAGCATGCGTATAGGGCTTCGCGTTCAGCGTCTGAGAGAGCCACCCCGGGAGGCATACTGCGGTCACTCAGGACGGCCCGCTTGACCATATTGCCGCCGAGGGGGAGCTGCCCTTCATGGACACTCATCCGCGTCAGAGGCCCCCTATTTTGGCCGTTATGACACTCCGCACAGTTCATGGCGTCACGAACCCTGGCTAAAGACTCTGGTCCTACGCCTGAAACCGCAGCGCAATGCTGCATGAACGTATCGTCTGGGTTACCGGTGCTATGGTCGGCGAGTGCTGGGCCGTCGGCGCCTGCGGGCTCTTCCGCTGCTACCGCGTCTTGCAGCTCTTCAATATGAGCGTTCATATCCGCGAGGGCGTGGCCGAATTTGGCACTGTCAAAGCCCTCGTCCGGTGAAATCGGCAGTACAGGCGTTTGATGACAGCTGGTGCAGCGTTCGAGTCTGCCCTTATTCTCGCGAAGACGGTTGCCATAGATGATGGTTCCTGAGTGACGCAGCCTAAATAGATCATTAAAGTAAACCTTAGGCCGCGGTAGAGGAAGGTGGGTGCCAAGGTCGGAGGTTTGCACGGCGATCAAGGACACACTTTGCGCTAGTGGTTGGCGCCGATGATCGCGCAGACCAAACTGGACGAATTGCTGGTAGTCGCCGTGCGGAATACGAACCAAGAGGCGTGTCCGGGCTAAGCTTTCATCGGGTGTGGGTAAGTCCTGCGAGCGAAAGATCACATAGCTCAGATGTGTCGATGGATCCTCCAGCTCCTTGTTGTAGCGGTCGAGGATGGCGAGGGCCACTTGCCGCTCCTTTTCACTGTCCTGATCCAGTGCGCGCAGAAAGTCTTGCCGACGTAAGACATCGGGTAAGGTAAAGAGGGCTGGAGCTGGCACAGAGGCTAGGTAAGCCTCGTCGGTTAGTTCAAAGCCTAGGCTGTGGCCCGGCGTTTTCTCTAGAAGGCGGTGACGCGTAAACGCTTGCAAGTTGGCCATGCACCGGGCGGCCTGGGGCGCTGCCTTCAGGGCGGGGCGGCATTTGGTGAAAAACGCCGCGATATACCGAGCATTTGCTTCATAGCGTCCATCAGCCAGGCGACTAAGTTCCTGATCTCGCCACGTGCGCCACTGACTGTTTGAGGTTGGACATGCAGGTCCAGTTTCTTTCGTTGTAGTCTCCATGTTGGAGCCTTTAGGGATACGCGGCTGATCAAGGGCCAACGACGCCAGTGCGACACTTAAGACCAAAAGCAAGCGGGTGCTCCTTCCTGAGCACCCCTGCGCTGAGTTCATCAAATGGTGGCCCCAAAGGTAAAAGTAGGGAACATAAATAAGCTGTGGTCGATAGACTCGATGCCCACCTGGATGGGGCCGTTGCTCATTACCTGGCGGATGCCGCAGCCGAGTTCGAAGTAGACACTGGTTCCTTTCAGATGAAAGCCCAATTCAAAATCGGAGGTTTCGAATTCTCGTTTAGAGTTGCCCGCTGGCAAATGCACCCATCCGGCTCCGGCCTTTTGATAGATGCCAAGGTGCGGATCAAAGAGTTCAAGGGCCTTTACATATAAGCCAGCCTCAAATGCTGATCTGCCACTGAGGGACTTTTGGTTGTAGCGATACTCGCGGCCACCGAGCTGCAGGCCAACATTAAGTGTGGCGATGGCGCTTTCCGACACCGTGGTATCGGCGGCAACGTGTACCCCCACGGGGCCTGCACCGTCGAAACTAAGGCTAAGGTCTAGCTCTCTCGCCTGACCCTCGGCAGCGAGTGCAAGAAAACCTGTAACAATGAATCTCAGGACAACACTTCGTTTCATTTTGATCCCCTATTTTGTGCTGCGACCAACAGCTATTTTTGTGATCTTTCTCACTTTCTCTAAATAAACGTACCTTAGCATCCGCCTTTGATGCAGCAGGCGGCTGCCTGCCGCACTGTCTCGATCGAGACGGCGCAAGCTGCAGCCACAACACCGATGTTGGCCGCGCAGGCTCCCCCGGCCGTCGCTGCTGTGCCGACCGTGCAATCGGCAGGCAACACTGCCGCGCCAATTTGGCATGTGGCATAGGATATGACTGGCACCTGCATGGCGTAGCCACAAATATTGAGCGCTTGCTTGGCGTCCGGAATATTGATCACGTTGCGGATATGACAGTCGAAGAGGCACTCGTCGACGATGCCGACCAAGGCGACGTCCGTGCTGTCGTCCTTAAGCTGGGCGACTTCGTAGGCGGCATTACGGTCAATTTTTTCTTGATAGCCAAGGTGGATGCCGACGACCTTGCCTTTCTGCAGGAGTGGAGCGCCGGAGTAGCCTGGTAAGGTGTCGCAGGAGTGGGAGAAGACGCCTGACTTGGCAACTCGCTCTTCGACATGGCAGTCGCTGGGAGCATAGAGTCCACCCTTGCCTGTATCAAAGCCGACTAGCTTCAAGCTGTTTCCTTGCAAGCTACCGAGTTCGAGGACCTTAGAGAAACTGGTGTCGGTGGTCAGCGCCAAATAATCCTTTTTTCGGTCCAGGGTCTCGATCTTGACGACCTTGGCGCTTACGCCTGCGCCAGAGATAAAGCTGAGGGCTGATAGGTCCTTTGTTCCCGTGCCTTTGAGACAGTGAGCGGCGCTGGTGATCTGGTTTGTGCCGGTGACGAAGGCGGTGCAAATCGAATCGCTGATTTTGAGTTGGCCGACGGTGCTCCGAAGTCCCGGATCTTGTTCGGGAGCAAGATCGTTTTCTCCGATGATCGCGGTCGTTTTTGAACTCTGGCTGGCTGGCTTGCCGGTACAAGAGACGCTGAGTACGATGCTCAAAAGGCTAAGCTGTTTGCGACAGTTGATCGACATATAGATGCTCCTGTGTTGTTTAGATTTGGCGAAATGCCTATTTAAACACGTAGAGAGCAAGGACTGTGCCAGGCTGTAAACCTGTGTTTTTGCGTAGTGGTGCTAATCCGGCGAAGATCGTGTGGCTCGATTTCCTGCCACCTGGACAGGTGCTGGTATAATTACAGACCAGGGTACCTATCTGCGACTATTCATAAACCGCGCCTGGTCTGTCACCACTTGGCCAACGCTGTCGTCCAGACTGTAATCATAGCCACCGATTTTCCAGCCAGAGGGAAAGACTTGCCATATCAAGGTGCCGGCGAAGTCGGCCGCATTTGCAGCATCGTATAACTGCCGCAGCCAGTAGGAGGGGTTGCTATAAAAGCCAAGGCTGCCGTGAAAGTTGGGATCGTTGCTAAAGCCTGATTCTTCCATCACGATCGGCTTTCCTGCCCAGTGTGCCAAATCGGCACGGCGGTGAACGAGGTTTTGCACCACCCAAGGCATGTCCCAGGACTGGATGTCGTTGTTGTCTGGGTAAGTGTGGGTCGTCATAAAGTCGATGTTTTTGAGCCAGATATCCGCTTCAAAATTGACACCTTTGAGACCATTGCTGATCCATGCATGGTCGTAGCTGTCGAGATTTGGATCAATGGTGGTCTTGTAGCCTTCCTCGCCGGATGAAATCAGGTGATTCGGGTCGATGCTGCGGATATACGTGCTCATGTCATCCAAGTGGCGATTGACCAGGATTCCAGAATAGTCGTAGCCATCTTGGGTGTGCGGCTCATTCATGACTTCAATGGACAAAAAGGTTGGATCATCGGCGTAGCGTATGGATTTGCCGATGGTCGACTGGTAGCGGGTGTTGACGCGGTTAAGCAGAGTCGCAACATGGCGCTTATAGACTCGGCTGACGCGTTCATCTTTGTAGAACTGTTGTTTGTCATCGCTGCCGGTGATGCTCTTCACCCACCAGTTGATGCCGCAGTACTCGGGTTCAAAATTGACCAGCGGCATAATCACCTTGAGGCCCGCAGCCCGTGCTGCGTCTAGGGTGGCATCGAGGCGCATGAGGGCATCTTCGTTGTAATGCACGCCTTTGGCATCAACCCACTCGATCATCGGCTGCCCATAAAAAGCACCCTTGCAGGAAAAACCCCAGAAGCGAACGACTCTAAGGCCGTGGGCGGCATACTGCTGCATGGCCGAGTAGACGTCGGCTTCGCTGCGGCCGTCCATAATGGCGAAGTTAGCGGCGTTAGTGCCCTGAAAATAAAAGGGCTGTCCGTCGAGGACGAAGTGGGTGCCTGCGGTGGTCACGAATCCTGGGCGCGCCGCTGGTTGCGCTTTGCTTTGTGGGGCAAAAATTGCCAGCAGCATGGTTGCAGAAGCCAGGACATGACGGTAATTGATTGAGTTGGTCAAGGGGGCACTCCTAGGCTGGTAGCTCGGCGGCAGCTTAGCCTGTCAGCACCCACAGCGCCACAAGGTAAAACGCTATGAAATCTGATGCGTTGCGGCCAAAGCGCGGCTCAGGTAGGTTAGAGGCCATGACGACGACGCCAAGCACCGCAAGACTTTCAGCCTCCCAGCTAGCAAGCAACGCCGGACTGGTGTGGTTTTATCTAAAGCCCCTGATTGGGGGACTCCTGGCGGCTGGGGTGATGGCCGGGGTCCTCGGTTTAGTCACTGCCGTGGTCGGCGCCTTGGTGGGGCCCTGTGTCCAAGTCCTCACGGCGCCAAAAGAGTCGATCTTGCCGCTGGTCGATCTGCTTGGTCCGCGCCTGGGAGATGTGGCGGCAGGTATCATCGGAACGCCTGGAGTAAAGGCCGGCGAGCTGCTGCATCACCTGCCGTTGCTGCTGGTGTTGTTGGCGTTCTTTAAGGCCACGCTGGGACTTGCTCAGTGGTACCTGTGGGAGCGGGCGGGTGAGATCGTATCTATGCGCCTGCGTGATGATCTGACGCATAGCTTCGTTGATTTGGCGCCCGATGAGCGCCGAACGAGCCAGGGTCGCAATATGGAAGAGCAGCTGTCTAGCGCCATCACCACGGACGTCAAGCTCCTGCGCGAATACTTAGTGCACTTTTACGGCGGGCTGCCGCGCGAGGCCTTTCAGGTCGTGTCGATGGCGGTGATGCTCGTATTGTTATCGCCTAAACTCACCTTGATTTTCTTACTCGGCGTGGCTCCAGCGGCGGCCATTGCTTCGCGAGTCGGACGCAAGTTAAAGCGCCGCGCGTCGAAGGCGCTGTCTGATTACTCGCAGTTGACGGAGTGGTTGCAGCAACGCTTGCTCGGTGTCGAGACGATCAAGCACTACCAAACCGAGGGCATTGAGATCGCCAGCATGGAGCGGTTGACCAGCAGCCTTTACGAGCGCTTTTTGCGCGCTGCACGGGTCAAGGCGCGGACTTCGCCCTTGCTCGAGTCCTTGGCGGTGACGTCGATGGTCATCGTGTTGATCATCGCCTTGCGGGACATTCAGGCAGGCCGTACCACCGGGGCTATCGAGCTGTCCTTCTTCTCAACTCTTGGATTGCTATCTCAGGCCGCAGCCAAACTCGGACGTTATCTCAACTCCAACCGAGAGGGGGCCGCAGCCGTCGAACGACTGCGAGCGCTGTTTCAATGTTTCTTGCCGCATCAACAGGACGTCGCGACGGCCGCTCCATTGGTGGTTGGGTCAGCGACGAGTTTGATCTGTCAGCATCTGACGGCTCGTTATCCGGGAGCGGCGCAGCCTGCCCTGACGGACTTGTCGTTTCAGTTCAACGGTGGTCGAATTTACTGTTTGGCTGGACCATCGGGCGCAGGTAAATCAACGTTGTTTAATTTGCTTCTCGGTTTGGTCAAGCCGGTCTCGGGCCAGGTTGAGATGCATGCGACGCACGCTGTCAGTGGCGCCCCTGTCGCCTATATGCCGCAAAAAGTCCTCCTGCTGCCGGGTAGTGTCGCAGCTAACGTCGCCTATCCTGATGCGAATCCTGACCTGGGCAGAGTGGCTGATGCGCTCGACCGTGTCGGCATGACCCAGGCGGTGCGAGCCATCGATGGTGGGCTGGACGCCCGGATCGGTGATGGTGGAGCTGGTGTGTCGGGTGGCCAAGCTCAGCGGTTGCTTCTGGCGCGTCTTTGGTACCACCAAAAGCCTTTTGTGTTGGTCGACGAAGGCACGTCGGCTCTTGATCCAGAGATTGAGCAGACCGTCTACGCCCTGCTGCGTCAGTTGGCCGACCGAGGTGCCGTCGTCATCACCATCGCGCACCGCTTGGCCGCAGCGCAGATCGCTGATGAGCTGCTGCTGCTTCAGGGCGGGCGGCTCACGGCCTCCGGGACACCCACAGAAGTTATGGCCAGCCCAGCGTTTGCACTAGCGTTGCGCTAGATTTCTAGTCCGGGTTCTGCACTTGGATCAATGAAAAGACTCGGTGCGCCTGGTGGGACGCCCCGAGTCTACATTCCACGTCGGATCTGGATAGTGACCAGCTTAGTGCTCGAGTAGCTGCTTCAGCTTTTGCGTCAAGATCGGCACAGCCTGAAACAAGTCGGCGACAATCCCGTAGCTTGCGACCTTGAAAATCGGCGCTTCCGCATCGGTGTTGATGGCGACGATGGTCTTCGAGGTGCGCATGCCAGCCATATGCTGAATGGAGCCACTGATGCCGCAGGCGATATAGAGGTTCGGGTTGACCGTTTTGCCGGTCTGACCAACCTGCATCTCGTGACCTGCGTAGCCAGCGTCCACGGCCGCGCGCGACGCGCCGACGGTGGCGTTGATGACATCCGCGAGTTCATTGAGGATCTTGAAATTGTCAGCGCTCGCTAATGAGCGACCACCTGAGACAATCCGCGACGCTTCCGTCAAGTCGGGACGCTCACTCTTGCCCTTGCGCACTTCTAGGGTCTTAATCCGACTGTCGGTAGGGGCCGCAACGGCAAGTTTCTTGGCAACCGCGGCGCCAGCGTCTTTCTTCTCGGCTTTGATCGAGTTGGGGCGAACTGAGACGAATTGAACACCGGCGTTTTGCAGCGCGACTTTCGCCAAAACCTTGCCGGCATACATAGGCTTAACGCCTGAAACCACGCCGCCGCTGGCTTCGAGCGAGGTCACGTCGGTCAGAATGCCACCGTCAAGGCGGGCTGCTAGGCGAGGGAACAGATCGCGTGTCATGGGAGCTGCACTACCGACGACGGCGCTGGCACCGTGAGCCTTGATCGCTTGCTCTAAAGCAGCGGCGTAGGCGATCGGATTGTAGTGGTTAAACGCGGCATCATCGACGATGTAAACGGTGTCTGCACCGTAGCCCTTGAGCTCAGCGCTCAGGCCCTCGACACCGTGACCGATGATCACTGCGGCGAGGTCGGCGGGGCTGCCAGCCAAGGCGACGCCGGCGCTTAGCGCCTCGAGTGCAGAGGCTTTGATCTTTTTTTCTCTTTGTTCAACAAATACCAGAACCTTCATCGCGCTCTCCCTTCTCAGATGACTTTGGCTTCTTCGCGCAGCAGCTTCACTACTTTTTCCACCATGACGCTCACGTCTTCGCCTTTGAAGACTTTGCCCGCTGGCTTTTCTGGCGGTGGCGTAAAGCCTTTGATCACGGCTTTGATGCCGCTTTTTAAAGCGCCGGCATCGAGGCCAAAATCACCGGGCTTTTTCACGTCAAAGGGCTTCTTTTTAGCCTTCATGATGCCTGGTAGCGAGGCGTAGCGAGGGGTGTTCAACGCTTTGTTGGCGCCGAGAACCGCGGGGAGCTGGACTTCGTAGACTTCGACCTGACCGCCTTCGACTTCGCGTTCGACGGTGGCGGTCTTGCCACTCAGCGTCAGCTTGTCGACGACGTTGACATGCGGCCACTTGAGCAGCTCGGCGACCATCACGGCGACGTGCATGTTGTCGTCGTCGATGGCTTGTTTGCCGGCGAGCACTAGGTCGGCACTCTCGGCCTTGACGGCAGCGGCGAGGACTTTGGCGATAGCCAAAGAGTCGGCAGCCTCCAAGCCTTCGTTACTGATCAACAGGCCGCGATCAGCTCCCATGGCAAGCCCCTTGACGATCAGCTCTTTGGCCGCGTCGGTACCGAAGCTGGCGATGACGACTTCGCCAGCGCCTGCCTTTTCCTTGAGCTTCAAGGCTTCTTCGATGGCGTATTCATCATAGGGATTGATGATGGACTTCAAGCCGGCCGTTTCGATTCTGGCGCCATCGGCGCTGATGACGATCTTCGATTCGGTGTCGGGAGTCTGCTTTAACAGCACGACGATTTTCAAGGCTGCTTCCTCCTGCGTGTTTGAAGAGCGAACGATATCAGAGCTTGTCCGGACGGGCAATATCCGCAGGCCAAGGCTTTTACGAGTTTTACGTTGTACTACAGCACGGCGAAGATTGCAGCGCTCAAACCAGTACGAGGCTTTGCATCGCGGCTTTTACACCGACGCCGCAGTCAAAGCGGTGGCCTTCTTCGCGTAGCGCAAACTCGAGAGCGGCGATGCCGTCGAGGATGTCAAAGCGGCTGACAAAGCCGAGGTGAGCAAAGCGTATGATCTTTCCCTTGAGCTCATCTTGGCCGCCGGCCACGTACATGGCAAAGCGCTGACGGATGCGCTTGATCAGACGTTGGCCGTCGAGGTCTTGAGGTACGGTGATCGAGGTCAGGCTGCGCGACGGCGCCGTTGCCGCAAAAAGCTCCAGACCCAGGGCTTTTACCGCCGCCTGAGTCGCTGTCGCTAGGGCTGCGTGATGTTCAAGGACGTGATCAAGGCCGGCTTCAAGCATCTTGTGCAGGGCCACGTCGAGCGACAAGACCAGCGTCGATGCGGGCGTCCATGCTGAGCGTCCGTCGGCCTGGCCCTTACGTTCGCGCAAGAGATCGAAATAAAAACGCGGGCGTGACGATAGCTGACCCCAAGCCCGATCGGAGAGTGCGACGAAGGATAGGCCCGGTGGCAAGCCAAAGCCCTTTTGGCTTCCTGCTACGACGGCATCGATCTGCCATTCGTCCATCCGCATGGCATGGGCGCACAGCGAGGAGATGGCATCGACGATAATCAGTCCGCTGAACTTTTGCCGTAGCTGGGGCACCAAGGTCTCGATGCTATAGTAGGCACCGGTCGAGGTCTCATTGGCCTGCAGGAAGATCGCCTTAGTCTGACGTTGGCGAGCAACGGCGTCGAGGATTTGCTCCGCGGTGGGGGCATGGCCAGCTTCGACCGCTACGACGGCAGCGTCACAGCGGTAGGCTTTGGCCAACTTCTCCCAGCGTTCGCCGAATTTTCCGCCATTGACGACGACGACCTCGTCGCCGACGTCGGTGAGGTTTACCAGTACCGACTCCATCGCTCCGGTCCCAGACGAGGTCAGAATCAACGGCGGATTCGCCGTGCCAAAGATCGGCGCGAGACGATCGGCACAGCGGCGAAAGACTTTATAGAAGTCGTCGCTGCGGTGATACATCGACGTCTGAGTGCCGGCATGACTCACCTCACTCGGAACAGGAGTGGGTCCCGGGCAATACAGACGATCGGTGGTGAATAAGTCGCGTTCAAACATAGTGGTATCACCATCGCCGATCATCGGCCGGATGACAATCCCAAATGGCCGGCCCGGCAAGGATTGACGCGATCTTTTACAGGACGCCGCCAGCTGACGAGCCTGAGGTCGAGGCGAGCTCAGGCACTGGAATGGCAATGGCTCGACCTGGTTTGAGCCGGGCAGCGGTTAAGTCTGGGTTCACCGCCATGATGTCAGGGACGGCAACCTTGTAGCGGCGAGCGAGGCGATTCAAGGTATCACCTCGGCGTACCTTGTACATCTGGACGTCCTGGACCGCGGCGGCGGCGAGCTTTGGCTCGATGCTGGGATACAGCGCGGCTAAACGCTCGGACAGGCGCAGTGCATAACCGTTTTTTATCGGTGGGGTGATGCCGCGGACGAGTTCGGGATTCCACCGTTGTAGCGTCGTTACGGGGACGCCGAGGACTGACGCTAGCTGTTTTAAACGTACCGGCTTGCGGATGAGCACCTCGGCCGTCGGCAACGCATCGGAGTGGTCGGGCTCGACGGCAAAGCCGTGCGCCTTGGCGTCAGCCGCGAGCAAGATGGCGGCGAGCACCTTAGGCACGTATTCCTTGGTCTCTTTGGCCAAGTCGGTGGTGTCGCAGAGCTGCCAGAAATCGGCGCTGCCGTTGCGTTTTAGCGCCTGACGCACGCGGCCAGGGCCGGCATTGTAAGCCGCCATCGCCAGATGCCAATCGCCCAGGTCGAAATAGAGATCTTTAAGGTAGCTAGCAGCGGCAACGGTTGATTTCACAGGGTCGCGGCGCTCATCCACCCAGTGGTTGATCTTCAGCCCATAGAGTTTGGCGGTACCACTCATAAACTGCCAGGTCCCAGCTGCTGCGGCCCGACTGTAGGCCTTGTTGCTCAGGCCAGACTCGATCATCGCCAGGTAGAAGAATTCCAGAGGCACGCCGCCATCTTGCAGCAATGGTTCAACCGTCTGCTTCAAGGTCTCGCCGCGAACCAACCAGCGCATGAACATCTTGCGGCCGCCGGTTTTGAAATACTGCACCCAGAAGTCCACCTTGTCGTTGGTGACGATCGGGATGGCGCCAAAATGCGGCGCGGCGCGGCCAGCCATGACCTGGTGGGCATAGGCTAGGCCGGCGAATTCGGCGAGCTTGTGGGTGTAGGTGGTATTTTCCCGGCGGTAGCGCCGGGAGTGGCGGCCTTTGCTCGCCTTGCCGGTGCGGCTGGCCAACTTCTTTGCCGCCTTGGCGCCATGGGCGTGCTCTGCACTGTACCGTTCCAAGAGGTATTTAGCGTAGATGTCGTCGGCGCAGAAGCCTTCTTCAAAGTCCTCGGCGCGGACGTCCGGCTCATGGTCACCGCCAAACAGCGAGGCGTCTGGCCCCATGTCGCTGGACTTTGCCTGATCGTCGCTGGGCACCGCAGGCGCCGCCTCGGGCACCGCAGGCGACTCTTGGTCTGCTGCCACGACGGCTTCGGACACTGCCGTGTTACTTGATTCGACATTGGTACAGCCGGCCAAAGCCAGCATCGACCATATCATCACAAGGGGGGTCCGACTGCGCATCGGTGCTCCTCGGCAGGGGTGGTAGGAATGGGGCAAAGGACTAGGGTATCAAGAATCGAACTAGGGTCACAAGGAGCGCCATTTTAACATCTGTTTAAAAAATGTACAGACGAATCGCTGATGGGACTTATAAATATAAGTTAAATCATTAGGTTAGATCGCCATAGCGGACCCCTTAAAAGCCTCCGAGGACGTAGCGAAATCCCCCGACGATGACCAAGCGGTCCTTGCGAAAGCCATCTGGAAGGGGTGCAAACGGGGAGGCATTCTTGATCGCCTCGACGACTGCCTCGTCGAGCACCGCAAATCCGGATGTCTTTAGCACCCTGACGGAAGCGACATCGCCGTTCTTCGCGATGATGAACTCCAAGCCGACTTCGCCCTGCTCGCCCTTGCGCGCGGCCTCCATCGGGTAGTTCCAGACCAGCTCGATGGCTTTGCGCATCGTCGTGAAATAGCCGATGTAGCGGTACTCGCTGGTGTTCATGTCGATGCGGTCGCCTTCGAGCACCTTGTCGTCGACGAAGTCTTGAAAGCCAGCGTTCATCTGTCCGGGCAGATCGACAACGTTGGTGGGCAGCAGCGCTTCGTAGTCATTGCGAGGCTTGCGTTGCAGAGGTGCCATCGACAGGTTGCCGGCCTTGCTCTTGGTGGACTCGGCTTGCATTTTTTTGGTCTGTCCGGCTGGCTTGGGCTGTTCCGGTTGGGACTTGTTGTTGGGTTGCGGGGGCTGTGGCTTAGCTGGCGACGGCTTGCCCTTTAGGCCTGGATCGGCGGCCTTCTCGCGTTTAAGCCGTTCCGCTAGGCGCATTTCTTTGACGGCTTGATGGTTGACGACGCCGGCGTAGTCGGCCTTTTCTGGCTTGGCCGTCGGCGTCTGCGGTGACTCGAGGATCTTTCTCGGCGTCTCTGCCTCAGGGGGTGGAGGCTCTTCCGCCTTTTTTTTCTTTTTGGCTCTAGCACTGCTCACCTTGAACTTCACCGTGCCGGCCTTGGTCGGTGCCGGTAAGGGCTTGGGCCGCTGGGCAAACTTTCCGAGTTCGATCACGGAGAGGATGTGGATCAGCGCGGAGATCATTAAAATAGCCAGGAGAAACGCCCAGTAATGGCGCGCAGGGAGGCGCCAGCCGGAGGTCTCCGGCGGCTTTGCCTCGTCTCTGTCGCTAGACCGGTGCTTCGGGTCCACAGCCATCCTTATCAGCATTGGCGGCTTTAGCCGTAAAATCATTGGCGGCTTTGACCGTACCTAGATTAATGTCAAAGCCTCAAGACGCGTATAGGTTCCTTGCTGAGTTCATCCTAGGTTATCGGCATGACAGCCTACATATGAAGCGCGTCGCTTACCGGAGAACGCCCCTGATGCGCCTTAACGCGCTTATTCCATTGCTCTTCGCCAGCCTCTGTCTGGTTTTTCTAAGCGCTTGCTCGGAAAAGGAATTTGACCCCAACAATCCGGAAAAGTCATTCGGCATCGCCAAAGAGCCCTATGATGACGAAAATTACGACATCGCCATCACCCGGCTCGGCGAGTTTAAAGCTAGGTTCCCCTACAGTAAGTTTGCCTCCGAGGCCGAGCTTTTGATCGCCAATGCCAAGTATGAACTCGGTCATTATACCGAATCCGCCCTGGCTTATGAGCAATTCGTTAAACTCCACCCAAAACACCCTAAAGCAGACTTCGCTCAGTACCGGATCGGTCAGAGCTATTGGAAAGATGCCCCTGAGGCGATCGACCGCGAGCAGGACTACACCATCAAAGCGATTAAAGAGTGGGACAAGCTGATCCTTAAGTATCCGGACAGCACCTACGTCAAGGAAGTCAAAGCCCTGATCGCCGTGGGCAAGCGTCGGGTTGCCGAGAGTGTCCTTTTTGTCGTGCGGTTTTACTGGAAGCAGGAAGTCTACCACGCCTGCGCCTATCGTTCGATCCAGCTGGCTGATGAGTATGCCGAGTTTGGCGACATCCGCTTGGAGGCCATGGAGTTTGCCATCAAGTCCCTCGATCACGTCGCGGTGAATAAGGCCCTAGATCCAACCAGTGATAAAAACCTCTACTTTAAGACGATGACCGCCGAGCAGATTCGCGAGCGTGCCGACAATTTTCGCAGGCTACTCGCTGACTACCGTTCGACGCTGCACGAAGAGAAGCACTAGACGACTCTCCCCGCTTGTTTGCACGGGCTGCCTCGATTATGACATAGGCGCGCAAAAGGGCGCCTAGGAGATCGCCATGGCTAGCTTGGTACCAGCTGTCTTCAGCGTATTGCTGTCGGCTATTTATTTTATCGGTGCAGATTGGACCAAGGACCTCGAGGTGGCCCGCAATGGCGCGTTATTGGTCCTGGCCGTGTGGATGGTGCTTGTTGCCCTGCGTAAAAAGCCAGCCGCCGCCTTGTCGTCCCAAGGGCTAGCCGCCACGCCAAACACCACCGCGGGACTTAATCCTGGGCCCGCTGCTACCGCCCTTGCAGCACCCAGCGCGCCGCTACCAAAGGGGCGCGACGTGCTGAGCTTTCTTGGCTTGCTGCAGGAGAAGGGGCGGCTACTGGACTTTCTTATGGATGACATCAGCCGCTATGGCGATGCTCAGGTCGGCGCAGCCGCCCGAGTCGTGCATCAGGGGGCCGGGGCAGCGGTGCGTGAGTATTTCGACATCAAGCCGGTCGCCGCGGGTACTGAGGGTGACACCTTAACCTTGGGCACCGACTACGACGCGCACAGTTACCGCCTCATCGGCCGCGTCGTCGGTGAACCACCTTACCGTGGTCAGGTCTTGCATCGTGGTTGGCTGACCACCAGCATTAGGCTGCCCGAGCTGCGATCGTCCAGCAGCTCGGACGCCAGCAACCAAAACATCATCACTCCAGCGGAAATTGAGCTGAGCTGAGGAAGGCCGACATGAGCACGTCCACCACCGAACAGAGCGCGCAACCAGCATTGGTGATCGGGATCGACTTGGGCACGACCAATTCGGCACTGACTTATTGGCAGGACCCGGCCGATCTCAGCCAGAGCTCTGCCATTGTGACCCTTGGCATTCCGCAGCTGACAGCACCGGGCCAGATTGGTCGTCTGAACACCCTGCCGTCGTTCCTGTATGTGCCGCATCAGGGCGAGTTGACCGAGCTGGACAGCGCGCTGCCGTGGGACGCTTCGGGCCAGGGTGAGCCTCACTCAGTCATCGGCGTTTGGGCCCGCGAGCGTGGCACGCTGGTCCCCGACCGCCAGGTCAGCTCAGCAAAGTCGTGGCTGTGCAGTCAGGCCGTCGATCGCCACGCGGCGGTGTTGCCGTGGAAATCAACCATCACGTCGGGTAAATGCTCGCCGGTGCAAGCGTCTGAACGCTACCTGGCGCATCTGATGGCGGCGTTTGAGCAAGAGCGCCGCAGCCCCGACCATCTGCTGAGCACGGCCGAGCCCACGGTGGTGTTGACGGTTCCTGCCTCCTTCGACGAGGTCGCGCGCAGCCTCACTTTTGAGGCGGCGCAGCGCGCGGGCTTGACGCAGGTGACCCTGCTGGAAGAGCCCTTGGCTGCATTCTATTCCTGGATTGATAGCAACGAGCGCGATTGGCGCCAGGCCGTTAAGCCTGGCGACTTGGTGCTGGTCTGCGACCTTGGCGGGGGCACCTGCGATTTTAGCTTGATCGCCGTCAGTGAGGCGGGAGGACAGCTGCAGCTTGAACGGATCAGCGTCGGTGATCATTTGCTGCTCGGCGGCGACAACATGGACTTGGCTCTGGCTTACACGCTGAAGAGCGAATTGCAGCAAAGCGGCAAAAGCCTCGACCACTGGCAATTTCTCTCCTTGGTCGGCAGCGTCCGAAGCGCTAAGGAACGTCTACTTAGCGATGCTGCGCTCGATGCCGTGCCGATTGCCGTGGCGACACGTGGAGCCAGCCTGTTTGCCAACACGATCAGCACTAAGTTGACGCGGGAGCATGTGCTCAACGTCCTAGTCGACGGCTTTTTGCCGCGGACCAAGCTAAGCGACATGCCGCAGCAGCGCCGTAGCGTCGGAATCCAGGAAGTCGGATTGACCTATGAAAGCGATCCGGCGATCACGCGGCACTTGGCGCGCTTTCTGCGGCGTAGCTGGTTGAACGTTCAGGCGAATGCCAAATTGAGTGCATTGGCGCAAGGCTGGATCCGCCCCGGTAGCGAAGTGGTTGTGCCCACGGCAGTGTTGTTTAATGGTGGCGTGTTTAAGGCACCCCTCATGCGGCAGCGCCTGCTCGAATTGCTCGATCAGTGGAGCGATGGCGCTGGCATCAAGGAGCTGACCGGCCATGATTTTGAACTCGCCGTCGCGCGTGGCGCAGCCTATTACGGCAAATTGCGTGCGACCGGACGCGGTGTGCGCGTCCAGAGTGGAACCGCTCGCTCCTACTACGTTGGGCTTGAGGAATCGGCCCCAGCTGTTCCCGGGTATGTGCCTCCGGTTAAAGGCCTCTGCCTGGTGCCGCAGGGGACGGACGAAGGGACTGAGATCGCCTTGGCTAGCCAGCAATTCGGTCTGGTCGTTGGCGAGCCGGTGGATTTTCGGTTTTTTAGTTCGGCGGTGCGCGCAGGTGACCAACCCGGCACGCTGATCGACGATGCTCCAAGCGAACTCGACGAAAGCACCAGGTTGAGCATTACGCTTCCTGCCGACGGTCGTAACGAGGGCGACATCGTCCCGGTTCGCTTGGATGCCCAAGTGACAGAGACCGGCATGCTGCAGCTTTATATGCGCGACCTCGCCTCGGAGCGTCGTTGGAACTTAGAGTTTAACGTGCGGCCTTATGACCACGCCTAAGCTAGAAGGCAACCCTCAGTCCATGAGTCCATCCGGTGCCGCCCCGGCGCGTTTTATCATCGGCATCGATTTGGGTACGACGAACTGCGCCCTTGCCTATATCGATACCAAGGCGCAAGGCGACCTAGCGCAAATCCTCGAGATCCCGCAGTGGGACAGCGAAGGTAGCGTGATCAAAGCGCCGACGCTGCCCTCCTTTTACTATCTGCCGCCCAAGGCGGAATGGAAGCGAGGTCAGCTTAGCTGGCCTCCTATTGCGGGCGACGTCAGTCTCACGACCAGCGACGTTCAGGACTACGCCGTGGGACGCCTGGCGCGACTCAAAAGCAGTCAAGTTCCTGGTCGGGTGATCCATGCGGCTAAGTCTTGGTTGTGCCACGACGGCGTCGACCGGACGGCAAAAATATTGCCTTGGCATGTCGGTGAACTCGTTGGCGAAGAACGACGTTCTCCGGTCGACGTGTCTGCGGCCTATTTGCGCCACCTGCGTTTGGTCTGGAACCAGACTTTTGCTGCGGATGACCCAGCTAGTCGGTTTGAAAGCCAAGACGTCATCTTGACGGTTCCAGCCTCGTTTGACGAGGTGGCGCAGCGCTTGACCTTAGCCGCTGCGGAGCTGGCCGGTTACACCGTGGCACGTGTTAAATTGCTGGAAGAACCTCAGGCCGCGTTCTACCACTGGTTGGCTGGCGCGGGAGGTGGTGTCAGGCAAGAGCCACTGCGTGGCTCCGTATTGATCTGTGATATCGGCGGCGGCACCTCGGATTTTAGTCTACTCCAGGTCACAGCACCGGTCAGTGCGGGTGGCGCGCCGCGGATTGATCGCACAGCCGTCAGCGATCATCTGCTGCTCGGTGGCGATAACATCGATCTTAGTTTAGCGCATCGTCTCGAAGAGCAACTGGCTGGGCCAGGCAAAAGGCTTAGTTCGCGGCAGTGGGCGCAGTTGGTCTTCGTCACTCGGCAGCTTAAAGAGAAAGCACTTGGTCAGGATGACGCAGCGCTTGCGCCGGACCTTTCCGAGTTGCATGTGTCGATTGCGGGCGACGGTGCCAATCTTTTTGCTTCGGCCATGACCGCAAGCATGAGCAGGGAGGACGCACTTCAGCTTATCCTCGGTGGCTTTTTCCCGCAGGTTGAACGTGATGCCCAGCCTCAGCGGCCGAGGTTGGCTTTGCAGCAGCTCGGCTTACCCTATGCTCAAGACTCAGCACTAACCAGACACCTCGCTGCTTTTTTACACGGCAAGGATATCGATGCGGTATTGCTGACCGGCGGTACTTTAAAGCCGAAGGCGCTGCAGCGTGCTTTGATCGATCAGATCAGCCTCTGGCAGGGGCGCCGTCCTGAAGTCCTCGCATCTGGAGACATGGATCTAGCGGTGGCGCTTGGTGCTGCGGCCTACGGTGCGGTTCTTCGCCGGCCACAGGGCCGCATTCGCGGCGGATACCCGCGTTCGCTGTATCTGGTCATTGGCGATAGCGATGTCGAACGCAAACTGCTCTGCATCCTGCCGCAAGGTTATGACAAAGACACGCCACTACAGATCAGTGGCCTGAATTTAAAGCTGCGCACCGGCCAGCCCGTCCGCTTTCAGTTGGTGTCGTCAAATCGTCGCCCGCAGGACCAAGCCGGAGATTTGCTGGACTTTGACGCCGCGTCCTTTCATCCGCTGCCGCCTTTGGATACTCAGCTTCAATCCGGGCAGGTGAATGCATCCATGCTGGTCGATGTGAGGCTAGAAGCGACTCTGGCAGACACCGGACTGTTTCACCTTTATTGCACGCAGCATGGTGGTGGCGCAGAGCAGCGCTGGCAGCTTAATTTCAACACCCGCGGTGCGCACGGCGCCGGGCAGGTCCGCCTTGACTCCGTCACCCAGACGGGTGAGAACGAAGGGAGTCCTGGCGTGGCGCCGGCCATGGTTCAGGCAGTCCAAGATGTGCTCGTCAGCTACTACGGCAAGAAGAAGCCCGGCAGTTTGGATATAGCTCCGGCAAAAAACCTCATGCGCGAGCTCGAAGGCCTTTTGGACCAGCCGCGTGAAGCGTGGGCGACACCCTTTCTCCGCGCGCTTTGGCCAAGCCTTGAAGGTGGCATCAACCGACGGAGTCGGTCGATTGGTCACGAGGGGACATGGCTTTATCTTGCCGGATTTGCTCTGCGTCCGGGCTATGGCTATGAATTAGACGAATGGCGTATGGCGGACTTATGGCGCGTCTTTGAACTCGGCTTGGCCTTTCCCAAGGAGAAGCAGGTCGAGGAACAAGCGTGGTTGATGTGGCGCCGTGTTGCCGGTGGCTTAAATAAAGCCCAACAAGAGCGGATTTTTGATCGCATCTTTCCCGCCATCCGCAAGAACGAGGCAAGTTCACCTGAAGTCTATATGCTTGCTGGTTCATTAGAACGAATTGACATGGGACAAAAGATCCGTTTAGGCCAGCAGCTCGTGCAGCAGATCGTTGGCGGCAGACAGCAGTTTGTCAATCAGCGCGTATGGGCGCTAGCGCGCATTGCTAGTCGGGTGCCGCTTTATGGCGGTGCCGAGACGATCGTTCGGCCAGAGGTGGTGGGCACGTGGTTCCAGGAGCTGCGCAAGCTCAAGCGGCAGGATCCAGCATTTGCAAAATTGGCGCTTTTTCTGTCGCAGGCCGGTCGCTTGGTCGATGATCGTGAGTTTGATTTAGATGAGGCCCTACGCGAAGACTTTTTGCGGCATCTGGTGACGGTTGGTGCTAGTGCGGAACAGTCGCGTGTGGTTCGAGAGTTTGTGCCGGTAGACAACGCCGCACGGACTCAGCTGTTTGGTGAGAGTCTGCCGGCTGGACTACTTCTCGGGTAGGCAGTCGCTGGCGCGATATGTTCATGGTGCGCCAGGGTTTCGCTACTTTGAACGGGGTGTGGCCTTGGCGATGACCTTGAGCGTTGCTGCGTGCAGCTTACCGTTGGTCGCTACGCCGCTGCCGGCGTGGATATCGGGTTTACCATCAAAGGTCGTGTAGCGGCCGCCGGCCTCTTCGAGAATGACCAGCATAGGTGCAGCGTCCCAGACGTTGAGCTGCGGATCGACCATGATCTCAGCGCGTCCAGTGGCAACTAAGGCGTAGCCATAGCAGTCGCCCCAACCGCGAAAGACCCCAGTTGCTTCGCATAGCTTACCAAACACGTCGACCTGCTCAGTGGCGACAAAGCTCTGCATCCAGGTCGTGCAGAACATCGCGTCGTTCATTGAAGCAACACGAGAGACCTGGGCCCGATGCGTTGGCACGACCGAATAGCCAAAGGCACCATCCCAATGCATCCCGCGCTGCCAAAAACAGCCTTCGCCCTTCGATGCATAAACGATCTCACCCAGGGCCGGGAGAAAGATCACACCGATGCGTGATTCGCCATGATACTCGGCCCCGATCAGCGTGCCAAACAGTGGCACGCCGCGGACGAAGGCTTGAGTTCCGTCGATGGGATCGAGGTACCAGGTCCATCCGGAGGTGCCGCTAGTGGTCCCGTACTCTTCGCCGACGATGGCGTCGTTTGGGAAGTCTTGGGTCAGTGCTGTGCGCAGCTGCCGCTCAGCTGAGCGGTCGGCCTCGGTGACCACCGTCCGATCGACTTTGGTTTCGACTCTTAGGTCGCTGTCTTGAAATGAGCGGTGAACGACCGCGCCGGCGACCTTTGCCGCCGCTACGGCGAATTCCAGGCGCTTGGCCGTCGCGACTGCTAGTGAATCATGCATGGACTTCTCGACATGGTGGCCGATTCCTCGGTATGAGATGGTCAGTTTTGTCTGACGTCGATATGAGTGTCGGGTACAGGTAGGCCGCGGCGGCGGTATTCTTCGCTGAGAAACGCGGCCCATTTTGGACCGATCTCTTGCGCTGTGATGACCAGCTCGCGGCCCAATGCAACGTAGCCTACTTCTGGTGAGGCCCAACCCGCCAGGGTCTTTAAATAGAGAATCTTGGCAGGTTTAAAGCCAAATCGGACCGCCGCCTGCCACAGCGGCTGGTTGATCACGGCTGATGCGGTGTTTTCATCGGGCTGCGCCAATAGCTCGCGACTCATGGGGTCTTCTAGGCTTTGCTGCAGCTTGTACACATGCTGGGCGTAGCGCGCGGCAAAGCGTGGCGCCGAGACTAAGTCGCGCAGGACTTGCCTTCGACTGATCATCAAGTCGGGAAAGCGGACAAAACTATCGACGTCATTGGCTGGCGGTGCGTCTAAGGTCTCGCTGGTGAAGGGCAGATTGCCAGTCGTGCCGAGTTCAAGGGCGGCCAGGATACTGGCCGTGCCTTCCGCAACGCCGTCCTCCTCCGCCTGCTGCCGCAGCGAGGGGATGGTCGTCTGAGACTTTTGTTTATAACGGCCGCCGATCGTGTAGTCGATCAAGTGCGCCATTTCGTGGGCAATGGTGAATGGGTCGACGGCGGGAGAGGAGAAGTGCAGTGCCGTATGCGGCCGCTTTTTACGCCAGGAGACGCCGAACGTCGGCCGCGTTTGGTCCTTGGTCAAGGTGATGACCACGTCGCGAAGTTGCGGCAAGCGCAGTTCGCGGAGGAGTACATTATAGTCGGCGATCACCTGGTGGGCGTAGTAATACGTATGCACATAAGCCAGGCGGTCATCGTTGACATCGTAACAGAAGCAGCCATCGATATCGGGCTGCAGGGATTCTGGTAGTGGCCCAACCTGAACCAGGGCATCTGCAAGATAGTGTCCGCTGGTGAAGGGCGGCAAGACGACGGTCTTTAGCACAGGCTTGTGGTGATGCCACACGGCGACATGGCCGGTGATGGAGTCGGCGCTTAGCGCCGTCTCGGGGATCAAGGCGGAGGCAAGCCCGGCGCCAAGGAGCAACATGACGAGCAAGTCCCAACATCGCATCGCTGAACGGAGCTTGACCAAACCCATCACCACTATATGAACCTCATAAAAACAGCTATCCGGCGACAGAAACCGCGCCAGCATCGGGGCGACGGTCTTGGGCCAGTAGCGACTTGGTGAGGCCGCTGCCTCTTACCAACCAGGCGGCACCAAGGCAAAGTAAAGCACTGGCCCAATAGGGCCAGCCGATATCCTGGTCATAGAGAAAGCCGGCGATGATCGGTCCTAGTCCCCGGGCCGCCGAGGCCAACGATTGGCCGAGACCTAGGATGCCCCCCTGTTCGTCGCGCCCGGTGCATTTTGACAGCAGGGTCGACAGGGTTGGTGAACTGCATGCTTGGCCCACCGAGAGAACCCCAAGTGCTGCGACAGACAGGCCCCAGGTCATGGCAAAGGGCACGCAGATTAAGCCCAGA
>JAPLFX010000084.1 GCA_026390445.1 Pseudomonadota bacterium
TGCGGCGTTCTTATCACCCATGATGAGCTTCCAGCCCTGGTTCAGAGTGAAATCAGAAAGTTTGATACGAAAAATGGTCTCCGCCGGATCAATTGGACTCAGTTTGACGATCATCGGATTGATGGACACACTGTTCAGCGACTTGGCCAGACCAAAACGGTAAACATCTAATTCTTGAGTACCAACCTGCTTTTGCGCGAGATGTCGAATGTCCGCATAGACGACATCGCCAGTGCTTCCGGCCTTGGCGAAATCAGCGCTGACCAATTGGGTCACTTCGCTAGCGCTTGGCACTTTAGCCTGACTAAGATCGCGAGCCGGCAAGATTGTTGGCGCCACCATGACTGGGGCGCTGGGTACGGCCCCAACAGGATCCGAGGCGGGCGGCGCAACTGGAGTTGAAGTTGGACCATCTGAAGACGAAGCAAGAGCTGCGGGCCGCGTCGGTTTACTGGCATCGACACTGGTGCTTGAATTGCAAGCCGAGAGTACAGCGACCAACCCGAGGGTCGCCAGATATACGGTGTTTGCTCGGCCAAGGATCTCTATATCACCTTGTTTCATAGTCAGTCACTCCTCAGTGTGCCAGAGTTCATGGGATTAGCTAAAAAGATTCATGATGCTTCTGACCGCACTTTCACCAGCACCCGCGGCTTGTTTTGGATTTAAGCTAATGATCGCACCGTAAAACTCAGCGGCCACGTCGACGAAACTGTTACCAGCATTGAGAAAACGCCCCATGATATTCGAGTTGTCGTACAGACCTAGCCCACTTTGTTGCTTCGCCGCGATGGCTAATATCTTTTTATTTAGGATATTCCAGCTTTCAGCCGCTGCCGCTGCATCCTTAGCTGTGGCGTTTTTCAAAAAGGCACAAAGGAGTGTCGCCAACTCACGCGCGTCGTCTTGGCTCATTGCATTAGGATGGGCTGCCTGGGCCGCCATAATCCGCTGGGTGACATCAGCACTCAAAAGAGCTTCAAGCTCGGCTGGAGACACAGTGCCCTGCTGAGGCGCGACCTTTGCAGCCGCATCGGCCGACGTCACTGCCGAGCCTGCGTCTACATGGGCTAAGAGATCCTTGGAGGTCAGCGTGCGAAGACCAGTAGGAGTGCTGGCTGGGCCCGCTGAAGCACCGGAGTTTGATTGTACTTGGGCCGAAGTGGTCGGCGCATTTGTGCCACTGTAATCGCTACGCTGCGACTCGCTGCCGGAGTTGGTGACCCCGGTGTTACAGGCAGTCAGCAACATGATGATTTGGATGGAGGCAAAAGACTTCATGTTTAAAGATTTGATCATAGTGGCCTCATGGTCTCTAAGTTTGATCTGTTTAAATAGAACGTACGACAGTGTTTCGATGATGTAGTTCCTTAACGGCATGTTCAGTGAAGAACTTTAGTGAAAAACCAAGTACCTGCGTAACAGTGCGATGCACATGATGAAATTCGTGATCGTAAACGGCCTATTTAAACGATTGGCCGAGATATGTTCAGGCAAAGGTGAAGCCAGCGCCTCCTCGGAGTGAGAATGAAACCATTTGCTGACTTCTATCCTGCTAAAAATATGGACATACAATGGTTTGGCTAAAGTTGATCCGAGTTTTGTCCGATAAGAACCTCAACCTTCTTGGAGAGCACTATGAAACTCACAAACCCAGGCATATCATCGTTCATTGCATCGGCCCTTGCGATCAGCGCCTGCGCCCCGACGGGAGCCAAGAATAGCCGCAGCGCAGTAACCTCGACAGAGCAAGCGGGAGGTCAGTCAAATAATGCGACGGCGAGTGGATCAGGGAAAGAGGCCAGCGCGAGTCCGACCACTGCCTCCGCGACCAATGGAAATACAAGTCGTCCGGTTGCCACGCCGGTTGATGAGAAGATCACCAGTGATCAAATGAAGGCGTTTATGGCAGGTGCGTTCACATTGCCAAATGGCCCAGATGCCAAGGCCGCTAGCAATCCTGACACGCCACCTCCCGCAGCTGGGGCAACAATAGGCGCGGCTCCATCCGGGGGCGATGTTAAGCCTGCCACCTCTCCCAATGTACTACCTCCGGTCTTGTCGGCGATCAGCCGGGCATCCTACAGCGCGGCGGATGAGGCGAGGATTATCGCCGCCCTAGAAAAGGGCTTTGCCACAAAGTTAGCAAGTCATCCTGGTGTACTGACCCAAGACCAAATCCACGACCTTGTATTGAAGATCACCGACTTTATGCGCTCGGCCAAAGTCCAAGATTCGGAGCAAGCCGCAGTGAAGTGGCACACCATCATCACAACGCTTTCAGCGCTGAAGCAAGCACGGGCAAAATCAGGCCTACTACTAAATGACAGTCCATTTATCCGTTTTGGCGTCTTCGGCAGCTACAGAGGCGGCCCAGTCGTCCACCTGGCAAATCTTCTTGGCCACATCGTCGGTGGGGTCGCGACAGTCGCGGCAGATGTCACCGTGACGGCCGTGAGCACGGTTGCTCAGGTCGCCGCGATCACTGCTGAAGTCGCAGTTCCAGTCGTCGCCAACGTGGCAGTTGCTGCGGTGCAGACGGTCGGAGCGGTGGCTGAAGTCGCCACGGCGGTTGCAGTTCCAGTGATCACGACAGCGGCGGGTCTGCTCCAGACGACCTTGTCCTTAGTCCCTGCGATCGTCGTACCAGTGGCCGAAGCTGGCGCCACCGTGGTCGGGGCCGCCGCGGACATCGTCTCCCTGGAGATCGACGGCATCCTCGGCTTGTTGCTGTAAGAAGCTCACTAGAAAGCGCCTAGACTATTTTCACGGCATATCGCCTTTGGGAATGTAGCATAGGCGAAACGGCATGTCAGCGGTGGCCTCGACCGAGGGCGCGTCCTCGAGGAAGAACTTACCGGTTTTGACAAATTCAATAGCCTGCTGAGTGAAGCTAGGCATCCAATAAAGGTTAGACCCGGGTAGATCGTATTTGGATAAGAACGGGTGGGGAATGTCGCGG
>JAPLFX010000219.1 GCA_026390445.1 Pseudomonadota bacterium
TCAAGCTGGTGCCGATGCACGGTATCAATCAAGGGGGATGGAAGGCCATCAACTCCACAGTTCGGACTTTTTATGATTCCTATACGGGAATGATCGCGTCCCACGATGGCCCGCGAATGCCCGACGCGGAACTTGAAGCGATCGCTCGAAGGATTCGGGGAGAACGGTAGCGGCCATAGGCAGCGGTCACTTATCGTCAAGAGTTCACATTCGTGCCAGAGTCAACAGCGCGCCGGCGCCAGAGTACGTCAAGTGACTCGGGCGCCTTCCTGATGTACTAAAGAAAGTCGACGGCGCGCCCCTCAATGGCCATCTCGTTAAAGCGTTCGAGCGTCGCTCCCGAATCACCCGCTTTGACGCAGTTTCTACCAACTTGGTAGTAAGTATAAAATAGTTACTGAGAACTACCATTGTCTAAAAATAAATAAGTCAATATTTTCAGGGAGCCCCCATATACTACTAATTTGGTAGAATATGTCCCACGCAATTCAGCGCCCGACCTCAGGCATGCCAAATTTCGAGCGGAGGAGAGCACCATGACGCGCACCGAGGAAAAGAGGGGACTCCTCCGCAATTTGGATGTTTCAAGCTTGGCTATTTTCAGCGACGATGTGCTTGAATCTAAATTGGCCGCTACCTGCCTATAGCTTACGCCTTCGAAACGACCCTTGGTATTTGCCGCACCTCGCTTGATGGACATCAGACAGCTACTGATTGCAATATTTTTCAGAGCCTGCCTAGTGTGTGCGACGTCGCCCAAGGCTTGCTGGTGAAGTCGACGCCCCCGTGTCCAGTGGCGTCGGCAATCCAGTACGTTGTCGCTCTATGTGCGCCGCATTTCGCGGGTGCAGGATGAGCGGACCTAGATTGGCCCACTACATCCCAGCATAAAAACTACAGCTGACGTCATGTGCCACGCTGACGCCGCGGCTGCAAAGCAGGCCATCCGCAACGACGGCGTCCTTCATGCCACGTCGTCCCATCGTGCCAGCTCCCGAAGCATATCGATTCAGCACTCGGTACAAGGATATAGCAGCGGAACCTCGTGCATTCGACTCGCTCCCATCAAAACCAGCCAGCGTACAGACTGGCAGCGAATGCGGCAGTTCCGGAAGCGAACAACTCACGTGAACCGCACGCACTACCAGTCGACCAGGGATGATCGTGGCATCTGTCTTAAGTCCAGCGCCCAGCAACCCATCCATAAGAGCCGAGGCCTCAGCGCCAGCGATCTGGACCTGACCAGATGCGGACCCATCGACACCAGCAGCGTTGCTAGGGCTAACCATTCGAGCTCCGCAGGCACTGACTGCGAGCGACAATCCCAACATGTTGATAAGGACGCGCATGATAAAGTCTCCTTTGAAGGCGCTAGGTAGTAGTAAAAACCTATTCGATCTATAGTCGAGGCAGGTCGCTTTGGGTAGTCCTGGCCGGCCAGTCTTGGACGATAGCCAAGCTGGACAGTGCCCGCGGTCTCTAGGTTTCACACATGGCCTAAGCATCAGCTATTGGTATGAGAACACGAGCTCGCGATATTCGTTATGAACCGGATCAAAGCTCGCCATCTGAACAGACCACAGGTCCAGAAGCCGCGGCGATGCCAACTCTCGCTGTAGCCGTCGCCACGACAGGCGCGTGGCCGCAGCGTTGCCGTTGCCACCGGAAGCTCCAAGGGCCGCGACCTTCTGCATCGCAGCCAATAGTTCGGAGCGTTCTTCCACAGTTGTACTATCGCGTACGCGGCGTGTCAGCTCGTCGACCAAGCAAGCCACGATTTGCAGGAGCCGAATCTTTGCGTCACGGTCCCGCGCTGGTCCTGGAGCAAAGACGCTGATATGACCGCCGGCGCGGCGAGGCAGAATCATCCACCGTTGCCCGACCCAAGCGGCGCGCGCCGTAAACTCCGAACGAACCTGAGCATCGTAAGCAGCGTCTAGGGCTCGCAGCGCGTCTAGAGGCGACGCGTTGTGTTGTTTAGCTAAGCCCTTAAGCAGGAATTCAAGCCCCTTCAAATACGCGTCAAGCTGCGCGAGAAGTTTCTTCGTGAGTGGCGCAGAGAGGCCACGCGCCACTACCAGTTTCTTACTTACTAGCCAGCGAACCTGGAGGGCATAATAGGCCCGCATCTGCAGCATCCGGCGCCAACGAATCGCTTCGACGTCGCCAGGCGCCAACGCTTGAAGTCCCGTCAGCCCGTGGCGGTTGAACGCCGTGAAAAAGTCTTTAAGATCCGCACCGCCTCCCTCAGGAATCAGCGGAGCATCGGCCACGCGCAAAAATGTCGGGAGCCCCGGAATGGCACAAAAGCGCCGGTAGAACTCCGACAACCCCCCGAAGGCACCCAGCGCCACGTGCAGATCTTCCAGCGGCTGCAACGAATCCGCGTAAAATTCATAAACCTGTGCGGCAAGTGCGGCGACGAAACTGCTTGTACCACGCGGCTGCCAAAGCCGTGTCTGCCCGCCACGGAAGCCCTCGAGGTAGATGTCGAGGACCTCCTCGTGGTTTTTGATCCCCAAGGCATTGAAGGCTTGGACGGGATGAAAGTGGGCGTTGATCGAAGCTTGCCGATCCATCGCGAATTCGCCATCCGGCAAACGCACCCGTACTTCACCCGTGACGATGATGTCACTAAAGAAGAAGCAAAACCCTTCGGCCAGCAGCGAGAACTCATGAAAGCTAGCGCGGCGGCGTGGCCGCCAGCGGCCGGTGAAGAACGGCTCCCACAAAGCGACGTGCATCATCTCGTGGGCTAACGTCGTAAAGACGTCCACGGCAGCCTTCAGGGTCGCGATTTCGGCCCCAAGAGCCAAGGGAACGGTCGGCACCAGCGGGCTATGCGGCCGCTGTGAGAGCGGATTCCACTCCTCGTCACCGGCACCTGACTTGGCCGCGCCGACGGCGCTCATGGTTTGAAAGAGGCTCCCCACGCCTTGGACGTTACGGACAAACAGGAGATCCGCGGTGGGCCGTGGGCCGCCCAGGTCGCCATCCTTAGTCAACAATTCCAGTATTTTGGCATAGGAATCGAGGGCTGCGAGGCCGTCGCCTAGCGGTTTCCGAAGTGTCTCTGATCGTTTCAATCGTGCCTACCTAGGTACCAACGTCAATTTTAAATACACGCTTAAGGAGAATAGACCGAAGGTGATTCTTCGCTTTTTTAACCGGACAGAGCCGACGCTCAGTAGCCACTCATACTCTTTAGCATGTGAATCCGTTTTGCCGTGAGCCAGGTGCTCACGCTGCCGGCATTTACCCGCGGATCGCGTGCGGATGCATAGGCGGCGAACGCATCGCGGTAGGCAATCCAGGCAACTTGAGTTTGCTTGATGCCATTGGCATCGACCGAGCCCCAGCCTTTTTGCGCCTCAGGTTCGGCTTCTTGAATGCGCCTCAACAGCGTGCCGAGATCGGCGGCTTTGGTCTTTGCCTCGGCCTCCGAATAGTGGTGTCCTTTGCCTTTCGCAAAAGCCTCGAGCATCTGCAGGTAGTCCTCCCGCAAGACGCCTTCCTCTTGGACCATGAACATCCCACGCGCCGTCCCGGATTGGTCCACTTCATGCTCAACGCGGGCTTTGATAAATCCGTCCGATGCCGCCTGGAGCCTGGCAAAAGCCGCTTGATTAGCAACCGGCATCGCAGCGGCGATCCGCTGCATCCGTTGTGCCCTGGCAACCGCCGCCATGCGCTCCGAATGAGCGGCGCAGTGCCCCATCATATAGCCGCTGGTGATATCCTGACAAAGCTCAAAATCATGATCAGACCACGACGAAGCAAGGAGCTTCTCTAGATGCTGCACGCGTCCCTCCATCTCGGCTTGAGCACCCTGCAGGCGGCAAGCATAGTGCAGCGCCAGCGGTAAGTTGCGCGTGGCGCCCACGCCATTGGCATAGATCACCATCAACATATCGTTGCCGCCAAAGACCTCCAGGCCCGCAGCGACCTCGACGAAGGCGCATTTGCGAGCCTGGGCCGGGTCCGCCGCCATGCCAATCCCGTAGTAAAGAGTCTCCGACTGGCAGCCCTTAAGGGGGCCAGCTACCTCGCCCGCGGTCGGCTGGTCCGCGCTTGGTGGCGTCAGGTCCTTGTACTTTTCGCATCTCTGCTGCCACGGCGCCTCGGCCGCAAGGGCCAGGCATAGCTCACCGGAAAGGGCAACAAATAGGGCGCTGCTAACCACTACAAGTGCACGAACCATCCGCATACCACCTCCAAATCACCCCATGCACTCAGGGCCTGTCGAGGCCCAGGCCACGACTAAATAAAATCCTTTAGACTCCCCTGCCACATTGCGGCCACGTTGTCATCGATGAAATCAAAAAAATTCCGACGCTATGGGATATCGTCCACAAACTCCCTCAAAGCGACTGAGTACCGCTGCCGATCAGCTGATCCGCAAGCAGGCACCGTTTCGCAATTTTTCCGATTGCAGCGCAGTCGAACGCAAACATCATCACCAGTGCCCAAACTTCTAAATTTTGGCCAAATCGATTTTCATCTTAGCTTCGTTGCGCTCGCTATAGCGATCGACAAGAAACTCGCGAACGTCTCGCGTCAGGTAAGTGAAACGCATGAGTTCTTCCAAGACATCGACAACCCGGCCTCGATAGGACGAGGGCTTCATACGTCCATCGTCTTCGAACTCGTTATATGCTTGCGCCACCGAAGACTGATTGGGGATCGTAATCATGCGCATCCACCGGCCAAGAAGGCGCAGTGTGTTGACGGCGTTAAACGACTGGGAACCACCCGACACTTGCATGACCGCTAAGGTGCGCCCCTGCGTTGGGCGGACTGAACCGATATTAAGCGGGATCCAGTCAATCTGGTTTTTCATGACCCCCGAGACATTGCCATGCATCTCGGGTGACACCCAGACTTGTCCCTCAGACCAAAGACTGAGTTCCCTAATTTCAATCACCTTCGGGTGGCTGCTCGAGGCCTGGTCAAAGATGGGCAGGTCCTTAGGATCAAAACTGCGCACCTCGGCACCCAAATGGCGCAATATTCGCTCGACTTCCAAGGAAAGTAAGCGTGAGTAGGACTTAGTTCGCAGCGAACCGTGCAGAACTAATATTTTTGGCGCGTGTACCGACGGCTGATTCTTTGCCAAAGGCGTTCTGAGATTGAACTCTTCGCGTTGTAGGTAATCGACTGATGGCGGAGTTTCCAATAGCCTTTGCTCCCTTAAAAGTGGCGCTCGAGGTCGCGAATGGCATGTATACCGGCTTGGCATCCCATGCCAGCTGCCGATACGGCATGGCGACATACATGACCTTCGATATCGATTTAGCAGTTAAGCCTCTAAATCACTTTTGAGTGCAAGAATCCTTTCTCTAATCAAATCTCGGATCTCACGAAAGCGCTGGAGCTTTGGCTCGCCATCTTCCTTAACGGCCGCCGGATCTGGCAGCGGCCAATGGAGTTTCTTCGTCTTCCCAGGCATCATAGGGCAGACCTCTTCGGCGCAAAGAGTGATCACCAGGTCCAAGCCTTCGGCAGCTATGTCATCAACCGACTTTGAGCTATGGCTGCCAAGGTCGATGCCAATTTCCTTCATCGCCGCAATCGCGTACGGGTTGACATGACTGGGCTGCGAACCAGCACTTTCAATCGTGGCTTTGCCGGCGAATATCTGCCTGGCTAGGCCTTCCGCCATCTGACTGCGGGCTGAGTTGGCAACACATAGGAATAAAATTCGCATTTATATCTCCTCAAAAGGCTTCGGGATCATGATCATGCAATGTGCAGCGGCTTAACCGACGGAGCTGCCGCTCCTGCCCCGGGTTTAGAGAAGTATTGGCCCCTGATCCATAGTGATACGCTGACTAGGCCGATGAGCACCGGAACCTCGACGAGGGGCCCAATGACAGCGGCGAAGGCAGCACCGTGGTTGATACCGAAGGTGGCGATCGCTACAGCAATGGCAAGTTCAAAATTATTTGAGGCGGCTGTAAACGACAACGTTGCCGATTGGTCGTAGGGCGCTCCGGCCTTTCGGCTGAGAAAGAAGGATAGAAAAAACATGATCACAAAATAAACCAAGAGTGGCAAGGCAACTCGGAGTACATCCATCGGCACCGCCACCATCTTTTCACCCTTCAGCGAGAACATTAAAACGATCGTGAATAAAAGCGCCACTAGGGTGATGGGCCCGATCCTTGGTATAAAGGTCTTGTCATACCATTCAGGACCTCTCGAGGTACGCAGGAGGATACGCGTCAGTAATCCAGCAACAAAGGGGATGCCGAGGTAGATCCCGACCGATTGCGCAACTTGACCCATAGTCAGATTGATATCGATGGCCTGAAGACCGATGGCTCTAGGTAAGGCGGATAAGAAGAAGACAGCATAAACAGGAAAAAGCAAAATCTGGAAGATCGAGTTAAGGGCTACCAAACCGGCGCAGTACTCAGCACTACCTTCGGCTAACTCGTTCCAAACAATGACCATCGCGATGCAGCGCGCCAGTCCAATAAGAATGAGACCGGTCATGTACTCGGGCTTGTCCGCAAGAAAAACGACAGCCAAAGCGAACATCAAAAGCGGACCCAAGACCCAGTTCTGGACAAGCGAGAGGGCTAGAACCCGCTTATTCTTAAAAACCGCACCCAACTCCTCGTACCTCACCTTTGCTAGCGGTGGGTACATCATCAAGATCAGGCCCACGGCAATGGGAATCGACGTGGTGCCATAGCTCATGGTTTCTAGCCATGGCACCAGGCCGGGCATCTTGATGCCGACGCCGATGCCTACCGCCATGGCTAGAAAAATCCACAGGGTTAGGTAACGGTCCAGGAATGACAGCCTTGGCTGTTGACCGAATGCTACGGCTGTAGGCATGTAAGTGTTCCTTCTTTAACGGACGGTGATTTGTTGACCAACATTGACCCAGCGTGCAGCAAGCTTTGGCTCTAGCGCCAGTTTTTGGCTCTTCGTGCATGACCTCAGCTTCACCACGGCGAATCTAAAACTCCCACTCATGGCCATCAGGAAATTTTTTTCAAATTCTCCCGACCAGCTCCTTCAAATAGTCCAAGGTATCAGGATTAACGCAGTAGCAGCGTTTTGGACCGTCGATGGTTCCTTGAATAAGCGATGCCTCTTTGAGGATACGTAAGTGCTCGGACACGGTTGACTGAGCTAGTGAAAACTCTTCGGCCAAATCACCGGATATGCATGAACCCTTCTCAATCAAAATCCTCAGTAAACGCACCCTGGCTGGATGACCAAGAGCCTTGCAGATGCCCGCAAAGTCATCTTCAGAAAACTCGAGGCGGCGAGCTCTTTTGACCGCTGGTAGGCACTTTACTTTGTTCATTGCGACCTCCTATTCGCTTATCGTCGATTGACGAAATAAAATAAAGCCCAATTCCTAGGCGCCTGAATCTGCTAGAAAATTACCTCGCTCCCTGGACTCATGGGCCTGGCATTTGAGCTGGTTTTGGCATTCGACACCGGACGGCGGCAAAGCTCGACTGAAAGTCGGGACAGGGCTTAGCGTGCCATGCACTCCGCATTTAACCGCAGCCGCATAAACAATCGGCGGCACTGTTTATGTCACATTGGCAGGTTGTAAGGATTAGCTGTTGGAGTTAACAGTCGGACACTGTGACGATTGACCTTTATGGCGGCGTTTCTAAGGCCCCTCGCCTAGCGTAGGCCGTCCCTTCAGTTCAGCATACTTCTGCCCAAGCCATGTTGGCGCGCCTTCACAAATGAACCAGTTCGGTCGCAAAAGTATACTACCCTTTGTTTCTCCTTGATCCTGCATCGGCACGGCCGCCGCACAGCCAATTCACAGACAATCAAGCCACTTCTTCACTATTTTAGCAGACACGTGCGTCGCTGCGCTGCAGCGCAATTTAAGTAGGACTGTTTTTTGCAATGGATCATTTTGAAGATGGCATCAACAAACCGATAGGAGTATCGCCATGAACGTCAAAAACACACTCTTCACGATCTTGATGTCAATCAACGCGAGCAGCGCGGCGCTTGCCTATCCTGGTGCTGGTCCTGGGTCGCAGCTGGATTTTGCTGCACGAGATCTGACTAACTCAGTACAAAATCTTGTGTACATTATGAACTTCATCGCACCCAATTCTGACCCTTACCGCGATGCCGTCACCTTGTCGTATGCGGCGTCGCACTTTCAAGAGGAGGTCGAGCTTGGTCCGCAAGACCTTGAAGTTGATTTCAATACCATCGAGCAGACTTTTGACGAGTTGAAGCAGCATTTTATGAGTTGCGGCGAATTTACTCGGTTCGAACAGATGCGCAGTGCTTGGTTCCGCGTGGAAGAGTCTAATCTGCGCTTGCGCCAGAGCTGGCTTGGTGGCGATGACCACGGCGGCAACAGAGGCGATGGCGGCGGCTGGGGACGCGGGGACGGCGATAACCACGGCGGCAACAGAGGCGATGGCGGCAGCTGGGGACGCGGCGACGGCGATAACCGCGGTGGCTGGGGACGCAGGGACGGCGATAACCGCGGCGGCTGGAATCGCGGGGACGGCAATAACCGCGGCGGCTGGGGCGGCCGGGGCAGCGACGACCACGGCGGCTGGCATCGTTAATCGATTCAATACCTAGTGGGCTAGGAGACAGCGCAGCTCTGCTCGCTCCAGCGAGCAGAGCTGCGTCCTTCCATCAAACAATCGCTTTTAAACCGATGGAGACATCATGCGACACATCCCATTTCTACTTCTTCAGTGGTCTTGTGCCACCTTTTTGACTGTTGCTTGCAGCAGCAAGAGCGGCGGTCAACACGAAGCGGCCCCCTCGGCCCCCTCGGCCCCTCCGGCGACAACGCTCAACGCTCCGAACGATCAGACGGTAGGATCATTAAGTTTTGCTGGGGACATCGAGCCTATCTTGGCCACCAACTGTGGCGGTTGCCATTCCAGCGGCGCCCTGCATCAGCCGCTGTTTGTCGGTGACGAAGTCGTGTTTAGAACGAACGGGGCCGCGATTCTTGCCAGCATCGCCAGCTCCGATGAGCGCATGCCACCGTCCGACACGCGTGCCGACGGTGTCTCAGCGAGCGATCAGGCGACATTGCAGAGCTTTTTGGCGACCACCAAGGGAGCGGAAAATCCTCCGATATCCCCCACGCTGACTCCATTTGAGAAGACAGTGCTACCGGTGCTGACCAAAAACTGTGGAGGCTGTCATTCCGCCGGGGGAACTTCGCCGCTGATTATCAGTGGTGATGCGCTGGCTGATGCCAAGACCTTTGCAGGCAGAGGGGCACGCTGGCTCAAGTTGATTCAAAAAACCGATGACTCGCGCATGCCGCCGCCCGAGGATCGGCAAGCGATGAGCGCCGACGAGCAGACGATCTTGGCAAATTTCTTATCGAATCCAAGCTAACCATCCACCGAGCATGCGCCCCTACGGTCTGCCAGAACCAGTCGGGCGCCCACCTCCCCCTCGGGAAGCGGGCGCCCTTCGCCGTTAGAACATAACCAGCCGGCACCAGAGCAGATCTGGGCTTGTCACGATCCTGCCTACGGCTTAAAGATACCTGACCATAGTCGGTCCTTTAAGTTGGATGATGGGCGCAATTCATAAGCTTCAAGCGGGCACGCTACCTGCGCTCTAGGTTCCTAATCGACATGGGGATTCTCGTATTTGTTGCAAGACCATCGTGGTTTCACGACGTCGAGTACCAACCGTTCGCCATCGCTTGAGGTGTCTTTGAGTCCTCCATCACCAACGCACTTGCGCGACCAACTTTGCCTTGAGATCGAGGCAGAGGTCAAAGTGTTAGCTGACTCGGTCAGAAGCGCCGCTGAGGCGGCCACCCACGCAGAGGCGAAGCCAGAAAATAAATACGATACACGCGGCCTCGAATCCTCGTATCTGGCGGGCGCTCAAGCTGAAAGACTAGTGGAGCTGAAAAAGACCTTAAACGTGATTCGTCAGCTCAACCTCGTCGGCACGAGCAAACAAACAAGCGTGACGGTCACGGCCGTTGTGAGCTTGGAGTGCGACGGCATACGTTCGGTCTATTGGCTGCTGCCCTGCGCCGGCGGGTACCGGTTGCGAAGCGACGGCCAGGATGTGCTGACGGTGACGACTCACTCGCCGCTTAGCCGCGCGATAATGGGCCGGGCCACTGGTGATGTTGTCACCGTTACGATGGGCGGAACGGACAAGGATTACGAAATTATGGCGGTTGATACGCCGAGTTAAGATAAAGTACAGGTGCCGGAAGGGCACGTTCTTTATGAGTTCGTAATAGCTTTGACTCATCGACCAATCGCCGAGAAAATCCAGGTCGTCCTCGTCTGTCAGGCGCTGCTGCAAGTTTCCGAGCATGACACTGTCCATTTCGTTAGCATCAGCAAATGGCCTCATGCAGCAGCCGATCAGGTTTTGGTGCCCAAAATGGGTGTCACTGATGAAATACTTCATGGTCCTCAGCCTTCAATTTATCGAGAGTGCCGCCAAGCTCTGCATCAACAAGCCAGTGCTATGAAGCTTTACCTTCGTAGCAGGTGAGACATACCATGCGCAAAGATCCGACCTGGCCACCCATGGCTACCAGAAGACATCTCTTGACCTTGTCCAAACGGCATTTGAATTTTACGCAATTTGCTCCATCACAGCTGCCGCTAACGGTCCTGCCGCCGATTCGGGGAACGGTGAAACGCAGCTGACATTGATCTCGCAGAGTACATAGCTGTCGTGCCCATCTGCCTCTTTCGGGCCAAACATGAAATCACAGTCCCACAACATTGGCAGATCAGTCGCGTTGATATGTAGTATTTTTTGCGCAGCTGGCACCCACTCGTTTTCAACGAGGTGCTTCAGGCGATGAAATTCAGACATCGTGCCTGGGTGATAGTGTCGTTTGGTCGGCTTGGGCGCCGACTCTGGAGGGGCGCCGGGTGCAGCTGGATGCAGAGCGACGATTTCCTGACGGCCAAAGCCTTCAACTTTGCCCTTCACTAGGTAGCAACGCACCATCCCTTCGGGTAGACGCGGTTGGTACACCTGATCGATCATGCAACCTCGACCACCCTGCGCAGCGAAGTAGGGTGTACATCGATCGAAGAACTCATCCAGCGTCAGCACTTCTTCCGAGCACCCTGACTTGGCATGGTGGGCCCGTACGAGCGAGCCACCACTTACGCTTCCAGAAGAGGCGTCACGCTCGAGTCGCCATACCCCAGCGCCGCTTTGACCACGGCTCTGTTTGAGCACGCGGACTTCGCCACGCGAAAGGCGAGCAGGAAGCTCGCGCCGCATGTCGTCGATACTAGCATAGAGATGGGTGTCGCACCCCCAACCCAATTCTCGCGTCCGTACCAACACCTCTTTCGTACCAAGCTTCAAGATGGTGTCGGGGTGAGTACTTACGTAGGTACCGTCAGCCGCCAAGTCCCGTAGCAACGCATCGAGCATCGTACGGTCGCAACCGTCCTCGATCGGGTTGACCCACGTCAACACAGCGTCCATACCAGAGACCTGTTGCTTGACCTCGTCACAAAAGGCGTCGTTGTAAACAACCGGCTGGGCCTCGACGCCGAGTGCCTCAAATGCCTCAAAAATATTAGGAAGACGAACATTCTCTCGAGTTGTCTGGCGTCTCATTTCCAGGTCGCCGTAGTAGAGAATGCCGATACGCTTTGCGCTAGTCATACTCATGATCCTACTCCAAATGAGTGCTCGCTTCGCCTTGCAGGCTCAGACCGAATGGTTTGATTATGCTAGATAAAACAAACTGTTAAAAGAAATTTAAATTTTGTACTAAACCTTTTTGTTAATTAACCGATAAGTGTAATATGGAGCAAGACACACTTAGCAAAATTTTTGGTGCTCTAGCCGACCCGACAAGGCGGGCCATCCTGTCCCGACTCACCCAGGGTGAGGCTAACGTATCGGACCTTGCTAAGCCGTTCTTACGCGACATGAGCTTGCCGGCGGTTACCAAACATTTAAAGGTTTTGGAACAGGCCGGCTTGATCACCAAAGGCCGGGACGCACAGTGGCGACCCTGCAAGTTAAACGGCGGATCGTTCGCCGACGTGTCCGCCTGGCTCGAGCCATACCGAATGTTTTGGGAAGAGAGTTTTGACCGTCTTGAAGATTATTTGAAAGCCGTCACCAAACCACATGCACCGAAGGGAACGTCACATGGACAAAAAAAGCGCAGCAAATGAAATCCACATCACTCGCATTTACGACGCCCCTGTCCGGGCCGTATGGGACGCGTGGACCGACCCCAAACAAGTTGCCCAGTGGTGGGGGCCACGCGGCTTTACCATTACGACCCACAGCAAGGATCTGCGCACCGGCGGCACCTGGGTCTTTACGATGCATGGTCCCGACGGGGTCGACTTTCCCAATAAGATCCAGTACCTCGAAGTCAACAAGAACTCGCGCCTCGTCTACGACCACGGGGGCAATGATGACCACCCGCCGATGTTTCGGGTCACCGTGCTCTTCAGTGAGATCAAGGGCAAGACCAAGATGGATATGTCGATGACACTGCCGACGCCCGAGGCTGCAGCCGAGACGTACAAGACCATCAAGAAGTTCGGCGGCAATTCGACGTGGGACCGACTTGCCGAATATTTGACCAAAGAGTTGACTGGGAGGGATCAGTTCGTCATCAATCGATCGTTCGACGCTCCTATCGACGTCGTGTATGACATGTGGACCAACCCAAAGCACTTTGCGAAATGGATGGGACCTGCAGGATCGACCATGGAGTTTATCCGGTCGGACATTCGACCAGGAGGTAGTTCGTTTTACTGGATGTCGGCGCCGGGTGGAGTCAAAATGTATGGTCGGGCGCAGTATGCTGAGCTGCAAAAGCCGCACCGCTTGGTCTACACGCAGCAGTTCGTGGACGAACAAGAGAAGATATCTCGCCACCCGTTCGCGCCCACGTGGCCTGAGACCATGCTGACTACTGTGATATTTGCCGAAGAAGGGCCGGGACACACGCGCGTTACTGTGATTTGGGAGCCCCATGGCAACGTCACCCCCGAGGAGCAGCAGACCTTTATCGCGGCAAAGGCTGGCATGACTGGCGGTTGGACGGGATCCTTCGACTCTCTAGACACTTACCTTTCGACCAAACCCTGAGGAAGAGAGCGCCGAGCTCTCCGCACAGGATGGACAGGGATTGGCGGATCAGGAGCAGTGAAGCTCCTGAGCGGTCCTATTCATTTCAAACGTTCCGCTGCCGCCTTCAGCGCGTTCGCAACATCAGAAGTGATCGCGCCACCGTGGGCCACACAGATGGCCTTCAGATCGGTCCGCTGCGCCATGAGCAGCAACCATTCCCGAAACGCCAGCCGATCTTGCAGCATTAACAACCGTCCAATGCCAGTGATGCCGAAAAATCCTGATGATCCGATCACACGAAAAATGAACCCGTCGAGACCAGGTTGGTGATCCAAATTGAACAACAAGTCCGTGACCACAAGCACACCGCCATCTGGAACTGGAAGTTCGTAGCAAAGTTCCCCCGGTCGGATGCCCCTTGGAGCATGAATTTGAATGCCGTAGGTCGGGAGAACGTCTTCGCAGCTAGCATCGACAGCAACAATCTTAGCGACGTGTTCACGTGCGGCGGCAGGACACAGAACCCGAATTTTTGGATAGCGTTCTTTATAGACCGCGGCATCAAGACGATGCATGCGGTTCGGGACAATCAGAATTTCAGGCTGGCCGAGCGCCTCCAGCTTTTTGATGCGCTGGTCGTCAAGTGCGACCGCACTATGAATGAGCAATCCGCCGGATTGCGGAAGTCGGTACACGACCATATTGCGTGGGATGTTACCACGGGGCAAACGTCCCGTGACTTGCCACAGGTTGCGCTGCATCTCGACAAGGTCGCTGTGGGGATGAACATGTGCATTCCAGTCCGTCATGGTGGGCCTTTCGGTAATCAGAATGACTGTGATTGGCAATGGTACTATCTGGTCGAATATCTTACTTCTAATAGCGCTGCAAACCATGTGAACAGCGAGGCATCGGGTCACCGGACTGACGCCCCCGCCTTGATCCGCCCAACCGCAATCATGATACCCCAAAGCTGCGCAGATTTGAGCCCGCAATGCGTCTCGGCCCCACTTCCAGCGGAGCAGATCCCGTCGCCCACACCCGACTCTGGCTATGGATTCGTTCCATGGCTTGCAATACCAAGCGAAGCAGTTGCGCTCTTGCCATTGGCTTTGGTAAAAATGCGTCCGCACCGGCCTCTATAGCCGCTCGGTGATCTGCAGCACAGATGCGGTTGGAGTGGACGCAGGTGAGTGCCCTGGCGCCCAGCAATCCAAGTTCTTGAACCAGTTCGAATCCGCTCAACGAATCCGCACCTATGTCAACATCAGTGATGACTAGGTCAAAACCTCTGGCGGCGACAGCAGCCAAAGCCTGAGCAGCACACGTAGCCTCTGTCACGGTAACCGCCCGAGCTAGTTGTGGCGTACGTTGCAAGTAGGAACTCAAACAGCTACGGTAGACAGATTCATCGTCGACCACCAGCACGCGAATGGTTCTACCCATTTGCTCGGCTGCGTAGCAAATATCTGCTTCGAGATTGATTTCACCCGCGTCAATAGTCCCCTGGCCAGTTTCTAATCCTACCGGGTTAAGTCGCAAATCGGTGACGTATTTACTATGCCTGAGTAAACCCGAGGTCGTTCGACAGGGCTGGCCGGCAGCGATCGGCAGGGTGAAATGGAACTCGACATGCCCATTCGGTTGTTCCGCAGTCTGACGGGACTCGCACCAGATCCTCCCACCGTGGGCCATCACTACTTTCTGTGCGATAGCGAGTCACTGTCCTGTCCCTCCCTTCTTTCCATGGGTAATGAACGCGTCGAAAAGCTTAGGCAGGTGCTCAGGCGAAATCAGCGATCCAGCGTTGCCAAGGCAAAATTCAATCGCCCCGTCTCGCTCGATCGTCTTGAACCAAATCGCCCCCCTATACTTCATTGCTTGGAGGGCATTGCCGACGATATTTGAAAATACTCGCCCAACTTTTTGCGCATGCACATGCACCATATGCGTATGCTGCAAATCATAGGCGATCGAAATGTCAGCCTTTGGATAAATGCGGAACAGTTGACCGAGGCACGTCTCGATGAGGGACTCCGGACTCACTGCCTCCTGAATGAACTCGGCGGAGGTCGACCCCACCTCCATGACGTCTGCAATCAGACCATCGACGCTGCCTACCGCTTTGTCAATTTCAGGAATCAAACTTGCAAGAACCTTTCTCACCCCGGCAGGGTCTTGAGCCCTATTTAGCATTCCGAGTCCCATTCGCAAGATAGAGAATGGCTTGCGTACATCGTGAGCAAGCATTTGGGTCATCGTTGCGACCGCTTCGTGGCGTTGACTATGAACCAGATTTTCCTGCGCCTCCTCGAGACTCTGCAACATACTGTCAAACTGCGCGCCTAAGGAGGCGATCTCGTCGGCGTCCGGAGCTAAGTTGAGCCGAAGACTCAAGTCACCCGTATCATTGATCCGCTTAGAGATACTGAGAATATATTGAACGCGGCTTACCAGGCGGCCCGATATTAAGTACGCTAGAATCATTGAGAGCAACATGGCAAGCAAGGTAAGACTAACGACG
>JAPLFX010000149.1 GCA_026390445.1 Pseudomonadota bacterium
CATTTTGCTGGCGCCAGAGCAACACGCGGGGTGTGGGTCTTGTTCCTGGCCGAACAGCTGATTGTCCAGAAGGCTATACGAATAACGGCGCCACCTGCGGTCGCGGCGCCAACACCTACGGAGCACCATCGGTCCTCGGCAGATGCCCAGATGGCTATACCAATACCGGTCTCACCTGCTACCGCGGTCCAACCGTCTATGGCAAGGGTTGCACCACGGTCTTTAAAAAATATGCATGCAGCGCCGGCTACACGGATATTGGCTGTCTTTGCGGTAAGGGCGCCGACACGCTTGGAGCCAATACGATGGTTTGCCCTGAAGGGTACCACCAAAGCAGCATCACCAAGCGCTGCATCGTCAACTGTGACGAAGGCTACACCAATACGGGCGAAACCTGCTTTAAGCCCTTAGCCGTTCTTGGCATGGGTGCGATGACCTGTAACCCAGACGAACAACGCTCTGGAGCGAGGTGCTATCCAAAGGACAGCACCTGCGGCTCGGCGCGCGAAGAAGACGCCGGCCTATGCTATTCCAAGTGCCGGGACGGCTTTCACGGCGTTGGACCCGTGTGCTGGCAAAATTGTGATCCCTCCTGGACTAACTGCGGCGCTGGCTGCGCCAAATCGCCGACGCAATGCGGCATGGCGGTTTCTGACCAAGTCTTTTCGGCGCTCGTCATCGCCACTAATATTGCCACCCTAGGCCTGGCTGCGCCCGAAACTGCGGCGATCAGCAGCGAAGCCCGAGCGAGTGTCACCGTTGCCGGCAAAACGCTGTTCACCGAAACAAAGGTTGGCAAGGCGCTGGTCAGCGTCCTCAACCTAATGCAGACGATTAAGCCTGTGGGCGAGGTTCAGGATGTCTCAATCCTTCGCCGGATCTATGACTCTCGCTGGGGTATCGATCATTCATCAGGCATTTGGCATAAAGTCAGCCTTACATTCACCCGTGTCAATTTCGTGCGGCGGGTAGGCACAACGCTGTGGGGTGCAGCCCAGGACTTTCGCAAAGCCTTTGCGGAGGACTTTGCCACCCAGACCAGTCCCGAGATCGCGGCCACCATCGATAAGCGCTTTCCGCCTGACGTGGCACTGTATATCAAGCGTGCATGGGGAGCGATTCAGCTAAACGAGATGACGGCCGCAAACGACTTTGAGATTGCCGCAAATGTACTATCAATTGCCTCAATCGCCGATATTACCGGCATCACAGGAATCGCAGAAGCATTCACCAAGCCAATCTGCCAAGATGTCATTCCCTTCCCCGATGTTGCAGGACAGCAGGCCTTTGGCGAGTGATCGGCACAAAGCCAGGGCCGCTATTCGAGAAAAAAGCCGACCACAGCAAGAGCCTGTGGCCGGCGACGAGCCTTCAACTAAATGCGCTATTTTGCGCCGGGGCTAAGCTGTGTCGTCTTTTCCGTTGTCACCGCCGCGGCTGACAGGATCACGATGCGAAACCAGCCAAAAGAGGATGTCTTGTAGCGAAGATAGGTCCCAACAAGATCGCTAGAACCGAACGCATAAAATCCGACCTTATTACCCGCAGCGGTTTTGACCAAGTAAAGTAGTCCGACCTTGGCTCCACTATCGGCCAGATTTAGCTTTGCGCCTGCCGGTGTATCAAGCGGCACAGGAATGCTGATCGTGAAGGGTGCTACGGTCTTCGGTGTATCTGGACTCGCGCCGAGAAGTACCGGAGTCGTGCCACCCAGAATGGTGACCCCGCTTGCTAAACCCAAATCAGCAGGGGGGGTGCTACCGAGGTCTGATCCCTGCCGGATCGTCACGTCGGTATCAACGGCCAATGCACCAGGCGGGAAGGTCACGAAGTCCTCCTTGACCTCGCTGTTCGGGCTACCAACCAAGCGCTGGTCGGCCTTGGCGTCTTTATTGAAACGTCCCTGGGCAACACCAGCGGATGGCTCGGTGGTCACGACATTGCTCGACGGATGACTGGTACTGATGTCTTTTTTATCCACCTTGCCACAACCGCCAAGGTCTAAGGCTAGCAAGGTAAGTCCTAATGTTGCTATCTTCATGGTCATACTCCTTTAGATGGTTTTAACAGATAACCTACAGTAGCCAACCGAGTCTGAGCAGGGTGATGTATGGGAAAATCTGTTTGCCAAACAGCTTCGAGGCGTCATCGACCTTTTTCTTCGCATCTTTATATTTGTCGGTGGCTTTGACCGCAGCCTCTTGCGAGGCCGAGACATTTTCAAAGCCAATGGCTAGATCATCCTTGGTGGACAGCGGAATCTGGGCACCGATTTCAAAGCCGATGGTGAAGCCCCAATCGCTGACGCTAAACCACCCGAGGTGGGGGGTTAGGTAATTGGTCTTGACATCGATTTGGATCGTCGTCGGAACGGCCAGATCGACGCCGTTGGCGGCGATTTTCAAGTCCTGGCTGCTTTGCAAAAAGAGGTCTTGCTGGCCGTAAGCCGCACCAAGAAAGAACGATCCCTGCCAAGGGTGCCAACGTGCTCGCAGGTCCCAGTTGGCAAATTGGACCTCGGTGCTCTTTGCCTTGACCTTGAATTTGCCGGTGCTAAAGCCGAGGCCAAAGGTCTTATCGTAAAGTAAGTCGACGCCGTAGTTGATCGGGTGCGGCAAGCCAAGCTGCAGGGTCGGGCCAAAACGCCAGGGCCCGAATAGACCGCCCTGGTCCTTCCGATCAGGGGCGACAGCCCTATTTTCTTTGATCACTTCTTTTTGCACAGCCCCTTCGGCCGCGTCACTCGGCTCAGCCGCGGTGGCTTCGGGCTCCTCTGCGGCGGCTGCGAGTGCAGGCAATGCCCCCGCAACGAATAGGCTTCCTATCGATAGGACATAGGAAATTAGCGCGCCTCTACGTAAGACCATGTAGTGGTTCCCCAAGACAAATTAATATGGAAGGACCCACTTACTTTGACTTGCAGACTCTAAAATGACAACAAATTTTAGTTGTTCAACGATTTGAAAGGACAAATCCTCTGTGGCTAGCGAAACAAAGCATCCAAGCCACAGGGCCAAACATCAGGTGGGGCGGTCAGTTCCTCGTGCAGGCGCGCACTACTGATCAGCCAGATCAGGTTGGCCTGCATTCAGCCAATGCAATTCTCGCGCCACGTCCTTTAAGACCCGCGGCGACACGGCGATGCCTCCCTCTTCAAGATAGCTCAAATTGTGCAGATTAAAACTCGTGTCGCCAAGCTTATGACAAGAGACACAGCTAGTATGCGCGACATGCGTCTGCTCTGGGTCAGCGAGGCGTGCCCCTTTGCTCGCCCGCTCAGCAAACGTCCATATCACCGCGTCCTGCAATTCTTCGCGCTCTCCATCCCCGGCCGCGTCCAACTTATCTTGTAGGACCGCCTCGTCACGACGTACCGAAGCACGAGCGGCGAAGCCATACTCGGCCAACAGCCGACCGTCGTGCCTTGAACGCACCGACAGCGCCTGGGGCTGCAGCCGTTGCCCCTGCTGGCCTGGCACAAAAGCCAAGAAGACCCATTCGTCGATCAGCGGTGGATTTCGCCCTTCCGGCAGCGAGAAGGTCGTCAACTGGGTCAAAAGCTGCGGCTTCGCATGTTGGCCCAAGAACCGACGCAGCTTCAGCAAAAACTTCCCCGCCTGAGCTGGGTCAGCACATTCCGGCCGCTCACCGACCCCATCGTACCGAGCTACCGGGCCTTCGCCGCGTAACCCCTTGAGCTGGCTCAGCACCTCTGCGGCGACGGCCGCGTTGAGGGTGGCATATTGCAACTCTTCGGCGTTGCTCAGCGCGCCTGCGCGCTGGGCCAAACCACGCCACACCTTGCTTGCCTGTGGTCCGAGGGCCGCTTCACCATCGACTCGGTACAAGGCGTGAATGGCCCGGTCATCGGCGTAAGCAAGCCAACGGTCTTGCCGCCATTGCTGTTGCACCGGCTGCCAGATCAGTCGTATCTCCGGCTGACACAAGGTGTGGTCGCGAGGCGAGAGATAGGGCAACAGCGGTTGGCAGGGCGCAAAGCGCATCGCCACGAGTCGCCAGTCGCTGCGCTGGTTTTCTACATCAAGAGCTGGACCAACGCTAGTCTGAGCATAGGCGGCACGCAGATCGTTCCACCACTGCGAAGGAAAGAGCTCTTGATCCATCGACACACCACGGTCTCCGCGCGCCGGGAGGATGATGGCGATGTCCTTCGCCTTGCCAGGTTCAAAGGGAGCCGACTGCAGCGGCTGACTGATGCCTAAGCACAACAAAAGAGGGACCGTGGACCTAAACCAAATGCTCATGAACTACACTCATCTGCGAGGTGAGCGCCTAGTGTATCAAATGATAATGATTCTCAAACCCATTATCGTGAAAACTTTGGCGCTGGCTATTTAACCACCTGAATTTACTCATCTAAAATTTGCTGCTGCAAGCACGGTTTCAGTGTGAGTACCGGCCTCTTTGCTGCTAACCTGAATGGCTGCCGAGCATGTTAAACTCGACGTCAATTCCCCGCGAAACGCCAACAACAAGAGGCCTTATTGCCGGTCCTTATCTTGCCCGTTCTGGCTGTCATCGCCTCCATGATTTCGATCCAATGGGGAGCGAGCCTCGCCAAACAACTATTTCCCATTTTGGGCATACCCGCCACCGCCATGCTACGGACCGTCCTCGCCGCAGCGATCCTGGCCGTGTACGCCAAACCCTGGCGCGGACCTAGATTAAGCCGCGAGGCCGCAGTGTCGGTGATTGCCTACGGCCTAGCGATGGGCGCGATGAACTTGCTATTCTATTTAGCGATTGCCCGCATTCATCTGGGTATTGCCGTCGCCCTGCAATTTCTTGGTCCTCTGTGCGTCACCCTGTCCCATGCGCGCCGCCTGGTCGATCTGCTATGGGCCGCCTTAGCCATGGCCGGCATCATCATGCTGATGCCTGGTAGCCTGCAGCCAAATCGAGAAGCGATCGATCTTGTCGGGGTTGGCTATGCTCTAGTCGGAGCCGGTTGCTGGGCGGCCTATATCATCTTCGGTAAAAGATCGAGCCGGTACGTCCCGGGCATGAGGGTGACCGCCCTCGGCATGGCCGTTGCCGCTGTCGCCATGATGCCACTGGGCATGATGGACTACAGCGCTCCCCTGATGAACGAGACCTTTTGGGTCTACGCACCGATTGTTGCGATACTGTCCTGCGCCATTCCGTATTCGCTCGAAATGATGGCGATGACGCGCATCCCAAGCAAGACCTTCGGCGTCCTGATGAGCTTGGAGCCGGCGATTGCCGCGATATTTGGCCAAGTCAATTTGCGAGAGAGCATCTACCTGGAGCAATGGCTCGGCATTGTGGCCATCGTCATCGCCTCGGCGGGAAGCATTGTCTCCAGCCCAGATTGACGTCCGATGCGGCCAGTTGCTGCACGAGCCAGTTGTCGCATGAGGAAGCTTCGGGCTCTACTTACGAAGAGACATCATGTAATCACCAAAAAATGCACCACCAGGGCGCCCCAGGAACGACTGTTCACAGCTGCTGCGTCGAACTTGGAATGCGACTCACCTATCTCCTACTACCAGGCGACACAGACCACGCCTAGATGATCCATAAAATCGCCGCACCTGTTAGCCACTAGCCGTCCCTACTGTTCCAGGATCGTGATCGTCCCCTTGGTCCCATCCAGACGGATGCGCATGCCAGAACGCAGCGTCGCCGTCAGGGCTTTGATGCTGACGATCGTCGGGAGTCCCATCTCCCGCGCCACGATCGCCGAGTGCGACAATAAGCTGCCACGTTCCACCAGCAGGCCATAGATACTCGGATAAAGTGGCACCCACCCTGGATCGGTGCGGGTCGTCACCAGAATTTCGCCGTTTAGGTCCAAATTGTCGCCGGGGGAGTTCACCACCTTGACGATCCCTTCCACCATCCCTGGACAGCACGGCAAGCCCTTCAGATGGTAATCCGCCCCGTCCTCGACATCCGGAACATCGACCTCGGCGAGCAGTGGATTTTGCCAATACACCGGTCCGCGCGTTAAAAAGCGAATCTTCGGCTCCTGGCTAGCAAAGCCGACATAGGCATCCCGGCGCAGCTTACTCAGGGCATTTAAATTATAGGTGGGTAGCGTCCCTTGATGAATGCCGTAGATCTCTTCCATCGTCAGGTAAAAGATATCCTCAGGATGCAACAAGGCGCCGCGCTCGCTCAGATCACGCCCCATGGCACGGAATATATTTCGCGCAATACCGTACGCCCGGGTGCGAGAAAATCTGGTGTTCTCGCGGTTTCTTACCGCCTTTCTCGCATGCTTCAGGGACCACCAATAGATCCGCCGCCGCAGACCAGTAAGTTCCTTGGCGACCTCGGCCTCGGCCCGACGACGCATCAGCCCTTCACGCTCTTCGTAGGCCTCTAAATCAGTCGTGCCCGAGCGTAGGTAGTTTTTCAAGCAGACAAAGAGGAAGGTTGGATCGGTATTGAGATCGATCTCTTCAAGCTTCATCTCGCTCATACAGCGAAAGCCAAAGCGGTCGATATAGGCGACGATCTTTTGGTAAAACTCTTGGTATTCGCTCTGATTCAAGGCTTCCAGTAGGTCGGGTGCCTCGCACGCATCGATCAGACGCTTCAGACCAGGGTTCGCCACCGCCTCGCCAGCGAGGCGGATCAGCTGTTTGGTCGGTTCGGCGCTTTCCAGATTGCCTTCACCGGCCAAAAGGTCATTTTGAATGCCCGCCTGCAACCCACCTAACCATGATGCGCTGAGTTTCTTTAAGATGCCAAAGTGAACCATACATAAAAAGTCATTGATGATGGGCGCCTTCCACTGACTAAGCATGACCCGATCGACCTCCAGATAGGTCGCAAACAGCTCGTCGCTGCTCATCCGGCCAAAGGGCAAGGCGCGAAAGCGGTCGTAGTCGAGCTTAAAGCTATGCAGGAAACGGTCAACGATGCTCTGGATCGTGAAATGATAGTATAAAAAAGCCAATCCGGTGCGCACCCGGCGCAAGCTGCCGCGCCAGGTGTCCCACGACGGATGCGGCTTGATCCGCTGCTGGATCTCACCGCTGAGCGCTTCCCCTACCCCCATCATGGTTTCCATAAACTCACGATTATTGCTGAAGCCGGGCAAAACTCCTACCAACTTGTACCAATTGTAGAGGTTGTAGAAGACGCGGCCGTTGATGCATCCAAGCATATTGCCGAGGTAGGACTCCATGTCCTTGACCACCTGGCGCGACAAGCCGAGAATCTCGCAAAACTGCACGTAAACGCCCTTGTAGTTGCGCAGGGCGAAGGAAAAAGACAGCGGCGAGGTCAAGCCGCCGTAGCTCTCGACGATATTGGAATTGTCCCATAGGTTTGGGTAGCCGGTGAGGTTTTGCCCCATCGAAGTCACCGCGCGGGTCTGCAACACATAGAGCTGATCACCCTGTGCCGCCCACTCGATATCCTGCGGCCGACCGAAGTAATCATGCAAGCTTCGACCGATGCGGTGCAGCTCCTGCAGCTGCGCCACACTGATCGCTGGAGCCGCCGCGGCTGCGGCGGCGACCGGCACACGCGCGTAGCCACCGGCCGAAGCGCGGCGAAAGGCCTCGGATTTATCGACGATGGTCTGGGTCGCCACAGCGCCATCTCCTGCCGCAAGCCAAAAGGTGTCGGCATCCAAGGCGCCTGAGACCAGTCCTTCGCCAACCCCGTACACGGCGCTCACGACAAACTGATCGAGGCGCTTTTGCGTCGGCTCACAGGTAAACAAAACTCCGGAGCAGGTGGGATCGATCATCTTTTGCAGCACGACGGCGACGCTGATGCCGCTAAGGCTGATGCCGCCCTGGAGCCGGTAGGCCAGGGCACGCTCAGAGAAAGCCGACGCCCAGCACTTTTTGATCGATAACAAAGCCTCGGCCTGATCCTCGACGTAGAGAAAGCTAGACAACTGCCCGGCAAATGAATGACCCGCGCCATCCTCATCCGACGCCGACGAGCGCACCGAGATCGCGCTTGAGCTAGCAACTTCCTGATATCCTTGAATCTGCTCCGAAAGCAAGTCTGCTGGGACCTCAGCGGCGAGGACTATGCGCTCAATAGCTGCCGCGGCGGCCGCGGCGGGCGTTTGTCCGGAGGCAAAGTCCTGTAGGATCTGCGCCAATGGCGCGGCGATGCCACTTTTTTTAGTAAAGGCGAGAAAGTGGCTGCGCCCCAAGACCACCCATGCTGGTACTGGCAATCCTAGATTAGCCATCAGGTAGAGGTTGTAACCCTTGCCGCCGGCTTCTTTGGTCGCAAAATTAGCAGTCGCATTCTTGCGGATGAGCATCGTAATCCGTTCCCCCTCTTGGATCTATCAAGCGAAGCCTAGCCAGGACAGATAGGTGTACCATATGAGCAAATAGCCACTGACCACGGCGCGAAAGCAACGGGCTGCGCCTTCGCTCTTACGCACGACAAAGCCGAGCGAAGCCCCAAGGGGAATCAGCGCCAGCAGCAAAGCCATTAGACCTCCCCACCTGGGCACTGGTCGCACTAAAGCGTCTACCTGCAGGTTGACCAGCCAAAGGACACCAAGCGAAAGTCCAACCTGCAGCAGACTGAGCGCAACCGCCGCATCGATGCCAAAGAGCGAAGAATAGCTCTCCACCGCCGGTCGTTCTTCGGACCCAGCAAAGGTCTTTCGCGCAAATTCAAACAGATTAAACATAAACCAGTTTATACAGGCAAAGGTCAGCAAGGCCATCGACCAAGGCAGGGGGGCGTCGAGTGTCGCTTGGGTTGCCACCGATAGGCCAAGGAGCACCGAAACCAGCGTGTGGGTCAAGGCGTAGGTCGTCAAATGTGGCCTAAGCCACCGACCGATAAAAAACTCTCGGTACATCAGAAAGCTGTAAATCATCGCGAGGCCATGGACGCACAACACGCGCACACCGAGCCAGGCAGCGAGGCCCAGCTCAAACAGGATCAACGCCGCCAACATGCGCTTGACCTGCGAGATCTGCAGCAATCCGCGCGCCAGTGGCCGGGTTGGGTTGACCGCCACATCGACCGCGTAGTCCTTAATTTCATCGAAGCAACGCAAGCGAAAGAAGAAACTCAAGGACAACAGCACGCTGGCAACGTAGGCCCATGGCGCAAACGCGACTCCGGCTAAGCGGGCGGCCATGGCAAAATTTCCTAGCGCGAAAAGCACGACCATCGGCCCGTGAGCGCCTAGAGGAAAGCGTTCACAGACAAAGATCCACCATGTTGCCGCTAGGGTCGGGCCTGACCTGCTCATGCTAAGTAATCCCGCGCCTGGCTCGCTTGCAGATGGTCACGCAAGACTCCGTACTCAACCTTGCTGTGATGCCGTGGGTCCATGGGGATCTCCTTGACGGCGTATAGAGAGTCGACGGGAATACCGTTTTTCGCCAATAGGCGTTTGGCCTCGGCAATTGCTGTCCCATCTAGGGTGGCGTCCTGGCGCAGCTGCAGCACGACGGCATTGCGCGCGACAAGGGTTGGGTCTGGCAGTCCGAGGAAAGCTCCATTTTCGACGAAGGCCAGGCGCTTGAGAATGACCTCAGCACGGACCGGAAAGAAATAACGACCGCCGCGCTCGATGACATTGTGGATACGGCCGACGATCCAGAGGTTGCCGCCCTTGTCCAAGCGCCCGAGGTCACCAGTGCGGTGCCAGACAGAACCATCTTGATCGACGATCTTCGACTTACGAAAGGCCTCTGGATTGTTGTAGTAGTCACGGCAGACGTGATCGCCGGTGACGATAAACTCACCAACCTCGCCCGCTGCGACTTCAAGATCCGCCCAGCCCTTACCTGTCAGTGCGATATCCCCGCGCACGATGCGGATAAATTTATAGCGCAGCTCGTCGCTGATATGCCCAACGTTGACGCCTTCTTCGACGATTTCGGGGTCCTCGCCAAAGGCGCTGGTGAGCATCTCGGTGGCTTCGATATGCGCCATCGGTTCGACCTCCGTCGATCCGTATAGCACCCAAATCTCTGCATGCGGCGCCACTTTCTTGAAGGCGGCGACATCGTCCTTGCTGATTGGAGCACCACCCGTGACCACTCGCCGCAACGACGGCAAGGTCACACCTTGCTCCAAGCAGTAGTGGCTAACGCCGTTGAGCATCGACGGCGACAAAGTCGTGCAGCTGATCGGACCATGGATGATCTGACCAACTAAGGCGGCACCATCGTGACTAGCGGGCGCCGCCAGGTTGACTGCAGGCAAGATCGTCGTGACGCCACTAGCCAGATTATTCAACGAAAAAATCGGGAATGCTGGCATGTCGATATCGACCGGAGTGTACGGCAAGACCTTGGCTAGGGCCTCATGCTGGGCACAGAGAAAACGGTGGGTCCGGTTCGCTCCCTTAGGCGTGCCGGAGCTACCGGTCGTAAAGGTGATGAGTGCCGTCGCGTCGCCAGTCACAGCCGCCAGAGGCACCTGCCCTTGAGTCTGCAGTAACTGCTCTAGAGTCGCTGAATAGCTGGCACCTTCGCCTGGACCTGCGATGACACGCAACGGCATCTGCTTGAATTCCTCAACGCCAGCGATCAAATCAAACGCCGCCTTATGGCTTATCATCGCCTTTGGGGTGGCACATGCGGCGCTCGCACCGAGGTGGCTACTACGCGCCCAGGAGTCGAGGAAGACCGCAATGGCACCGAGCTTTTGCACGGCAAACATGGCGACGTACATCGGCAGGCTCATCGGCAAAAAGATGATCACTCGGTCGCCTGTGGTGATGCCAAGGCCGGCAAGTCCCGCCGCGACCGCGTCGACTAAGTGCATGAACTCCAAGAACGTCACCTGGCGATGCGGCTTGACATCACGATGGTGTTTACTCCAGGCAGCGATATCGGGCCCGTCCACCCAACGAATCGCCACGCGGTCAGGAAATTGCTGAGCATGGTCATAGAGGTAAGACAGCACATTATTGCGCGGCGTCTTGCCCGCCTGGTAGCCAATGCGCCCCTTGGCCAAGATACCGAGCGCCTCGGATGGCTCGCCACTAGCGACTTGTGTATGCACTAAAGCATCTACCACCAACGGAACCACCTGGTCGCGGTGCGACCACAGCAGGGAATGACCCGCCCCAGCCACGACGTGGATCGATTCCGCCTTGAGACCAATACGCTCCATCGCCGCCTCTTGCGTCGGCCAAGGAACCGCTGCGTCAGCGCCACCGCGCAGCACCACCAGCCGCTGGACCTGGTCTTGGTAGGAACCCTCAAGCGGCAGCCGGGTCTGCACGATCTTCTGCTGCATGGCCGCTCGCCAGATAGGGGCGTGCGCGAGCCTCGCCTGAAGCATCACGCCCTCGCCGTCGGCGGCACTACCTGGCGCAAAGCAGGTCGCCACAAAGCCAGCCGCTAACTTTGGCGCGACTGCACGCAGCACCACGTCTCCGACCAAGGGCGTGCCGAGAACGACGCGCTGCAACGGCGAGACCGGACGCTCGCTCACCAAGGTCGGGCAAAGGAGCACCAAAGTACGCCACTTGAGCCCACGTTCCTTGGCCCAGCGTAGCGCCATGTAGGCGCCAAAGGAGTAGGCCACACCGACCAAATCACCGCGCAGGTCTACTCCACCGGCCGCGGCTTGCGCCTCGGCCAATGCCAAGTCTGCGGCGGCGAGCATCGACGGCTCGTCGCAGCGTTCCAACGGCATGCGGTAGAAGCCGACCGCAGCCTGCCTTTTCGGGTCCACTGCGGCGAGCAAGGAAGCGAAGTCCGCCGCCGAGCCAGGATTACCAGGAAACAAAAGTAGACCAGTCACACTCATAAAATCATCCCTTGTTTAAGCATGTGGCGAAAGGCGGCTGCCGAAGGATTGCGCCGATGTGGCCGCCGCATCGTCGGTCGATTGGCGAACCCGGCCACGGTGCCGCCGCTGCCGAGATCTGCCAGCAACTGCTGCGTCGCCGCGAGTTCTAAGGCCATCGCCCGGCGCAGATAGGCGAGATAATCGGAGTCACCCGGATGTGACACTTGAACGGTCTTCAGGATCTGGCCCGCATCGATTTTTGCGGTCATTTGGTGCAGCGAGAACCCGGCCCCTTCGCCCTCAGCCAAGGCCCACAAATCGCACATCGTACCACGTTGATCGGGAAGCAGCCCGTGATGCACATTGATACAGCCAAGCCTCGGCGCACCAAGGATCCCCTCCTGGTAAATACAACGAGTCCGCGCATTGACGATCAGGTCGATAGCCTGTGCCTTGACCAAGCTCACCGCTTCCTGCGAGTTGAAGTCGGTCATCGTCCAGACCTTTTTGCCAGCCTGGCGGTAGGCTTCAAGGCGGCGGCGGTGACTAAATCCAAAGGTATTGCGGAGCAAACTAAGGCCCAAACCCCGAGCCCCAACGGCCAAAAGCGCCAGTGCGTTCTTAACCAAGGCGGCGCTACGATTGTCCAGTACGACCAACCCGTGCACCTGTGGACACGTCGCTAGGCCGATGATCATGTCATCGTAATTACCCGGAACAAAAGTCGTGCGCGATGTGACGATGAGGGTCCGCAAGGGTCGACGTCCTTCGTGTGCTTTAGCTGAGGCCCAGGTATTGGTAGATAAAAATTCGGTATACCTGAGTCTTCTCCGCCGCGATCAAGGCCGCATAATCGGCGGTCACGTCGCGAAATCCAGTCAGATCAGTCCCTTCGGGAATACGCAGGTAGCACCGCACCACACACAACGCCCCAGGATTTAGACAAACCTTCAGCTGCTGCAAATAGGTACGTTCGACATCTCCAGCGAAATACGACGGCACGTCGCTAAGCGAAACGAAGTCAAATCGCTCCGTGGTACTTGCGGCGTAAGCCAATAGATCCGACTGCACGCGTTTAGTCGGCTGCCCCTTACGCAGGGCCGCTTGCACCAGCGCAAAGACCGCTGGATCAGCCTCAACGGGATTGCCCTCGGGAAAGCGCAACACACCAAGAAAGCACAGTTGCAAAAAGAAATTGTGCCGGGTCAAACCATTGGCAAACAGGCGACGAAAGGTCTGCCGGTAGAAATCGTAGTAGCCCTCGTCGATATTCTTGCGAACGAAATGCCCTTTATACAAGACGGCATTAAAAAATGCGGCGTTACCGAAGATACGCAACACCAGACGCGGCACAAATTTCCAGCGATTGTTGGCCAGCTTTTCATCAAAATAATCCTGCTGCGACTGCACTTGATCAAAGGCAAAGATTTCATCGTAGCGGTCGCCGATTAGGTGTTTGATCACCTTAGCCACGCCAATGAAGGTTCGTTCCCATTTGCCAGCATAGATCAGTCCATGCCAGCGGTGCCTTTGCAACAACTCCGCGCAATACTCCCTAGCCGCGTCCGACAATTGAAAGGAGCGAAACCAGGTTTGCCGCTCACGCGTCATGACACCAGGCGCATAGGGTGGATAGCCCCAAAACGCGAGAAAATCGTTATAGCTCAGCTTGCGCATCGATTCCTCGCGCATCTCAGCCAGATACAGCTGCTGCTCGGCGAGATCGAGGGCCACCACGGACGCCGGATGTGCGGCAAAAAGCGGCAAAAAGCGGCCACCGCTGCCGCAAATACTGAGAATATGCTTGGGCTTATGCTGCTGACAAAGTCGCAGCTCCAGCGTCGTGTCTTCATTCGCCAATGAATAATTCAAATGCTTGAAGTACTTAGTCGCTTTGGACACGTTTCCCCCAGGTGCGAAGCGCCTCGACCGCGTGTTCGCGACACAGGTTGATTTCCTGCTCGGTGATCAGCCCGGTCGGACTGCGGATGGCGGCAAGGCGAGCGCCGTGTTTACGGGCGATCTTATAGATCTCCTTGACCTTCTTGTAATAGATGTTGCGCGACAAGGTAAACGATTCGAAGCGTCCTTCGAGCGCGAGCAGAGCGGTCTCGGCCAAGCAAGCATAGACAATGGGGTGAGGTAGACCGATGTCGGAGCTCACTTTGACTTGCCCTGGCAGTTCAATTTCGCCGCTTTCAACAATCAGAATATCCGGTCTAGTGGTGGCCTGCACCGCTGAATAGGTCAATGGACGGCTCACATCACAGACCACGCAGCCGGGCTTGATGCGGTCGATCGACAACACATTACCCTCTATCGCACTGGTCGAGATGATGATCACATCGGCTATCGGAGCGAAGCGATCGGGTTGGGTCGTCACTCGCACCTTGGTCTGCGGCGACATCTCACTCAGTTCTTCCTGCAGGTTCAGCAACCGTGCCGCATTTGGTGCGGCAACAATGATCTCATCAAAGAGGTTGACCAGGACTTTGGCGCAGGCCTTACCGATGCTGCCGGTGGCCCCGATGATCATGCACCGCCCATGGATGCGTTCGCCAGCCTGCTTTGGTGTATCCACCAAGCCGAGGCGTACAGAGGCTTCGCGGGCAGCCCAAAGGGTCGCCGCGGCCGACAGTGAGTTGCCGGTCGTCACGGGGATGGGACTGCGGCTTTCAACGGTCACGCCACCATCGCCGACGATCTTGGTAAAAGCCCCTAGGCCGATGATCTCAGCACCTTGATCCTTGGCGTGCTGGGCGATGGCCACAAGCTTGCCGTAGGTGGTTTCAGGGCTGGCCCGCTTCATCTCTTTTGGTGTCGCAAAGAGCGTGTAGATCAGACCCTCGGCATGAACGCCATTGGCCTCACTGACGATGCCGCTGATGTTGCCATAACGGATGCCAGGTAAGCTTGAGATGCCGCGCTCGATGCCACGCGTGACGGACTTGGGGAGTAGATGCAAAGGTTTGAGCAAGGGATGGCGAAACAGGTCACCGCGATGCAGGGGGTGGATGATAAAGGCAAAGCGCCGAGGCGCAGCCCCCACACCCGGATAGAGCTGCGTTAAGTCCGGAGAGACCTTCTTTTCATTGAGAAATTCCAGGACGTCCTCGGACGACAGCGCACCTGGCGCATCATGGAGCAGACCGATAATGGCCTCGGTCACGCTGAACGATAAGGCACGATAGGCCGGACCGAGCGGTGTCTGCAGGGCGAAGCAATTGGCCACTCCGGCCTTACGTAAGCGCTCGGCTAGATCATCGCTTAAATAGTCGATGAGCAGGACCTTGTTTTTGAATTGGCTTAAATCATAGCTTTCGAGCATGACTGCAGGGGAGGCGATGACGTCGACATCGCGCAACACTTGACGCAAAAACTGACCGTGCACCGGGAAGCCAAAGACCGATTGATCAGGACGACCAATGCGCGACTTGACCAGGATTGACCGCGTCGCAAGCGTATAGCGATTCAGACCCTTGATGCCGTTTAAGACCAGCGGAATGCGCTGCACGGTCCACGGATCCAAACACTGCAAGGACGCCGCTCGAGACGCCAGAAGCTGCGCGAAGTCGTACTGCGCTAAGCCTGACATCATCAGCACCCGCGCCTTCTTTAAGTCGAGCTGCCCATGGGTCAGTGCGTGTTGAAACTTCCAGTTGATCAGCTCTGAACGCAGCTGAAAGCCGCAGCAAACAGGCGTGTCTCCTGCCCATTCATCGACTAGATCGAGGATCTGCGGCCGCATCACGTGGCGTCCGATGCGCACCGTTTGCGGCAAAAAGGACGCGGCGATGGCGTCACACTGACCCGAAGCCTGCTTGATCAACCGGCTAAAGACCTTGCCGTCAAAGTCGGCCCCGGTTTGGGTCAGGCGAAAGTCCTGGCCATCGACGGTGATCACCTCTTCGCGGCTGCGCCGAGAGGTGCCGTAAGAAATAGCGACGATCTGCTTCATGCATGCACCTTTCTTCGCGTGAAATGCAGACGATCGGCGGCGGCAAACAGGATCGGAGCGTAGTCGCTGAATTTAGGAAACACAAAGTGCGGCAAGTCGGCCGCAAGATGTTCACTGGCAAAGGTCCAGGGCAAATGCAAATATGGCAAGACGTCCTCGGGAATATTAAATTTAGCCGCCAATCCATGCGGCAAGATCCAGCGTGGCAGAGGCAAGGGCTCCAAGGTGATACCGTAGTGATCGCATAGCGCGACGAGAAAGCGCCGGACCGACACTTGGGACGCAGGGCCCATGATATGGTAGGTGCGAAGATCCTGATATTCGCAAGCGACCGGTAGTAGCTGAACGATGGCCTCAGCCGTAACATCGACCGGAACGACCATCAGCTTGCTGGTTTCGGTGAAGGGTACCGGCAAAAAACGCAACGCGTTGAGGCTGCGTGCAACCGGTGCGAAGCGCTTTAACAGTCGCTGGACATAATAGGGTCCATCGACTTTGGGGATCCATCCATCCTGACTATCCCCGACTAAAATCCCCAGCCGCATACAGCTACGCGATTTAAAGTGCGTCGCACTGCGGACTAGATGCTCGGCAGCGAATTTCGTCCGCGCGTAGGCATCCGGAAAGCCCTGACCGACGTCAAACATATCCTCGTGGAATACTCCCGCATAGTCTCCCGCCACCGCGACCGTACTGATTTGACAAAAGTGACGCAGATTGGGCATGTAGCGCGCGAGCTGAAGCATATTGGCGGTGGCTATCACATTCTGTAAATACAGATCTTCGCTACCTGCCTGCATGTCATAAAGTGCTGCGGCATGGATGACGCATTCGACGCCGCGGATGCTTGCCAGGACCGGGCTCCTAAACAGCGATTTTTGATCGGTTAAATCGACCTCAAGCCACTCGACTCCGGCGCGGGCCGGCTGCTCCTTACGACTGGTGGCAATGACCTTATGCCCAGCGCCAACCAGACGCCGGAGCAGCATTTCACCGAGAAAGCCTGAGCCGCCAGTGCACAAAACGATCATGCGACACCTCCGCGGACGCGCTGGGAGCGCACCGTACGCATCAGCGCCGGCTTAGCTTGGCTAAATACCTTGAGATACTTAGGACGAATCGAGATCGAAAGCTCCAAGTCTGAGGCGAGCAGCTCGCCATCACCGACAAAATCCAAAGGCCGACCATCCAGAGCCTTGATCTTGATGGCGCTGGTCTCAAACGACTGCACTTGAGGATCGTTTTCCGGACCGAAACGGCGACGCACCCGGTATGCCGAGGACAGAAACTGCCGGGCGCTGCCTGGGGTAAAAAACGTCACATTAAAGGCACCGTCATCGTGCCGGGTATGCGGCGCAACGGTGAACGAGCCACCGATCGCCGGCTGATTGTTGACGAGAAAAAGCGGCGTCGTGATCTCACCGGTAAACATGTCGGACTCAACATAAAGGTGACGCGGCTTGACCCCACGGACCAAGATGCTGCCTGCGAGCAAGACACCGTAGACCTCTTGCTTCATGACCCGCATCAGCAGGCGAAACCCCGGCACGACCTCGCGCAGCCGATTGATTTGTTGCGCGACATCGCTGACGAGCCCAATTCCGCCGTTGGTCGCCATAAAGCGATCGTTGATCTGAATGAGATCCATCCGCTTCCACCGATCTTGCCGCACGGCATCGACCGCACGCTGCATACTCGATGCATAGACCCCAAGCACCCGCGCTAAATCGTTAGCCGTTCCCGCGGGCAGGATCAGAAAGGCGGTGTCGTAGCCGGCGAGTTCTTGAATCAAATGACTCATCGTCCCGTCACCGCCGACTGCGATCAGCACATCGACCTTAGCGGCAATGGCGGCTTTGACGGCAAGATGAAATTCTGCGGTGGTCCCAGGTGGCTGAAAGGTAAGCTCGCTGCGATACAGCTTCGTGCGAATCACCCGTTCCCAGTCGTGCGAAGCGCTTTGGGAGGCGTTGTGGTTGAGAAAGATGTGGATTCGGTGCATGGGCATAGACCTCTAGCGGTGATGCCTACCATGATCATCCCGCCGCAGCAAAGTCTTCGTCCTTTGCACCGATATCTTTAGACGCCAGACCCACCCAAAGGCCAAAGAACGCCGCTTTACATTGTATCAATCACACCTTAGGCAATTCATTACAGATGTACGTGGGACCCGCGTTTAAGCTGCGCCAAATCGCGCTGCGGCGCCGTGTGACCGGCGGTCCGTCAGGACCCAAATGATGTTGAGTGGCGTCACGATACTACCCACGGCGAGTACGAATAGGACTTTATAGGTAAAAAACGTTGCGTAAGAGACCTCGTTCGGACCGACCAAGACCCAAGCCACGATCACAGGGGCGGCCAGGAAGGTCGCCGCCGCCAAGGAAAATACGGCCGCACGCCACCACGTATGATGGCTTGCATACCGGAGCAAGGCGTGACTAGTCGTTGTCCAAGACAAAGGCTCGACCTTGCCACGTTTGGCTTCACGTCTGACCACCGGAGTGGCCAAGAGGACGGTAAAGAGGGCCACGCCAATGGCGGCCACCAACGTTTCGACCACCAGGCCCTTTTCGCCCCATACCGGCACCTTGCCATGCTGCGTCAGCCACCACGTCAAGGCGATGGTCATAACGCTATTGATCACCACGGCACCGGCGATTTGCTGCAGCAAATAACGGCGAAAACTAAGTCTGGCCTGCATCGATTCGACCTCGTTATGAATATCCACTCTGGGGGATGATCGGCAGATCTTAGCTCGTCTCGGCGGGTAAAGCTTGCAAAAAGAGGGGCTAAAGCGCCGTCACGGCCTTGCCCACCAGTGCCATTTCAGCATACGCTGGACTCTGATTTAGGACCTTCCACGCCCGCGGAGTCAGCCGATGCCGACGATTCGTAGACTTATCGCTTCGCTGTGTTTTAGCGCATTCGTTCTAACCGCTGCCGCGTCATCAGCCAGAGCGGAAAGCGTCGACCAGATCCGCAACTTCCATATGGTGACCCCGTTCCTCTTTCGCAGTGGCCACCTGGAGCCCAGCAACTTCCCCACTCTCGGCGCCTACGGCATCGCCGACGTCCTGACCCTTGAGGACTATTGGGGCAACCAAAGCGCCGCCGCGAACGAGCTGCAGCTGGCGCAGAGCGCTGGCATGGGCCTGTCGTGGTTACCCATGGACGGGCTCGCCAAGCCGACGCTGGAGCAGATCGAAGCGGCTCTAGACTATATTGTGGACCCAGCGCATCAACCGGTCTTGGTCCATTGCCTGCAGGGAAGCGACCGCACGGGGATGGTGATCGCCGCCTACCGCATTAGATACCAACACTGGACGGTTGCCGATGCACGGCAAGAAATGTACCGATATGGCCACAGCATCCTCCTGTCCTGGTGGGATGATCTGCTGCAAGAGATCCACTAAAGCGGTCACCCTTATCGAGGCTGAAAGATGAGCCAGAAGATCTTGGTCCTGGGTGATATCGATATCTCCTCGCTGCTGTTAGCAAGAGCGGCATTGGGTAGGTCTCTAGCGGCAGAAAAGAATGAGTTCACCCGTAACTCGTCTATTCAATGCTTTGAATTTACCTTGGAACTGTTCTGGAAAACGCTCAAACGAGTGCTCGACAAAATGGGCGTTGCCGTCACCTCACCTCGCGATACCTTTCGCTTGGCGGCCAGGGAACATCTCGTCGCCGATCCCAAGGTTTGGTTTGCCTATATTGAACTGCGAAACCTGTCCTCCCAAACCTATAAAGACGCCGTTGCCGAGAAGATATACAAGGAACTTGCAGCATTCGCGCAAGCCATCGATACTTCACTGGAGACGTTGAGAGCGCTTAAATGAGCGGTCGCTTTGGCCTGATGGCAGCTGATGTGGACCTTCTTATGACCCAGATGCGTCAGCTGGGATTACGAGGCAAAGTCTTCGGCTCTCGCGTGCGAGGAACTGAAAAGAAGTTTAGTGACTTGGACCTGTGCATCCTGGGGAACGTCGCGCTTACACGCATCGGCCAGCTGCAAGAAGCCTTAGAGGCGAGTGGCCTTCCCATCGTCGTCGACGTAAGTCGCTATGAAGATCTGCACACGAATTTTCAAGCGCTGGTCGATCGGGAGGGCGTTCTGATCCCTGATGCGTAAAAGCCACCAGGGGTTCATCACCATGGGTTAGCGCCTATAGGGCGTCATAATTCAAAG
>JAPLFX010000236.1 GCA_026390445.1 Pseudomonadota bacterium
CTGGGTCTGGAAGGTCTGATATCGAGTGCGCGACTCGCGCGCAAGAGTTCAAGCGACATCGTCGCTGCGGCGCATAAGCTCGCCGAGGTCGAGATGGAACAAGGCGCCGGCCGGACCATCCCACCGGAGGTGAAGCTGGAAATAGCCTTGGCGGCGGTGACCTCACACAATTACGCCTTGGCTGCCTACTATCTGGATGATTTGACGGATGTCAAAAATCCCCATCTTAAGGCTGGGGCATACAATGCCTTAGGCGTCATCGCACTGCGTGATGACCGGGTCCCAGAGGCGGTCTTATATTTCCGCGAGGCCCTTAAGGCGGTTGGCAATTACAAGCCGGCATTGCTCAATCTTGGCTTCTCGGCGCTCAAAGGTGGTGACCTCGCCACGGCCAAATCGACGCTTGCCAAGGTCGAAGGGGACTGGTTCGTGCAGTACGGGATGATCAGTGTGGCGCGCATGGATAACGACGTTGGCGCCGCGCTTGACGGCTGTGATCGGGTGTTAAAGAAGGAGCCGCAGCATATTGCCGCCCTCTTTAACTGCGGACTGCTGGAGTACCAAAATAAGCACAATGCGGCAAAGGCCAAGGAATATTTGGTCAGGGCCGGCAAGGCCAAAGGCGGCGAGCCAGATTGGGGTGAGAAGTCATTTTTGCTGATCAGCAAGATTGATTCTGAATCGGCACAAGCTAAACAAGAGGAGGCGCGCGTAAAGGCAGCTGAGGCGCACCAAAAGGCGGCGAAGGCGGCGTCGGACAAAGCCGATGCTAACAAGCCGAAAGAGAAACCCCCGGCGCCGACGGGAGCAGACAGTCCTGACGCCGAACCTCAAAAGGCGGACCCAGGAGCATAATCAATCTGTTTTTGTTTTGAGTCTTTCCATTTCCCTCCGCTCGCGGGATAATGAATTGACGATTCATAAGACAAGGGACAGGTCTGTTGGCTGCCGGGCATCTAGCGGGAAAGGTTCCCATGGCTCTCGAGTTGCGATTTACGATACCAGGTCAGGTCGAGCGGCGGGTGCGGCTCGATCAAGAGCACATGAAGATCGGCGCTTTGCTGTCGAATCAAGTGGTGCTGCGTGCCCCTGGCATCGATCCCATCCACGCGCTGATTGAAGAGGGTGAAGACGGCAGTCGCCTCATCACTGATCTTGGCTCGGCGACCGGCGTCAAGCTGAACGGACAGCATATCGATGTCGAGGCACCGCTTAAGGGTGGCGACACGATCGTTATTGGGGGGCTAAGCCTAAAAGTGGTCGAGACCGAGGAGAAGATCGCTCCTCCACCGCTGGTCCCTGGGATTGCCACAGTCCCAGCCGCGCAGGCGACAGCCCCAGTTCGCGCGGCTGCCACGGTACGGTCAAGTGCCGACGATGTGGTCCAACGCCGCGATGATACAGTTTCCGCCGCTGCCGCAAGCTCTGATACCAGGGTTGGCAACGGCGACCAGCCGGAGCGCAAAAAGGACATGCTATTTTCGCCGCGCAAGGCCAGGCCAGGTGGCGACGTTCTCGAAGCCGTCGCTTATTGGGGTGATACGGTCTTAGAGGTAGAGCTGTTTCACCCGACTTACAAGGGCTTTGATAAGGTCACCATCGGTGATCCCACCAAAGCTCATCTGATCGCTGCGGGGCCTTCGTCCTTTGATATCCACCAGCTGGCTCGCTTCAGTGGCAGCGGCTTTAAGCTGACACTCAAAGACGGTATGAGGACCCGCCTGCGTAAGGGCGGCAAGGTTGAAAAGCTTGATCAAGCCGGAGAAGTTTCGCTAGGCAATCGCGATATTGCCCACATTAGATACGGCGCCGTCAGCTATTTCCTGATGTTCGTCAAGCCGCCACCACTTGATTTTCCGCGTACCGGTCCCCGCGATCCGCTGTTTATGGCGCTGATGAGCATCGCCATGCTGTTCTATCTGATCTTGGTGCCTGTGGCTTGGACCCATCAGTATGGCCCAGAAAAGAAGGACAAGGACGACATTTGGCAAGTGGTCCAGGTGCCCGAAAAAGACAAACCGGTGGAAAAGGAAAAGGAAAAGCCAAAGGAGAAGCCAAAACCCGAGATCAAAATCGCCGAGAAGAAGACGCCGCCGAAGAAGCCGCCGCCGCCTAAGCCGAAAGAGGAAGTTAAGCCGGCGAAGCCGATCGAAAAGGAAAAGCCCGTTCAGCCCAAGCCGGTGGAAAAACCCGTCGAGCAAAAGAAGCCGACAGAAGTTCTAAAACCAACGCCTAAGGCGGAGCGTCCAGATAAAGCGGAAAAGGCTGAGGCCAAGCCGGCGGAGAAGCCAGTGGTCAAACCGGAGCCAAACAAGGCGGCTGGGGCTACCGGGCCAAAGACGGCGGCACCTAGCCTTAGTAAACTTGCTGGTGTGGGCATGCCGTCTACCGGCGCGAGTAAACCCGACTTCAAATTGGCCGGACCGACGCTTCCGAACACGGCTCTCGGAAAATCCGGAGGCGTCGTTGGCTCCGGGATGAATCAAGCCGGAGCACCGATCAAAGGGGTGGGTAAGGCTGATTACAAAGGCGTCGAAGGTGTGGCCAACAATAAGCCTGCGGGTGTCAACCTGTCCAAGCTCGGACTTGGCGTTGGTAAGATCATGAGCAAGACCGGACCAGGCGCGATCAACACCAACTTCAAGGATTCAGCGGGTGGCGCTGGCGGTGGCATGGGCTCGGCCTCGAAGACCTATGGCCTCGGTGGTGTCGGCTCGGGTAAGTCGCTCGGCCTGGCCGGCGCTAGCGGTGCAGCAAACAACTTCGGGTCCGGCTCCGGCGGTCTGCTCGGCGGTCAGGGCGGTTCCGGTGGTGGCGGCGGCAACGGGATCGGCCCAGGCTTTGGCGGTGGCGGTGGTGGCGCGGGTGGTGCAGGCGGCAAGGGCAAGGGCGGCAATGGCCACGGTCGGGCCAATGTCGAAGTTCCGGCGGGTGATCCCGTGGTCTCTGGCGGTCTGACGGCTCAAGAGATCATGGCGGTGATTCGTGCCAACCTGAACCAGATTCGCCATTGCTATGAGCAGCTCTTGCAGCGCTCACCGAGCGCCTCCGGTAAAATGGGCACGACCTTCACCATCGATACCAGCGGTCGCGTGACGTCGGTGAATGTGTCCCAAGATACGATCAATGACTCGATGATGCGCGGCTGCGTGACCGGCAAAATGCAACGCTGGCCATTCCCTAAGCCGCGCGGTGGCCAACCAGTGACTGTTAATTATCCCTTCGTCTTCAATCCTCTCTAATTATTTCCAATCATCTCTAAGTTTAGGGTGGGAGCCGTAAGGCTCCCGCGTTTTCCCATGACTAAATCCCCAGTGCCACGTCCTCTGTATTTAATTAGCAACGACGACGGGGTGCATGCCCCAGGCATCCATGCCCTGGCGGCCGCCGTCGATGCTTTTGCTGACTGGCTGATCGTTGCGCCACAGGTTGAGCGCTCAGGCGCCGGTCAGGGCATCAGCCTAACCATGCCACTTCGAATGGAGCAGCTGTCTGACAGAATCTATTCGGTGGAAGGAACGCCGACCGATTGCGTCATGTTTGCCTTGCAAAGGCTGCTCAAGAGGCGCCCAGACATGGTGCTTAGCGGTATCAATCGCGGTGCGAATATCGGCCAGGATACGCTCTATTCAGGCACTGTCGCTGCCGCGATGGAGGGGTGCCTGCATGGCGTTCCAGCCATGGCCTTTTCGCTCGATCAGCGCCGCGCCTTTGCTCGGTCGGACTACGATGCTGCTGCTGCAGTCGTCGCCGCGGTGTTGACGAGGCCGGTCTTGCTTTCCGCGGCCAAGCACGCCGTACTGAACGTCAACATTCCGGCTGTCCCGACCCAGGCTATGGCGGGCTTTGCAGCGGCAACCCTGGGTCGCCGTATCTACGATCATCAAATCGTCGAGGGGATTGATCCCCGTGGTCGTCCTTACTACTGGATTGGCGGTGGTGGCAGCGACTTCCTCGATATTCCTGGTAGCGACTGTGTGTTGCTTGCGTCGCGTCACGTGACGCTGACAGCACTTAGCCCTGAGCATTTCGACCGCCAGGTGCAGTCGACTATTGGCCTTAGTTTGGAGGCAACATGCGCTATTTTTCCCGATTGATGCGCCGCGTGGTGGGGCTCGGTTTGGTCGTTGGCTGGGTCAGCGCTTGTCAAACGACGGTGCAGCGGTCTCAGGTCTACCGTATTCGCGTCGAGGCCGGAGATACCCTGGCGGCGATTGCGCGCAAGTATGACACGACGTGGGAGCGTATCGCCCAGCTCAATGGTTTGTCTCCTGCTAAGCCGTTGACCGTTGGTGCCATCCTTCGCGTGGCACCAGGTCCGGGTGGTCTAATAGCCACCGGTGAAGGCCCGGATGAACCCGAGGGCGATGAAGCGGAAAGCCTAAGCTCAAACGCTGGGGGCGAAGGCTTGTTGTTTGGTGGTGGCGTCCACTCAGGCGGTCTGGAATGGCCGATATACGGCACCCTTTCCTCGCGCTATGGCATGCGTGGCCGACGTTTTCATCACGGCATCGATATTCGCGCCAAAACCGGCCTACCGGTCGTCTGTTCAGCCCCAGGCGTGGTCGAGTTTGCCGGTCGTCAACACGGCTATGGCCGAGTCGTCATCGTCCGTCACCAGAAGTTTAAGACTCTTTATGCGCATCTCAAGTCGGTCTCAGTCAAAGCCGGGCAGAACTTGAGTCGAGCCAGCGAAATCGGTAGCTCGGGCTCCAGCGGCAATTCGACAGGTCCACACCTGCACTTTGAAATTCGCGACTTCACCAACCACTCCTTCGATCCCTTGACCATGATCGCCAAGGACAAATTGATGACCGCTGGCAATTAGTTCAGAAGCGTTCGAATTCGAAATCCTCGGGTTCCTTAACCGCTGTTGGTTCAGGCGCGAAAGCCGGTACGGCCTTGACCAATTCGGGTGCCGGAGCATACTCAGCCGGCTTTGCTTCTGGGTGGTCTGGCAAGGCGTTGGCGTCGCGTAGGTATTTTGCCGCACGCTCGTGCGTTCCACCTGAGGTCGTATAGCATTTTTGAAACGCGTCCTTTGCCATATCCGACTCGCCGCCGCGCAGGTAACACAGGCCGACGTTGAACCAAAGTTTGGCTAGGTTGGCCTTAAAATGGACAAAGGTCATCGCCGAGCGATAATAGTTCAAAGCATCGGTGAGATTGCCGTTGCGCGCCATGTTGATGCCAACAAGGTTTAGGTAGCCGGCGAAGCTAGAGATGGGTGAGGCAGCCTCCTCGTTCGACGCTGGTTGAGTCTGGCCACTGGTCTCTATCGCTTGAAGGACTTCGAGTCCGGCATGGGCCTTTTTGACATCGGGATCGATGTCCAAGGCCCTGCGGAAGTGGGAGCGGGCATCGGCCAGGCTTTTTTGTGCCAAATTGACCTCACCTAGCATGCACAGTCGTTCGACGTTCTTAGGTGCTAAGACGTCGGCCATGGCCATCAACTTTAGGGCCTCCTTACTGCGCCCTCCAAGGTAACAAGCACGGCCGTAGTTGGTCAGTAAGCCGAGGCGTCGGTCACCGAGTTTCCATGCCGTTGCATAGGCGGATTCGGCTGCATCAAAGCGCTCTTGTGCGAGAAAATGGTCTCCACCAACCTTCAGAGAACTAAATACAATCTCGCTATTTTTTTCGTTTATGGACAGCGCTTTGCTGTTGGCGAAGTATTTTGCCTCGATGGAGGACCTAGCGAGATCGGTAAGCGCCTCAAGGTATTCTTTCGCCAGCACCGCGCTCATGACGACCTTGGCGAGGGCCTGGGCAAAGGCCTTTGGCTGCACCGGGTGCGTCACCAAGGCCACGGCAAAGTCCTCTTCAAGCAGGCGAAAGTCTTGCGGTTTGACCATGGACGAGATGACGACGATGGGCTGGTATCGGGTCTCCGGTGCGGAGCGAAGGCGGTTGTAGAGTGCCAAACCGTTCGGTTCTTGGATCTCCCACCGTAGGATGATCACGTCGTAGCTGCCCTGTTGCATCATCTGCCAAGCACTCGCACCGGTGCGCGCAGTGTCGGTTTGCATGACGCATTTTTCGGCGAGGTGGCGACTGATGAGACGCTGGAAGGATTCATCCTGCTCGATGACCAGGGCCGATTGCAGCGGGAAATCCCTTGCCGGAACCTTTGGGTTGCCGTCGCCGTCGATCACGACTTTGCCGATGAGCAGGACCTTGAGCTGTTCAGCTGTGGCATTGAGCATCCGGTCGAGCTCGGTCCAGCGCTTGCCAATGGCTTCAAACTGCTGCGTCCAACGCGCACGGATTTCCCCAAGCGGGACCAATGGTCCCGATAAGCGTACCGGCCCTGGTTCTGGCAGCGACGCTTCGGCGCGCAGGGTTTCGGCGATGGCCATCGCGAGCTGGGCGCGGGTAAAGGGCTTGGCGACAAAGCGCTTGATGCGACTCTGGGCGGCCTTGGCCCGCGCGTCATGACTGCCAAAGGCGAGCTGAGTCGGCAGTGATGGCAGATAGCTGGCGAGTTCCGCGGCGTTTGCCAGATCGAAGTCGATCATGATCATGCTATCGCTGGTGACTTCGACCATCTCCTTGGCGCGTTCTTTACTTGGCTCGCACAGGATAATGGGACTGAACAGGTTTTCGGCGAGCGCTCTTTCCAGAACGGGGAAGTTTAGCTTGTCGCTAGTGAAGATATAGGCCTTCATTTTGCTGCCTTAAGTCCAAGGAGAAGCTTCTCGTTGATGGTCGCTCGGTCCTCGGTCACTAGCAGCATCCCGCCTCTGGCAAAGATATAGGTCCCAAGCCAGTGATCCTCCATCTCCAACTTGTCGCCGAGGCGACAGGTGAGGGGTAATTTTCGCCCATCGTAGCGCGTGACCCACAAGGTGAAGTACCTGGCTTCGTGGCGCTGCGCGGGACCCTTGGTGGCAGTGGCATCGACGTCGCAGGTCTGGTGATGGGTGCGATGCAGCCGCTGTAGACATGGATCGCAGCACCAGACGTTCCATAGTTCACAGAAGACATTGCGATTGGATCTGGTATTGCAATGATAACAGACGCCGATGTCCAAGGCTGCGAGCTTTTTGGCGGGTGGAATTGACGCCATGGATCCTCTACAAACGAAGGGCTCGACTCGCTGCCAGCAGCCATCATAGCTGTTGGTCCCTGCCGAGTCGAGCCTGCGCTGTCGTAGGCGTTCACTACCAGCACTTCGGGTTCAATTCAGAGGCCGGCTAAATGCACTGCTCGGAATGATTTGGTAGGAGCTTGCGTCACCGCATTTCCATGCCGTCTGCAGGGCGATGTAATAGCGCGGTCCTTGGTAGTAATCGACGCGAAATTTATGCGTCCCTTGGCTTAGATTGGCGCTACCGAAGCTATCGGTGACCGGATGCAGCCCATCGTTGTTGACGATTAGTTGGTCGTCGATATACAGGTTGGCGCCATCGTCCGCAGTCAGCTTGAAGGAACAGGTTTGGCTGGTCGGGATGATCAAACTGCCCTTGAACTGAATGCCGAACCATTCGGTGAGGCTAGGTACGCCGGGAAAGCCTTGAGTGAAAGTATGGTTGGGTACATCGAGGTTGCCGACGATCAGTTCCATCAGTGGTTTTATCTTGCTGAAGTCGGGAATCTTAGCGGTGTTGGCGGGCAGCACAAAGACGTTGCCCGGAAGGCCCATAATCGAGCCATCGTCGGGGACGCCGATTTGTCCGTCTGCAACCAAGCTCACAGAGCAAAACGATGGTAACTGTTCAGAGCCCCGTGGTTGCGCCGAAATCATGATCTTGGTCGCGGTGGGAACTTGACTTGGAGCCGTGTAGGTAGCGCCGCTTGCACCGTTGTTGACGACTGTGCCAAGGCTGCCTTTGTAGGCGGCGTTATCGGCGGCTAGTGACAGCTGCAATGCTGCTCCAGCTGGCACATTGGCCCAGCTGAGGGCGGCCGTTTCGCCGGCCTTCAACACTCGTGAGTCGCTGGCACAGGCGAACACGGTCGATGGCGTTGGAGCCGGAGCTGGTGCCGGAGCTGGCGCCGGAGCTGGCGAGGGAGCTGGCGAGGGAGCTGGATATGGATATGGCGTCGGCGGCGTGGTGGTGGGTTGGCAGCAGGAATCGGTCGACGTGGCGCTGCAGCTTTTCGGATGAGTCGTGTCCCCAGGACGCAGATACTGGACGATGATTTGGCCTTTGTATTCGTCGGCAGGAGCGTTGGTGAAGTCCAATTTAAAGCACACGGTGGCGGTATATTTCTTGACCTTGTTGGCGGGGAACGTGGCTAGGGTGATCGAATCACCCAGCACGGGGACGGTCTTCCAGCTGCCCATGTTGATACTCAGTGGGAGCTCGACATCGCTATAGCTGTGCCCCTTGACGCCGCTGGTCGCCAGGCGTAGCCAGGTATGCTCGCGGTAATAGACGTTGTCCTTCATGTCGATGTAGACGCAGCCGATCTCATAGGGCTTGTCGGCGGCTGCGGTGGGAATATGGAGGTCGCCGCTGACCTTTAAATATTTGAGCGGTGCTACGCCACCGACCACCGGCAAGGCATCCTGCATGTCCACGGTCCAGTGATTGAGGCCGTCGCCGCTATCGGTTAAAGCCGTTCCACTAGCTCCGAAGGGGATGATCAAGGTCCCAAGGACCTGATCGGTTTCGGCCTCGGCAAGCCGCGGAGCGGCCGCGCCATTGGCGTCCGCCTCGCCCTGACCCTGCCTATGGTTGGCCGTCCCCTGATGGTTGGGCAAACTGCCGCACGCCGCAGCGAAGCCAAATCCCAAAAGACCCAACATTCCCGAACGCCATGCTTTGTACATCATCGTCGACTCCTCTAGTGCGAACCTTAGTACGAACCCCCGTTGCAGCGCGGCAACGCCGCCCTACCAAAGTCATTCCGGCGATTTCTGCGAAAAACCTGAGGAGATGGGATTTGTCCAGTGGTCTCAGCCGCCTGACTGGGCTATTTTGAAGCCTTAGTGAGATGCAACTCGTCGTGATTTGCGCCGTGCGCTGGGCCACCGCGTTTTATCGTAGACATTTTGGCAAGGTAGGGATTTTCATGGAGTGGCTGCACAGCGTGATCGACTTGTTTGTACATTTGGACACCCACCTAAATGAGCTGGTCACCATGTTTGGCCCGTGGTTTTACGGTGTGCTTTTTCTCGTCATCTTCTGTGAAACCGGTCTCGTCGTGACGCCTTTTCTGCCTGGTGACTCCTTACTGTTTGCCGTCGGGGCTTTAGCCGCGATCGAAGGTTCGATCCTAAACTTGCCGCTTTTAGCGGTGCTGTGTTTCATTGCCGCTTTTTTCGGCAATCTATCGAACTACACCATCGGGCGCTACTTTGGCGCGCGGCTCTTTGGCGGCGAGAGCTCGCGCTTTCTTCGTCGCGACTATCTTGACCAAACCGAAGCATTTTACCTTCGTCACGGCGGTAAAACGGTCGTTTTGGCGCGATTTATCCCGATCGTTCGAACCTTTGCGCCCTTTGTCGCGGGGATCGGTGCGATGAACTTCTATTGGTTTACGATCTATAGCATCGCTGGGGCTGCCTTTTGGATCGTTCCCTTTCTTGCTGGCGGCTATTACCTGGGCAACAATCCGGTGGTGAAGACAAACTTCCATGTGGTGATGATCGCGATCATCATCATCTCGGTCGCGCCGGCGGTGTTCCACGCGCTAAAGGCCCGTCGTTCCGCTCGCCTCACCTCGGCCACTCCGCCTACGTCGCCTAAGTAGCTTGAATAACTCGTCAGAGGTCTGGAATAACATCAGTTGTTCCAGATTGTTATAATTTTTGCAAAAAAACTAAGGAGCGGCCCTCAGGTCTTCGCGGCGAGCGACCGAAGAGGTTTTGGTGTGTTACTCCACCGTGAGAAGGAATCACCCATGCTGCCTTATGATCAACTGGTTGCGATGCTCGGGAAACTCCGGTTCAAAGACGATACCGCCTTGCGCGCGATGGGACTAGCGCCTTTGGCAAAGACCTATGATGCCTACCCCGTCCAGGAACCAAGCGGGCGATTATACTACCTGCTGAAAAAGGGCGCCGAAGTCCCTACGGCACGCAAGCTGACGCCGCAAACGGCGTTGAGCCAGATCATCGTGCTCAAAGCCGAAGGAACCGGTGTGGCAAAGGTCTGGCCTCATAGCGCGGCGATCGCGAGTGCTGCCGCAGCACCTGCCGCTGCTGCGGCACCGGATGCTGATAAGGGACTTGGTACCCTTGAGTTTGTAGAAGAATAAGCATGGGCGCAGAAAAGCTCTCGAGCTTGCAGAAAGCCGCGATCGTCCTTCTGGTCTTGGGAGAGGACGTTGCCGGCGGTATCGTGGCGCAGATGTCGAGCGATGAGGTGCGGCGCATTGGCGGTGCGCTCAGTCAGCTTGGGCGTGTCGAGCCCGACGTCGTCGATGCCGTCGTCAGCGAATTTCAGACTGCGCTCGAACGCCCAAGCGCGGCGCTGGTCGGCAGCGCCGATGCCGCAAGGAAGTTGTTTGCTAGAGGCTTAAAGCCCGGCGAAGCGGCTCGCTTGGAGGCGACCCTGGACTTTACGACGCCAGTGCTCACCGAGTTACTGACGCAGATCGACAGCCGGGTCTTAGCCAACCTCCTGCGCCGGGAACATCTGCAGACCGCGGCGCTAGTCCTTGCTCACACCGCGGCAAAAAAGGCCGGCGAGGTTTTAAAGCAACTCCCCGCGAGTATCCACGCCGAACTCATTCACCGCATCGCGACCCTTGGCCCGGTCAGCGCCGAGGTCTTGGATGATTTGATCACCTCGCTTCAGGCCGAGCAGGCTGCATCCCTACAAATCCAAAAATCGCCCGGCGGTGTGGCCAAGGTCGTGGGCCTCCTCAACAGCCTAGGCAAAGCTGCAGGGGAAGCGTTGTTGGCGGAGCTGGAAAGCCGCGATCCGGCACTTGCCGCTGAGGTGCGGCGTCAGTTGTTTACCTTTAGCGATTTACTGCGCATTCCCGACCGAGGCGTGCAGACCCTTCTGGCTAAGGCGCCGCCCGCAACCCTACGCCTGGCCTTAAAAGATGCGCCCGCCGCCGTAACCGAACACCTGCTCCGCAACCTGTCGCAACGTGCAGCGCAGCTCCTGCGCGAGGATCTTGCGGCAGCGCCAAAGCAGCGCAAGGCCGACGTCGAAGCCGCACAGCAGCAGCTGGCCGAGCTGGCGCAGCGTCTCGCAGCCGAAGGCGTACTTGAGATTCCTAGCGGCGACGACGTCTACGTCTGAGAGCGTGTTGAACATGCCCCACCGGCGGCGTTGCTCGGTCGTCTCCGGACCTCATGGACCCTTGGTAAACTCCGGCCGTCGGCTCTCTCGCGCCTAGCATCTGGGGCATGTTCAAGGCCCGCTGAATGCCGTGGCGCGACGTCGATAAAATGATCGAATCCTGGCCATAATAATAAATTATTTTCTTATAGTACCGGGTTGCACTATGGTGGCCCCCGCGTTCAGACGCATTGATGTTCACCTTACAACTTGAAGGACTATGCCATGAAACTCAGCACATCCATTCTTGCCCTTGGCCTTAGCCTAAGCGCGGCGTTCGCCACTCTACCGGCCCATGCGGCCCCGGTTTTCGCCAGTGCTGGTCAAACCTTCTACCAGAGTACAGGTTGCTCCCCGCACAGCGATAATTTGACCTTGACGGTCACCGCCCAGGACTTGACCTTGGTGCGCAGCACGCCGATGGGCACCACAAAGACCTTGGTGTTGACTCTGGATAACAACGTCATCACCAGCTACTTTACGGTCTACGATGGGCCCGCCAGCAAGCCGCATGAGACGTCCTCGACCTGGTCGCCGGATCAACCTGCTGAGTTCCTCGCTGTTCTGGCCACGCTCAAAGCCGGCGTCGTCCAGATCAAGACGACCAACGGTTGCTTTCCCGATCGGCCGATCCTGAATGATGTCGTTGACTATCTGAACGACTTGACGCTTCAAGTGCAAAAGGTCTGACTCCCTTGGTCGCGATCTCGGCAATTCGGCCTCGCTCCAACGCCGGCGCTTTCTCATGGCTTTCTCAGATTAAATCCACTATCGGTAGAGGACCTGGAATGATCTTTGATCCAGGTTTGATCTAGGTTTGATCCAGGAGAGAGGCCATGACGCGCCAGCCCGCCCCCCGCCAGCCGCAGGTCCCAAGGTGACGGCGGCTCCTGCGGTGGCTATCAAAGACCTCAGCTTTGCCTACCATCCAGGTCGTGACGTCTTGCAGCTGCCGACGATGGTGATCTCACGCGGCGAGCGGGTGTTTTTGCACGGGCCTAGCGGTAGTGGCAAGACCACGCTGCTTGGCCTGATCGCCGGAATTCTTCGGCCGCAAGGCGGCAGTCTGGCGGTGCTTGGGGCCGATCTTGGAACCATGAGCGGCAGCGAGCGCGACAGCTTTCGCGGGGAACGCTTGGGTTATGTCTTCCAAATGTTTAATTTGATCCCCTACCTGAGTGTCGTCGAAAATATCACCTTGCCCTGCCTCCTCAGCGCGCCGCGTCGCGCTAGGCTGATGCAGGCTGGCAGTGTCGCCAGCCTCGAGCTTGCGGCAGCTGCCATCGCCGAGCGACTGGGTATTGGCGGTCTGCTCGGCACGCCGGTGACTGAGTTGAGCGTCGGCCAGCAGCAGCGGGTGGCGGTGGCTCGGGCCCTGCTTGGCGCGCCGGAGCTGGTCATTGCCGACGAACCGACGTCGGCGCTCGATTCCGAACACCGCGAGGATTTTTTGCGCCTTTTATTTGACGAGACGGCTCGCAGTGGCGCCACCGTGCTGTTTGTCAGCCATGACCTGACGCTGGCACCGTTGTTCCAACGCACCTTGTCGCTGCGCGATCTGAATCAGGTCGCTGCGGCGAGAGGGACACACGCCTGATGCTTGCCCTAAAACTGGCGCTTAAGTCGCTGTGGAACCGTCGTTTTGCCAGCACGCTGACGGTGGCCTCGATCGCTCTGAGCGTCGCACTACTGCTCGGGGTGGAGCGGGTGCGGCTCGGTGCGCGCGCGGGCTTTGCCGGCACCATCAGTCAGACCGACCTGATCGTCGGCGCCAGGGGCGGCGCGGTCCCACTGCTGCTATCCACGGTCTTTCATATCGGTCACGCGACCAACGCCGTCCCTTACAGCGCCTACGCGGCGATCAAGGCGCGCCCGGACGTGGCCTGGACGATTCCCTTGTCGCTTGGTGACAGTCATAAGGGCTTTCGCGTCGTTGGCACCACTGAGGACTTCTATCAGCATTATCATTATCGCCGGGACGAGCAGCCGCGGCTGGTGCTTGGGCATACACCGCAAGCCTTGTTCGACGTCGTGATCGGCAGCGCTGTGGCGACCAAGCTGGGCTACCAGGTGGGTAGCGCATTGACCCTGGCCCATGGTGTCGCCGAGGTGTCGTTTCAAAACCACACTGATAAACCATTTAATGTTTGTGGCATATTGGCGCCGACCGGCACCCCGATCGACCGGTCGTTGTTTATCTCGCTAGAGGGCGAGGAGGCGATTCATGCCGATTGGGCCGACGGCGCGCCGCCGCAGTCTGGGCACGGTACCTCCGTGGCCGCGCTGATCGCGCATCCGCCGGCGGTGGATGAGATCACCGCCTTTTTTGTCGGCGCCAAGTCCCGCGGTGACACGCTCACCCTGCAGCGCGATATCAACGAGACGAAGGCGGTCGCGCTGACCGCGGTGATTCCCGGCGTCACCTTGAACGAGTTGTGGGACCTCGTCGCCTACGGCGAAAACGGTCTGCGCTTGGTCTCAGCCTGCGTCGTGGTCGTCGGCCTGCTCGGCATGCTGGTGTCGATCTACCATTCGCTCAGCGAAAGGCGGCGGGAGATGGCGATCCTGCGGGCGATCGGCGCCGGGCCAAGGATGATTGTGACCCTGATGGTGGTTGAGGCTGGCCTGCTGACGATCCTCGGCGCGGCGGGCGGCCTCATGCTGGTCTATGTCGGTCTAGTACTGGCCCAACCCTATGTTGAAGCGGAGTTCGGGCTGCTGATCCCGATTCAGGCCCCGGCCAGCGGTGAGGCCGGCTATCTGTCGGCGATCTTTGGCCTCGGCCTACTGCTGGGGGCGATCCCGGCCTGGCGGGCCTACCGTACGACTTTGCATGATGGCTTGACGATGCGGCTGTGAGCTTCGGATGGTGATGCGCTATAACGGAACACTCCCGTGCAGAGCTTCCCGAGCAGAAGGAATGGGACGATGAAAACCTGGGTTAAATCCGCACTAATCGCTTCGGTGACCCTTGGTCCGGTGCTTGGCGTCTGTGTTTACGGAGTGATTCGTCACCGTGCGCATGCAGAAGATGACTCCCCGGCCGCTAGCGCCTATATCGAGGTGGATTGGCGCGTACTGCGTGACCTGGATGTTGCGACCGGGCAAAAGAGCAAGGAATTGGCCGACCTCGACGGTAAAGCGATCAAGATTCCTGGCTTCGTCGTACCGCTCGACGATGATGACCATGGCCTGTCAGAATTTCTGTTGGTCCCGAGTCCGCAGGCCTGTATTCACGTCCCACCACCGCCACCGAATCAAATGGTCATGGTGCGGATGAAGAAAAATGGCACAGCGCCGCAACGCTCATGGGGCCCGGTGTGGGTCAAGGGGCGCCTGCACATCGCCAGCAACGACAGCCAATACGGCAAGATTGCCTATATGCTGCACGCCGACGGCTCGGAGCCCTATAAAATGCCCGATGAGCCCCTACCGATGCCGATGCCGCAGCCCAAATGATGAATCAGGCCAAGAAGCACCATTAGCTTTCGAGTTTGTCGACGATGAGGCCAATCATCTCTTCGGCCTTGTCGTAGAATTCACCCATGCTGTAGGTCTCTTCAAACCACTCGCTGACGCTGTCCTTCTCACCGATCTTGGAACGCTTGGCGACCTGCGAATAGGTGGACATCAGTTCGAGTAGACGCGAGGTCACGCCCGACGAGCTTGGCTCGGATGCAGGGTATTTCTCGCGCAGGTAGCGCAGCACCAGATGCACCACGACGGGATCCAGTTCTTCGCTCAGATTAAAAGCATCGGCGCTGGATAGCTTGCCGCTTTCCAAGCCGGTGAGTAGGCGGAGGCTGTCGCGTTTCTGGATGTCAAAGCTCACTGAATTCCCCTGTCCGCTTAAATTAACTGGGACCGTCTAAGTAGCGCGTCCGGGTCTGGAGCGCGCCCACGGAATGACTTATAAAGCTGCATCGGATGCTCGCTACCGCCCCGCTCTAGGATCTGGGTGCGGTAGAGGTCGGCGACCTTGCGACTAAAGATGCCCTGTTCCTTGAAGAATTCAAAGGCATCCGCGTCCAAGACCTCCGCCCACTTATACCCATAATACCCGGCGGAGTAGCCTCCCGAAAAGATATGTTCAAAGGCACATGAAATATTCGTGCCCAAGGTCGTCGGCAGCAGCTCCGTGGCGGCCGTCGCCTGGTGCTCGAAGGCCGCGACATCATTGATACCGCTCGGGTCGCCGCCGTACCAGGCCAAGTCGAGGAAGCCAAAGCGCAGTTGGCGCAGCATCATGTAAGCGGCGTGGAAGTTCTCGCTGGCGATGATTTTTTCGACCATCGCCGCTGGGATGGCCGCACCGGTCTCGTAGTGGCGAGCAAACAGGGCCAGGCCTTCGGGCTCCTTGGCCCAATTTTCCATTAGCTGAGAGGGCAGTTCGACAAAGTCCCGGTAGACATTGGTGCACGACAGGCTGCGAAAGGTGCAGCGCGACAGCAGCGAATGCAGGGCGTGACCGAACTCGTGAAACAGGGTGCTGACTTCTTGAAAGGTCAACAAGGACGGCTTGCCAGCGGAAGGCTGACTGAAATTACAGACGATGCTGACATGCGGTCTAACCCAGGCCCCCTTGCCAGCGTCGTTGGCATCCAGCTCCCGGTATTGACCTTTAAACCTTGTGCACCAAGCACCGCCACCCTTGGTGGCGCGGGGGTGGAAGTCGGCATAGAACAAGCCCATATACTCGCCCGTGCCCTTATGGACGACTTCGAAGACCTGGACGTCTTGGGCATAGACCGGGACCTCGGAGGTCGGCTTGAACTCCAGGTCAAATAGGCGCGCAGCGCATTCAAACGCACCGTTCAAGACATGGCTCAGAGGGAAATACGGCCGCATCTCCTCGGCATTGAGCTGGTAGCGGCTTTCCTTCAACTTGTGCGACCAGAAGGGATAGTCCCACGGTTGGAGTGGCTCGGTCGCCCCGTGCTCTTGCATGAACTGCCGTAGCTCTGCCAGCTCGCGTTCGCCTGCTGTTTTGCTTTTGCCGAGGAGCCGGGTCAGGAAGGCCCTCACGGTGTCGGGATGCTCGGCCATGCGCTCTTCCATTTGGAAGTGGGCATGCGACTCATAGCCGAGCAGCTGGGCGCGCTGGTAGCGCAGCACGGCGATGCGTTTGACCAGGGTTTGATTGGACTCCGGGCCGGTATAAGCCCGGGCATTGTAGGCGGTCCATACTTGGCGACGTAACTCGCGGCGCTCAGCATATTTGAGAAAAGGCAGGACGCTAGGTGCCTGCAAGGTAAAGACCCAGGCGCCCGCCTTGCCCTTGCCCTTGGCACAGATCTCGGCTGCTTCGATCGCCGAGGCGGGCAGTCCGGTCAGGTCGGCCGGGTCGGTCACCACTAGCTCAAAGGCATTGGTCGCTTTGAGCACATGCTCAGAGAACTTCGGCCCGAGCACCGAGAGCTCCTCATCGAGTGCGCGCAGCTTGGCCTTGCCAGCAGCGTCGAGCAGGCCGCCGTTGCGGCGCAGGGACCGGTAGGTGCGCTCCGCTAGGGTCCGCTCCTCCGCCGTCAGGGTCTCTCCGGGGAGTCCGTCGTGGGCGGTCTGCACCCTGGCAAAGAGATCCGCATCCAGGTTGATATCGCTCTCCAGCGCCATCAGCATCGGCATGATCTCTTTGGCCAAGGCCTGCATCGCCTCGTCGCCGTGAGCCGACCGCAGATTGCTGTAAGTGTAAGCGATATCATAGACCTGAGCGGTCGTGGCTTCGAGGCTGACGAAGGTGTTGGCGAAGTTTGGCGCGGCGGGATCGGCCTTGATCCGCGCAACTGCGGCTTTGGCTGCGGTCATCGCTTGCGTCAGGGCCGGGACAAAATGCTCCGCACGGATCCGGTCGAAGGCAACCGCTCCGAATTTCAGCTTGGAGGTCTCTAGCAGAGGATTGACCATGGCTGTAAACTCACCAAAAGAATCGCCGAAAAACGATAAGAGGTCGGCTAAACTCTAAAGATTTGAGTTTTAAGTGTCAAAGCCAAACGCTCAAGGCTGAGCCGTTTGCGACAAATCGATATAAATGGGCATCGGGGTCGACTGCGCCAGGCAACAGCACAGGCGTCCCTGCGACGGCAGGTTGGGCATGATCTGAACCGTGCCGCATTCATTGCCAAACTCGAAGACTTGGTCGCTGGGAAAAAGGGTCCAACCGCGCAAGCACTGCGAACCGACCTTGGCGATGGCGCACGTCGCGGCACAGGTGGCGGCTCTGTCGAGGCTCTTGACGCTGAATTTCGCACCGACATTGTTCGCTGCCAAACAGGCTGCAGCGCTGGCGTTGGCCAAGGCCGTAGCTGCCGAGACCTGCGGTAGTGCGGCTGCTGGTGCTGCTGGTGCAGACGCTGGAGTGCCCTGCGGCGGCATGCCAGCACCCGGTACGCCGGGTGGGGTAATACTTGGTGGCGGCAGCAAGGGACCGACACCGGACATCGGCGCAGCGGCAATGCCGGCCGCTGCTGGCAGGTTGACTCGCGGCCCTTCCGGCGGCGCCGGTGCTGCGGGCGGCGGTGGCTCGGCGATGGCGAGGAGGTCGGTCTGGCTGATCGGGTGCTTGCGGTAAGTCCGCGTGTGGGTGAGGTCTTGCATCTGCAGAAAGGCGATGCTGGCGGTCATCGGAAACAAGGCGTGGATGTCGGCCTCGGTGAAGTTCAAAGTAATATGGAAAACACCATCCGTGAGGGGTATTTGGCTGAACTTTAGCGGTGTGTTGCTGATCGGCTCAAGCGCTGCCTCGGTGCGGAAGAACAGCACGTTGAGGTCGACTTGGCCGGTGATGGGATGACCGAGGTCGTCGACGAGTCTGCCGGTGAACGGCATGATCCGGCCTTCGGCACCAAAGGCGCTACCTGCCATGATTAAGCATGCTGCTGCTAGAGCGAGTGCCCGCAACATAGGTCCTCCTCGGAAATGTCGATCTCAGCAGAGCGGATCGGCACCTGCCGAGAAAACTTTAGCTCAGGGTGTGGCGTCGCTGAGCGCAGCGCCGGTGTAGCTGCCGGCATTGTTGTTCCACTGGTAGCCATCCATGATGGCAAAGTACAGCCGAGTGGACCCTGCCGGTACGACGACCCGGTGGTTGCCGCCGCTCCGGGTTTTACCGTTGCCGATAAAGAACACCTGACCGATCAGGGGCGATAGGCTGGCGTAGTCGCGGCTGTTTGGCTGGCTGAAATCCAACGGTGCCGGAGCGGCATTGGCCGAGGGATCGCCGTCGCCGAGGAAGACGGCGATCAAGCTGTTGAATGGTGCGGTGATGTTGGACTTACCGTAGAGCGCATTCTTTTGATGGGTGGTGATGTTGCGCAGATCGCCGTTGGCGTCGGTCGGTGCGACGCCGGCGGCATAGGTGGCCATGCCTTGAACTTGAAAGGTCAGGGTGCGACCAGGCGCCATGCACTTGCCCATCGGCACCACCAGCACGGGCGCTTGCTCCGGCGCTGCATCGTTGGGATTGCCGCCGACGTTGCCGGGGATGGCATAGGTAATGGTGGTGCCGTTGGGAGTCCCTGCCAAATAGGGGTTGGCCGTTGCTTTGACGGTGTAGGTGCTACTGCAAGGATACTGCGGTGGCCCCCCGGCTTGCGGGTTACCGAAGGGGTTAGGCCCGCCTGGACCCGCCTCACCGTGGTCCGTGGTCAAGGTGCCAGGATTTGTTGCCGCCTGCGGCGAGCCCGGTGTCGCCGGAGCGGTCGAATTGGCTGCTGGCACTGGCTTGTCCCGGGTCGGTGTATCACCACTAAAGGCGGTACCTCGGCATGCACCAAGGAGGCTCAAGCTAAGGGGTAAGCCGAGCCTCAGGCCCAGTTTCACGGCATATGTCATCGGGTGTGCCATGGGAAGTACCTGGTTTTGCCAGCGAGCCATGCGATCTCCATCCGCGGCAAGAGTCTGATGAACGAGCGACGTCGTGATCTCCATGATAGCAGGCCGCGGGGCCTGTTTGCCGCTCATTCTTCGGGCGCACGGTATTAGACGTAGGTCAGCCAGTGCGCAAAGTCTTTTGCCACCCCGGTCGTGGAGTCATCAAACAACTTCGCCAAGGTCAGCGTGGTCGCTCCCGGTTTGCCGCTGCCGATGCGGTGGCCATCGATATTGGTGATCGGTGTGATCTCCGCGGCGGTACCGGTAAAAAAGACCTCGTCGGCCTCGTACAACTGATTCCTCGTGATCGACTGTTCCTTGACGGTGAGACCGAGCTTTTTCGCGAAGGCGAACACGCAGTCCCGGGTGATTCCCAGCAGCACGCCGCCAGCCGATGGGGTCAGCAGCTCGCCGCCTTGGACGATGAAGATATTTTCGCCCGAGCCTTCCGAGACAAAACCTTGGTGATCGAGCAGGATTGCTTCGTCGTAGCCGTTGAGCGAGGCCTCGCGCCGCGCCATGATCGAATTCAGGTAATTTCCGGAGAGCTTGGCCCAAGGTAAGGCACTGGCGACATCGGGCCTGCGGAAGCTGGCGACGCAGACCTTGATGCCGTTGTTGATCGCGTCCGTTCCGAGGTATTTGCCCCACTGCCAGGTCGCCAGCGCGACGCGCATCTTCGGCTCGCGCGGTAGCTTCAGGCCGCGTGTTTCGTTGCCGATATAGGACAAAGGGCGCAGGTAGCAGGAGCTGAAGCCATTGGCTTTGATCAGCTCGCGCATGGCGAGGATCAGTTCCTCGCTGGAGTAGGGCAGGCTGCCACCAAAGATCCGCGTCGACCTTTCGAAGCGGTGCATATGCTCGACGGCGCGAAAGATCGCCGTGCGACCGTCCTTAGTCTGATAGGCGCGGATGCCCTCGAAGGCCGCCGAGCCATAGTGCAGGCTGTGCGACAAGACATGGACCTGGGCCTGGTCGAAGGGGATGAGCTTGCCGTCCATCCAAATGAACTTGCTATCGGAGTCGCCGGCCATATGGTTTGCCTCGCGTATTGGGTCAAAAGTGGACCCAATGTAGCCGAGGCTTTCGGACCTGGCAAACTCGCTTTTAGGGACGGCCGCCGCTTGTTCTGGCAAATACCGTCGCCAGACTTAGCTCATGCATCGAGCCCAGAATCGCATCGGCCTGAGCAAAGTCGCTGCCGATGGTCACCGGATTGGGCACGACAAAGCAGCGTGCGCCAGCCGCCTTGGCCGCGCGCAGTCCATTGAGCGAGTCCTCCAGGACTAAGCAGGAGGTCGCGGCGACCCCGAGGCCGGCAGCGGCACTGAGTGGTAAGTCGGGGGCCGGCTTGGCATGCACCACGTCATCGCGGGTCCTGATCACCGTAAAGTAGGAGCGCAATTTGAGCCGGTCCAAATGACCTAGGACCCAGTTGGAGTAAGAGCTTGAGGCCAAGCCGAGCGGAATCCCCAGGCGCTTGGCCTCCTCCAGGCGGTCGAAAACCCCAGGCAGCGTATCCAAGCGGTGGCTGACCTCGGCCTTGCGTCGTTCTTTATCTGCCATGATCCGACTGCGATCGAGATCGAAGCGTCCGGTCAGTTCCTGGAGGTGGCTGACGGGATCAAAGGGCGACTCCGCAGCGCCAACGCAGACCATCCAGGTCTCCCGCCGCAATACCACCCCGTGTTCCCTAAAGATCTCCGACCAGGCTTCGTACGCGGCCGTCTCGGTGTCGCAGATTAAACCATCAAAATCAAAGATCACGGCTTGCAGAGGTGGTGTCATGGAGCCCAAGTGATGAGATGAAAGGATGGAGCCTCACTGCGTCGCAACGCTCAAAACAAAGTGATCTTACCGCCGCAGTATTCTTTGTTGTCGATGCCGGTCTGCGGGATCAGGAGCGGCAAATGCATTTTGTGTTCGCATGGTGCTGGATGCTGCGCGCCGCCGGCATAGGCGCCGCGCTTGGTGTATTCCGGCTTGTCGGCGTCTTCGGCCTTGGGCGCATCGGCTGCCGGTTCGGCACCCCAAGCACTGGCGGCGGCCCAGCAGCTCGCCGCGAGGACGGCACCAAGGCAGGTCTTTTTAACCCTAGAAAATGGCTTTTTCGGGGACTTAAGCATCGCCGTGACATCCTATATTTCTTTAATAGTTTCAGTAACTAACAGTTTCAGGTGGAGGCGCAGCGAGAGCGTCAAAGGCCGCGCCTCATCCTTAAAGTTAAGCTTTAATCTCTAGCTTTCCAACCGTTAAAAAAGTGCTAAGTTGCGGCCAGAGACCAGACCACTTTTAGTCAGAAGGGAATTCCATGGGGCTACTGCTTCAGGACCTGCGCTTCATCATCGGCCTGTTTTTTCTCACCACCGGCGGCGTGCTGACGGCGCAAGGTCTGATCGATGGCCCGATTCAACTGAGCGTCGCCAACCTCAACCTCGGCTCCGGTCTGGCCATGCTGGTGTTTGCCGTGGCGATGCTGCTCTTGAGCGTCCTGACACCCGCTCCAGCGACGGGCGGGCACTAGTTCGTCGTCCGGGTCAACGACCAGGTCAAAGAAATCGCCAACGTCCATCGCCGAGACCATCACTGAGGATCCACCCGCGCCATGCAATTACACTTCGTCGACTATGCCTTGATCGGTATTTATTTCTTGTTTGTGATCGGCGTGGGACTCGTCGCCAAGATGAAGGTCAAGACCGCCGGTGATTTTCTCCTCAGTGGCCGCAGTACGCCGCTATGGATCGCTAGCTTGGCGTTTATTTCAGCGAATTTGGGCGCCCAGGAGTTGATCGGCATGTGCGCCTCGGGCGCCAAATACGGCGCTATGACGGCGCATTTTTATTGGGTCGGAGCGATCCCAGCGATGCTCTTTCTCGGCCTGTTTATGATGCCGTTCTATTATGGCAGTCGGGCGCGCTCGGTTCCCGAGTATCTGGCCCTGCGCTTTGACGAGAAGACGCGAGCCTTCAACGCCCTGACGTTTGCCATCATGACGGTGTTTTCTTCGGGGGTCTCGCTCTATGCACTGGCGATCCTGCTCGAAGCCCTCCTCAAGTGGGACTTTAACCTCTGCGTCTTTTCGGCCGCCTTGATCGTCATGGCGTATACCTATGTCGGTGGCCTCACCAGTGCCATCTACAACGAAGTGCTGCAGTTCTGTCTCATCGTCTTTGGCATTGCCCCGGTCGTCGTCGCCGGATTGGCGCAGATCGGCGGCTGGGACGCCATCACCTCCGCCTTGCCGGCCAACATGACCCACATTTGGGCCTATACCGGCAGCGCCGAAGCCAACCCGATGGGCGTCAACGCTGGCAGTTTGATCCTCGGCCTTGGCTTCTTTCTCTCCTTTGGCTACTGGTGTACCGACTACCTCGTCATCCAACGCGCCATGGCCGCACGCTCGCTCGGCACGGCGCAGACGACGCCGGTGATCGCGACCTTTCCCAAAGCCCTGCTGCCGATCATCACCATTCTTCCCGGCCTGATTGCGATCGTTCTGTTGAAGACCGGTGCCTCTTTTGCCATTCCGCTCAAACCTGACGGCCGCACCGACTTTGACTTAACCCTGCCTAGTCTGCTCGCCCACTATTACCCACATGGTTTACTCGGCATCGGTTTGACGGCGCTGCTCGCATCTTTCATGTCAGGCATGGCGGGCAACGTCACCGCCTTTAATTCGGTCGTTGTTTATGATCTCTACGAGACCTTCGTCAAACCAAAGGCCAGCGACCAGCACTACCTCAAAGTCGGCAAGATCGTCACCATCCTCGGCATTGCCTTATCGATTGGCACAGCCTATGTCGCCCGTGGCTACAACAACATCATGGACCTGCTGCAGCTCGTGTTTGGTTTTGTCAACGCACCGCTGTTCGCAGTCTTTCTCCTCGGTATGTCAGCCAAACGCCCGACCGGTCGCGGGGCTTTTAGCGGGCTGATGGTCGGGACCGCCTGCGCCTTCTTTGCCCATGGCGCGTCGATCGCCGAAGGCAAGGGCGGCTGGCTGGGCTTTTCGCTGTTCCATTTTTCGACGGCGATGGCGCAGTCCTTCTTTATTGCGATCGTTGCCTTTGTCGTCTGCTTTGTCGTCACGATTGCCGTCAGCTTCTCCAGTGCGCCGCGTCCAGAGTCTGAGCTTAAGGGACTGGTCTATGGTCTTACCGACGAAGTGAGCGTCAAGGCACCGTGGTACAAGGCACCGGGTTTTTATGCGATCTTGGCGACGATCGTGACGCTCATTTTGAATGTGTTGGTGTGGTGACGAGGGTACGGGCGCCTCGTCCCGTACCAATGATCAGAACGTCAATGGCTTAGAAGGCGAATCAGGCGCTCGCTTGCCGGCAAATGTCCGACCTTCTTTACCCCCGGTTAGCGGTGGTAGTTGGCGGCGGGCAGGAAGGGTGCCACGCCTGGAGTTCTGGGAACGACGTACTGCAGAAACATTGTTTCTGCTGACTTCTTAATGTAGCCCTGCTCGATGGTCCATAGGCCGTCTGGCGAATTCGCGACGGAGCCGGCTACACCCCAACTATTCTTCAGGATCAGCTTGTCGGCATCGGCGCCTTGGGTGACTTGCTGCTTGATCGGACCGATCACGGTCATCGCATGGGCACCGGCGCGTTTGAAGCTGTTCGGCGAAGAGTACTCGTTGATGAGATACTTGGACTGGAGGTAGTCGATGTCGGTCGGGTCCTGAGTGTCCGAGCTGGGCTCGACGCCATTGTGGGTTTGCAAGTAAGCGCTGACCTTGGCTTGCGCATCGTTGAGCTCTTTTTGCTCCTTGGCAACCTGGTCCTGGTTGATGGGGTTGGTGGCGATTTCGCCCTTGTACCAACGATTAACCACGACCGCCAGGGCCACCGGCACAGCGATGCCTGCCTGCAAATTGGCGTTGACGTCACTGTAGAAGGTCGGCAAATCAGCTCCCGTAACGTTGGAAGGGAGCGCGCCGTCGGACTTAAACATCTTCACGGTCAAGGCATTCACGTCGATCATCAGGTAGTCGGTCAGAAAACTCTGTGCTGTGTAGGTTCGGCCCTCGTAATCAAACGAACTAGGAGGCGCATGCAGGAAGTTGACGTTGTAGCGCGAGATCATCAGTTCGTTGATGATATCGGGCTCCGATAGACCTTTGAGATAGTCGAGGCCTTTGGTCTCCAGGAGATAGCGAAGATTGTCGGCGAGCTCATGGTGAAACAAGGCCTCCGGTGTGTAGCCACTCGAGTCTGGTTTCGGTGACTTGCTGGAACGCGGGGCGAATTGCACCGCCCGGTCATTACTGCTAAATTTGACCGGGAAGGCGACCTCGGGCATCACGCCGTGGCGGCTAAGCAGCGTCAGCGGGCCGGCGAATTCGGTATCGCTAAATAAACTCCCATCGACATCACCCGCGTCCAAGTGCTCAGCCATGTCATAGATCGCATGGTCGTCCATGTCGTTGGCGATCTGACCTTTGAGGATATCAATATAGTGATAGAACCCCAACGCTTCCGGCGACAAGGCAAGGTCGGCGCCGGTGCGCAGCCTATGGAGATTTTCAAACAACGCCATGGTCGAGTAAGACCAGCAGAAGCCGATAGTGCCCTGGCTCTTGACCGGCGTCGTCCACACGGTGTTGCCGCTTTTGAAGCTGGCTGACGCATCGGCGCTGCCGCTTGATGCAATCTTGGAGCCCATGCTTGGTGAGCACGCCAGACTGAGCGCCAGGACCCCGTAGGTCGCAACGCGGGTCACCTGAGTGAAGACAGAACGACTCTCGGCAACGAAGGTGTCGCGGATACTCATGGATGCTCTCCCTGATCACGGTCGATCTCTAGTATGACCTTGGTGAACGATAGGAACGATAGACGGCGGTGCTTTGATAGCATTGTTCTTGCAAAAGGCATTCCAGCTTAGGTACTCCCGTCGGCAGGCGTAGGCCCTCGAAATAACGATATTTTAATGGCGGCGTGATCGATTGCGGTTGTTGAAGCATTAGACACCACGCACCGAACTGTTCAAGCGCTAGGCGGCTCGACTCGCGATAGAACTTGACCACGGCGGAACGTTGGTCGGCGTTACCTTGGGCGATGACGAGCAGCTACTACACGCCGCTTTATAGCGATCCTATCCTCGCGGAGCATCACACGACCGCAGTAAATGCAATAAGATGTTGGATTCCAGGCGACGTTCCCTCGTTTGGAGAGCTATAGCACTGAATTTTCCCGACTATATCCCCGACTGTTAACTTTTATCTGACCACGATGCACCGAGGCCCCTAAGGATAGGAGCCCGTCCGACCGATAGCTTCGCCAGGAGGGAGACGAAACTTGGCAGCCGTGGCAAACCAAAACCGTGTCGAATTGACGCTAGATAGCGATGTCTTCAACAATTTGGTGAAGATCATTATCGACAACGACGAGCTGACATGGCTTGGGCTTGAACCGTTTGGACAAATTGGATCCTTTCGATGTAAAGATGTACCCAGCATTCTTGCTTTTTGTGCCGATTACATCGAATACCATATCGTCACCTACACCTCTGGAGACAGGTACGTTAATCGTTATGTCCCCGGTGAATCGATCTACATGCTCGCGACTGGAGACAAAAACCCTTACCTTGTCTTCAATCCATGGATCAGCCCACGGCGCTATTTAGTCGAGGAAGACCTTTTCAGTAAGCTTTGCTGCGAACCTGACCAGATCAAGAGACGTCGCAAGTCCTAGTCGTGCCATTTCGGCGTCGATGAATGTGCTTGTCAACTTTTCTTGATGGAATCTTGCAAACTTAATGAAGAGTTTATGTTGCTGTCATTCCTTGTCATAAATTTGTCAAATCCTAACCCTAATCGCCTTGTCGCCGTATGCCTCGGTTGCTAGCTTCACCTATGGGCCGAGGTCAAAGTCACTAAGTCAGTGCAGGCAACCGATTAAAAGAGATTCCTCCAAGGTAGTGCGAAGCATGGCTCAGTTCGGCACCGGATGGGGCGGAATCGGCCTGGTCCTCGTGTTTATACTGCTCGCTTACCTGCCAGTGATGCTGCGCTTGCCACTGCGCTCGACTGGGGACGAAAAGGTCTATATCGCCCAAGCGATTGAGATGGCGCAGAACGGGACTTGGTATCGGCAGTCGCTCTTTGGCGACGCGAACTACTACAAGGGCCCACTGTATTACCTGCTCATGCGCATCGGAATGCACCTTTTTGGCGCAACAGCTCCTCTTGCCATCACCTACATGAATCTCTTGGCATTTATGTTAGCCGCTGTGGCGCTCTGGCAACTTCTCCGGCGCTTTGACGGTGGCGGTGACCGCGCCACGGAATTACTGGTGCCAGGCCTGGTGGTCTTTGCTGGTGGCAGCTACGCCCATGCTTTGGCTGGCCAAATGGAAGCGATGTTGATCGCTGCCTATGCAGTGTTTATGGCGCTCCTGGGACTGGCACCCAGGGGCGCAGCTGGAGACAAAGGTCGCTTGTTGGCCATGTTGGTTGCGGGCCTGGCCGGGCAGTTGAAGTCGCCAGTTCATAGCGTGCTGCTTGGGTTATCCGCCCTGCTCTTTTGGGCCTGCACTAGCGAGCTTAAAACCATCGTCAAAAGGCCAGTCAATTGGCTCGCTGCGGTGCTCGGGGTGGCCGCCTGTGGACTCGGTTATGCACCGGCACTGATCTTTGATCGCAGCGCATTTGTTGCAAGCTATATCGAACGCGAAACCTTTGGCAAGATCGCTAACGGGGTCAGTATCAGCGATGCCGTTTGGCCCTTAATATCGTCGCATATCATGCCCTGGTTGCCACTCTTGTTGGCAGCCCTGTGGATTGCTTGCCGCTACAAGCTTGGCCCAGAACAGCGTCAGCGCCTTAATTCGGTAGACCAGCTAGATCTAAATGCAGCGAAGCGACTGCTATGGTTGTCTCTGTGCATGACGTTGCCTACGGTGAGCTTTTTTCTCATTCATCCCTCGCGAAGCGGCATCTACATCCTGCCGGTTTTGCCTGCGGTAGCCTTAGCGGTTGGAGTTGCTTGGCACTTGGCGAGGCCGCGGGCTAGGCGGGCCTTCGCTATAGCCTTTTCTGGCATGGCCATTTTAATCGCCCTCATCGCTGCAGCAATGACTTTGATCATCACTCGCTTTTCGCCGTTTCCGCCGTGGTGGGGAGCCTCGACCAGTGCGTTGATTTTGGGTGGACTCTGGCTATCGGCCTTAGTGCTAGTAAGCGCGGCCCTAACGGCTAGCCCAAGATGGCAAGTGTTGCAATTGCTAGCCGCATTCCTCGCTCTTTATACCGGCATTGGACCTGCCTTAGTCGCCTTGGAAGCCCATGAAGAGGCGGACGCAAGGTCGCTACATCTTGACGCCGTGACCGCGGTCGTCCACCACGCTAATTTAAACAAATATCTATGGAGTGAAACGGGTCTCCAGAGTTTTATGCTAGGCATGCCGACCTCCGGGCTCTACTCGCTAAGTCAGTTAGAGTCGATACTGGACGGAGGTCCTGTGGCGGTGACCGTTCCTGACCCGGAGCAACTTGCTGCAATCGATGATTTTCGCACGAAGCATCCGCAGGTCACCGTGCGAGTGCATCCCTGGCGCCGTTGGCGAATGCAGCACCTAGAGTCCGACGGTGAGGCCGCTTGGCTGACCGCATGGCGGACGCGGTCGCTGGCGATCTTTGAACGAGATGAGTGGATCGTTGTCTTGCGGCCCATCTCCACGGCCAAGATATAACGTTTGGGAGCCATGATGATGCGCAGATTGCTACCGTCCAAGCGTCGCTTTGGGTTAGCCCTGATGATATCCATCGCCGTCCTCGCCGTGGCCCTCGGCTACGGCAGTAAACCCGCTCCTGCTAGTCAGATCGCGGCTACTGATTCCGGACGCAATGTCATCTTGATCACCTGGGACGGCGTACGTATCGATGAATTTTTAGGCCATGCCGACCCTGGCTTGATGCCGGACGCGCCGAAACAGTTGCTGCCTTATTTTTGGCATAACCTTGCTCCGTTGGGACAAGTGTACGGCAATACCGAACACGGCGATTACATGACCATCGCCAACCTATCCTTCATCAGCATGCCGGCCTACCTGGGGATCTTTGCGGGAAGTCCACAGCTCTGCGAAGACAACGAATGCCCGCGGCAAAGCACGCTAACCTTTCTCGAACGCCTGCGTCTTGGCCTGGGACTGACCAAGGATCAGGTCGCGACCTTTGCGTCGTGGGAGGGGATTGCCAGGGCTGTTGAGTCAGAAGTCGGCGCCACCTTCGTCAACGCCGGGCAGGTCGATGCACTGGCCCGTGGTACCGATGATCCCAGTGACAGCGCCACCCAAGAGCTCTTTAGCCAAAGTAAAAAGGATCCGCCCCCGTGGAGTGATGCCCGCTTTGATCGCTACACCTGGCGTGGTGCGATGAATTACCTGGATCAGCATCAGCCGCGTTTGCTCTATATCTCACTCGACGACGCCGATGGCTGGGGCCATCAAGTCGAATACGGACATTATGTCGAGGCCCTGCAGAACTATGACCAGTGGCTCAAAGGTCTGGTCGATAAACTTGCCACCATGGGTGAGTATGGTCGCCAGACCTGCATCATCGTCACGACCGACCACGGCCGCGGCTTGGGTCATCATTGGTCCACGCACAGCAACGGTCACCCCTATTCGGGCCTTGTCATGATGTATGCGGGTTGCCCGCTGGCGAGTCAGCCGGTGGCTTTTGCGCCCCCAAGCGGCATCACCACGCACCTGGATATAAGGCCGTCGATCGAGGCCTTATTTGGCCTGGAGCCGCATCAGTGTTGGCTGTGCGGTCGCAGTTTGGTGGCGCAGGGGGAGGGGCGCAAGCCGGATGGTAGCAGCGAGCGGCCGAATCTTAGGGCTGCGGTGAAGTCTCCGGTGCGGTGATATCCGCGGCGAGGAGCATCAGGACGACCATCGCGTGCGCTGATGTGCTTGATGCTCCTGTGCCGCAGGGACATGAAGCTTGGGTCATGTCACGAATGAGTCGGTGGACCTGCCACTTTGACACGATGAACTTTTCGCCTATTCGTGCTTCTATTTGTCTTACGAGGGCTTGCTAAGACCCTACTACCGAATGTTGCCCCCCACCTTGCGTGGGTCGGCGGTCGTTTAATTCAACCATTGGAGACGAAGTCATGAAGAAGATTGCTTGCGGTTGTTTGGGCTTGGTCGGTCAGCTGAGGACGACTGGCGTCGCGCTGATAGCTGCGTCCTATCTCTCTACCGCCTTCTCAGCTGCGGCAATGGCCGAATCTGCGCTGGATGAGGCGACTCCTGCGCTGACGTACCCTGGCGATGCGACTTGCGTCGTGCGTAATCTCCGGGGCGCCGAGTATGTCGGGCGCGCCTGGGGTGACTATGCGATGGACCGTGCTTGTCACTACGCCTTTGATCAATGCTTTAGAGACTCCATCTTGCCGCGCACCTGCCATATCGTCTATCAGGGTCCAGCGAACTTCACCGGCGAAACCGAGAGTGTTGTTGTCCCGGCCTGCGTTCCAGAGCAGGAATCGAGCTGCTCACGATCTACGCCAGAGACCAAATGATCGACCTAGGAGCTGACAGCAAGCCTATCGCCACCAGGCCGTGTACCTGCGGCGAACATGGCTGTCAGCTCCGGTGAACGGATAAAACCTCTATAAACGTTGAGATATGTGCCTGAGCAGCGCGCCCCGCAGTTACTTTTTTTGTGCGCATGGTGGGCCACGCCATTGACTCAATTTGGTCAAAAAGCAAAAATATCATCTTTTTGCTAAAGTTTTTCTGCGAAATGCCGATAAGGGGGCAACGATTTGTCGAGAGTTGGACTGATCCAGTCGGCCCAACCACCACCCATAGAGAAACACGACCATGCACCCTTCAAAGTTGTTGAAGCTCCTCCCGCTGTTGCCGACGATCTTGATCTATGCGTGCGGCACCGCGCTGTTTCATGCTACGACGCCAACGTCGAAGGGCGTCGATGGTCAAGCTGGGAAGACTCCATCTGCGGGACCCTCTGGTACTGATGTTCTACCATCGACTAAGACCGGGCCAGGTGGGTCCAATGGCGTCGATGCGAACAATGCTGGAGGAGTTGCAGGACCGCGTCCGCAGGTAGCTACGGCAAACCAGTCGTCCAACGGAATAGCCAATATCATAAGCACGCTGGCCCAGAGCTTCCCGTCGGCGCGCACGTCGGGACCGGCCACCACCATCTCGACGGTCAATGGACCGGTACCGATTCCATCGACGCTGCAGCCGTGTAGCCAGAACTACTTCGTTCCCGCCACCGCCAATCCCTATTTGAGCGGAACGGCCGGCAGTGCATCACTGACCTACACGTTGCAGTCTGGAGACCCGCAAACGCCGACAGACACGATGCCGGCCCAGGAACCGGTGCTCGTGACACCGACGAATACCAGCTGCGTTAAGGCTGGTGCGGTGCTTTATTTTGAAGTCTACGGCGGGGTTAGCTATTCAAGGTCTGAGCCTCTCTACGATGCAAATGGCGATTTGCAGATGATTCGCTCGCATCAACTCGGTTCCGTCCTTGGTAAGTCGAGCATTACTGCGCCCATGAATAGCTTACTGGGCGTGTTCCTGACCGACGGCGACCCGACCAATCAGGCGGCGCCAGCGGCGCTTGACTTTTCCACTGCTGCTGCGCGCGATTATCAAAGTATGTCGCCGGCGGTC